>CAXSHO010000001.1:0-648 GCA_964237305.1 uncultured Caulobacteraceae bacterium
GTGTTTTCTGCGAATGAATTATCGCCACGGCTATCACGCCGGGAACTTCGCCGACGTGTTCAAGCACGCCGTCCTCCTGCGCTGGCTCGCGGCCCTGACGGCGGACGGCTCGCCGCTGGAGCTTCTCGACACGCACGCGGGGGCGGGGCTGTACGACCTGTCCGCCGTCCCCGCGGCGCGGTCGGGCGAGGCGGCGGGCGGGATCGCGCAGGCGCTGGCGGCGGCCGTGCGGGCGATGAACGGCGGCGGTGCGGGGCCCCTCTACCCGGGCTCGCCCGTCCTGGCCGTCCGGGCGCTGCGGGCGGGCGATCGCTACGTCGGCTGCGAGCTGCGCGCCGACGACGCCGCGGAACTGCGCCGCGTCCTCTCCGGGCTCGCCGGCGTTGCGACGCAGGTGCGCGAGGCGGACGGCTACGCCGCGGCCGTCACCGCGCCCCAAGGCGTGCGTCGCGCCGTGCTGATCGACCCGCCCTTCGAGCGCGGCGACGAGGCGGAGCGGCTGGCGGAGGCCGCCGGCGCGGCGCTGGCGCGCGGCGAGCCCGTGCTGATCTGGGCGCCGTTGAAGGACCTGGACGGCTTCGACCGGCTGCTGGGACGGCTGGAGGCGCTCTCGCCGCCGCCGTCCGCATCCGTGGAGCTACGCCTGCG
>CAXSHO010000001.1:658-4149 GCA_964237305.1 uncultured Caulobacteraceae bacterium
CCCTCGACGACCCGCTGAAGCTCAACGGCTGCGCGATGATCCTCCTGGGCGGCCCGCCTCTCGCCGACGAGGCGGAAGCGGTGGCGCGGGGCGTGCTGGCCCTGTGTGGTGGGGCGGACGGTCGCGTGGTGGCGAACACGTTCGGCGATCCGCAACCGGCCTAGCTCTCGGGGGTTCCGCAGGGCGAGCCTCTCCTGCGCCGATCCAGCCCCGTGTGCCGCCATGTTCCGTGACACCCTCGAAGACCTCCTGAGGAAGAGCGGCCGCCGCGTGCGCCGCCTGCGCGACGAGGACCTCGGCCGTCCGCTCGTCTGGCTGCACGACCACCTCCCGCACCCACAGGACGAGCGGCCGAGCCGCCTGGTCCCCGCCCTCGGCGCCACCGCCCTGGCCGCGGCGGGAGCCGGCGTGGCCTTCTGGTGGTGGACCCAGTGGGCGCGCGGGCGCGCGGAGACGGTCGAGCGCACCAACCTAGACGCCCGGGGCGGGGCGGACGGGGCGGCGCATCCCGAGGCGGTGATGGCCCACGCGCCTCCGCCCGCCGACACCCCCGGCGACGTCGCCGATCCTTCCGCGTCCGGGCTGGCCGAGCCGGCGGAGGCGCTCATGGCCCACACGCCGCCTTCCGTCGCGACGGCGTCGGGCTTCGCCGCCGCCGCGGCCGGCGGCGGCGGCGCGCACGGATCGGGCGGGGGCGTGGCCTGAGCCCGCCGCGCGGGGCTGTCCTCCTGGCTCCGGCGCGCAGCCGGGCGGAGGTGGCGGCGGCGCGGGCGACCATCGAGCGGATCGGCCGCGTGTCCGACGACCTCGTGCGCGTCGGGCCGTTCCGCTTCGGCTGGGACGGCGTGCTGGAGTTCATCCCCTTCGTCGGCGAGGCCTACAGCCTGGGGGCCGGCGCGTGGCTCCTGGCGGCGGGCCATCGGGCGCACGTTCCGGCAGGCGCGCTCACAGCGGCGGCCGCCCTGGTCGGCGCCCGCACGGCGATCGGCGCCTTCGACCTCATCCCGCTGGCGGGGATCGCGGGCGACCTGATCGCAGGGCTGTTCCGCGGCCATCGTCGCGCTGCGCGCCTGCTGCTGAAAGCCATCGACGCGACCCACTACGCGGAGGGCGCGCGCACCGCCGAACTGGAGGCGCAGGCGGAAGCGGAGCGGCGTCGCCTGGGGGCGCGCCGCACGGTGTTCCTGGGCTGAGCCGCGGCGTCAGGCCGCCTGGGTCTGCGCGTAGCCCAGCCGCTCGTTCAGCCGCTCCAGAAGCTCCACCGCCGCCTCGGCCATGACCGTGCCGGGCGGGAAGATCGCCACCGCCCCCGCGTCGCGCAGCGCGGGGAAGTCGCCGGGCGGGATCACGCCGCCCACCACCACCAGGATGTCGTCGCGCCCCAGCTTCTCCAGCTCCGCCTTGAGCTCGGGCACGAGCGTCAGGTGCCCGGCGGCGAGCGAGGAGGCGCCGATCACGTGCACGCCGGCCTGCACCGCCTGCTGCGCCGCCTCCGCGGGCGTCTGGAACAGGGGGCCGATCTCCACCTCGAAGCCCAGGTCGGCGAAGGCGGTGGACACCACCTTCTGGCCCCGGTCGTGGCCGTCCTGGCCCATCTTGGCGACGTAGACCTTGGGGGGCCGCCCGTCCGTCTCCTGGAAGGCGCGGACGAGGTCGCGGGCGCGGGCGAGCTTGGGGTCGGACGCGCCCGCCTCGCGGCCGTAGACGTCGCGCACGCCCTGAACCACGGCCTTGTGCCGGCTCCAGACGCCCTCCAGCGCCGCGGACATCTCGCCGACGGTGGCCTTGGCGCGGGCGGCGTCCACCGCCAGCTCCAGAAGGTTGGCCGAGCCCCGGGCGCCGTCGGCCAGGGCCTGCAGCCTGGAGTCCACCTCCCGCTGGTCGCGCTCGGTGCGCAGCTGCACCAGCTTGGCGGTCTGGCGCTCGCGCACCCGGGCGTTGTCGACCTTAAGCACCGGGATCTCCTCGGCGGAGTCGGGCCGGTAGCGGTTCACGCCCACCACGGTCTGGCGACCGGAGTCGATGCGCGCCTGCGTCTTGGCGGCCGCCTCCTCGATGCGCAGCTTGGGGACGCCCGCCTCGATGGCGCGCGCCATGCCGCCGAGCCGCTCCACCTCCGCGATGTGGTCGAGCGCGCGGGCGGCCAGGTCGTGCGTCAACCGCTCGACGTAGTAGGAGCCGCCCCAGGGATCGACGGTCTTGGGCAGCCCGCTCTCCATCTGGAGGAACAGCTGGGTGTTCCGGGCGATGCGGGCGGAGAAATCCGTCGGCAGGGCGAGGGCTTCGTCCAGACTGTTCGTATGCAGGCTCTGCGTGCCGCCGTTGGTCGCGGCCATGGCCTCCACCGTGGTGCGGGCGACGTTGTTGAACACGTCCTGCGCGGCCAGCGACCAGCCGGAGGTCTGGCAGTGGGTGCGCAAGGACAGCGAGCGGTCGTCGGCGGGGGCGAACTCGCGGCGCACCAGCTTCGCCCACAGAAGGCGGGCGGCGCGCATCTTCGCCACCTCCATGAAGAAGTTCATCCCGATCGCCCAGAAAAAGCTGAGGCGCGGGGCGAACCTGTCCACGTCCAGCCCGGCCGCCACGCCGGCCCGAATGTATTCGATCCCGTCCGCCAACGTGTAAGCCAACTCAAGGTCAGCCGAGGCGCCCGCCTCCTGCATGTGGTAGCCGGAGATCGAGATGGAGTTGAACTTGGGCATGTGCCGCGCGGTGTAGCCGAAAATGTCTGAGATGATGCGCATGGAGCCGGCGGGCGGGTAGATGTAGGTGTTGCGCACCATGAATTCTTTCAGAATGTCGTTCTGGATGGTGCCGGACAGCTTCTCAGGCCCGACCCCTTGCTCCTCCGCTGCGACGATGTAGAGCGCCAGGATCGGCAGCACCGCGCCGTTCATGGTCATCGACACGCTCATCCGGTCCAGCGGGATGCCGGAGAAGAGCGTGCGCATGTCCAGGATGGAGTCGATCGCCACGCCCGCCATGCCCACGTCGCTGGCCACGCGCGGGTGGTCGCTGTCGTAGCCGCGGTGCGTGGCGAGGTCGAAGGCCACCGACAGGCCCTTCTGCCCGGCGGCGAGATTGCGGCGGTAGAAGGCGTTGGAGTCCTCGGCGGTGGAGAAGCCGGCGTACTGGCGGATGGTCCACGGGTTGGTGGCGTACATGGTCGGGTAGGGGCCGCGGCCGAAGGGCGCGATCCCGGGCAGACCGTGGAGGTGGTCGAGGCCCGCCAGGGTCTCGGGGCCGTAGGAAGGCGCGAGCGTCAGCCCCTCGGGCGTGACCCAGCTTTCGCCGGCCGCGGCGTCCATGCAAGCAGGCGGCTCGGCTTCGTAGGCCAGGGTGGCGAAGTCGGGTTCCGTCATGCGCCGCCTCCGGAGAACAGCGCCTCCTCCACCGCGTCGCGCCAGACGGGGTCGGTGGCCTCCACCCAGTCCACGTCGTCGGCGAAGCCCACGGCGGTGCGCCCGTCGGGCAGGAGCAGGCCCAGCACC
>CAXSHO010000001.1:4159-19661 GCA_964237305.1 uncultured Caulobacteraceae bacterium
CGCTTCCGCGGCGTCTCGCACCCGCGTCAGGAGCTCGTCCATGCCGGCCCCCGAGAGCGCCGAGACGGCGATCCTGCCGTCGGTCCGTAGCGCGTCGTCGAGGTCTGCCTTGGTCAGCACCTCCAGCACCTCGCCCTCCTCCGTGGCGTGCGCCTCGGCCTGGACCACCACGGCGGCCAGGGGGAGGTCGGGCGCGTCCTCGTCCTCGTACCAGAGCACGGGGGCGGGCAGGGGCTCGTCCATGAGCTGCGGGTCGAGCGTGTCGCCCATGGCGAAGACGGCGGCGCCCGCGGTGACGTCGGCCTGGGCGGCGATGCGGCCGGTGAAGACGACGGCCTCGCCCCAGCTGTCGGCGGTGTAGCCGCTCATGCGCCGAGCGCCGTCAGGAGCGCGTCGAGGACGGCGGGGGCGTCGCACCCGGCGGACAGGCGCCCGTCGGTCCCGTCCAGCTCCGGCCCGGCGATCCAGATCTTGCGCACGCCCTGCGCCCGCAGGCTGCGGACCGCCTCGCCCCCCTCGGAGGCGTAGGCCGCGTCGGAGCCGCAGAGGACCGCGACGGCCCGCCCCGCCGCGTCGTCGAGCGGACCCGCGTCGGCGGCGACACCGCCCGCCGCCAGGAGGTTGCGCGCAAATCCTGAGCGCGCGGCGTGGTCGCCGGCGGGGCCCAGCTCCGCCAGGTAGGCGACCGGGCGGGATGCGGCGGAGGCGGCGCGGGCGCGCAGGCGCTCGAAGGCGGCGGACAGGCGCATGGGCGCGAGCGGCGCCGCCGCGTCGTCTTCGCCCGGCAAGCGCGGGTCGGCGGCCGTGTCGGGAAGGTCGGACGGGGTGGGCGCCTCCACCTCCACCGGCGCCTCCGCCAGCGAGGGGAACTCCGACACGCCCACCAGCCCCGTGCGCCGGGTCGCCACGTCGCGCTCCAGCGCCGCGCGCGCGGCGCTGACCTCCTGTTGCAGCCGACCCGCGAGGAGCGCCGCGGCGAGGCCGCCCTCCTGCTCGATGCGCTGCATGACGCGCCAGGCCTCGCGGGCCAGGGCGTCGGTGAGGCGCTCCAGCGACCAGGAGCCCGCGGCAGGATCCGCCACGCGGCCGAGGTGCGCCTCCTCCTGCAGCACGAGCTGGGTGTTGCGCGCCTGGCGCCGGGCCAGGTCGGTGGGGGCGCCCAGCGGCGCGCTGAAGGGCGACAGCACCAGAGCGTCCGCGCCTCCAACCGCGCCCGCGAAGCCCGCGGCGGAGAGGCGCACCAGGTTCGTCCAGCCGTCCGCCCGCGCCAGCATCCGGTCCGAGGAGCGGGCCTCGATCCGCGCGGGGCCGGGTGCGCCGAGCGCCCCTGCGATGCGGGCGTGCAGCCGGCGAGCGGCGCGCAGCTTGGCGATGGAGAGGAGGAAGCGGCCGTCCACCGAAACGCCGAGCGCCACCCCCGCCACCGCCGCGGCGCGCGGCGACCCCGCCGCCTCACCCGCCCGGGCGTAGGCCAGGAACGCGGCGGCCATGACGCCCAGCTCCTGCGCCTCCGTGCCGCCCGCCTCGTGCACGGCGCGGCCGTTCGCCAGCCATAGGCTCGCCGCCGGATGGACGGCGGCCAGGCGCGCGGCGGCCGCGCCCGCCGCGGCCACGTGGGCGTCCAGCGGCCCGGGGCTGGCGCCGGCGCGGGCGAAGGCGCCCAGCGGGTCGAGGTGCAGCGCCAGCGGCGCGGCGGGTCCGCGGCCGGCGGCCAGGCTCAGCCACTCCGCCGCCTGCGGGCCGAGGAAGCCGGCGTCGAGCGCCACGGGGGCGAGGTCGGTGAGCACGCCCTGCAGCACGCGCGCCATCCGGGCGGCGGAAGATGTCGACGCACCGGAACCGGTCGGGGGACTCCCGGCTGGTCAGGACGAGCCAGCTCGGATCGAGGCGGGCGGACACGGACCAGACCGTACCGCCCGGCAGCGTGACCGCGTCAACGGGTTTCTCAGCCGTTAGGCGCCGGCGGTGACGGCCACGCCGTCCACGCCTGCCGGGTCCAGCCGCAGCAGCACGGAGGCCGCGCCGCCGTCCAGGTCCTGCAGCACCTGGGCGTTGGCGCGCGCCGGGTCCGGATGCGAGACGACGGTGCGCACCTCCCACGGCCGCTGCGCGTCGCGGGGAGCCCACAAGGGCGGAGCGGGAGCGGGCGCGTCGTCACCGGTGTCGAGCGGGCCGAGCGGGATGCCGTCGGCGGTGCGGGCCACGAGCCGCCGGTCGAAGTCGCCGCCCTTGAGCGCCTTCTCCGCCAGGGCGTGCCAAGCTTCGCGCGTCGGGCTGGCGAAGCCGTCGGCCAGGGTGACGCCCTCGGTCATGGACCGGATGTGCGTCCGGCGGGGGGCGTGGTCAACCTTCCGGGCGTGCGGCGGCTTCCGCGCAGGCGCGCGCGCTCTAAGGTGGGCGCCTCTCCCGGAGTCCACGCCCTTGGCCCTGCCCCCCGTCTTCGACCGCCTGCGCCTGCCGGTGATCGGCTCGCCGCTGTTCATCATCTCCACGCCCGACCTTGTCATCGCCCAGTGCAAGGCGGGGATCGTGGGCAGCTTCCCCGCGCTGAACGCCCGGCCGCAGACGCTCCTGGACGAGTGGCTGCACCGCATCCGGGAGGAACTGGCCGCCCACGACCGCGACCATCCGGAGGCGCCGTCGGCCCCCTACGCCGTCAACCAGATCGTGCACCGCTCCAATGCGCGGCTGGAGGCGGACGTGGAGACCTGCGCCAAGCACCGCGTCCCCATCGTCATCACGAGCCTGGGCGCCCGGGAGGACCTGAACACGGCCGTGCACGCCTGGGGCGGGATCGCGCTGCACGACGTGATCGACGACCGTTTCGCGCGCAAGGCGGTGGAGAAGGGGGCGGACGGGCTGATCGCGGTGGCCGCAGGCGCGGGCGGGCATGCGGGGACGCTCTCGCCCTTCGCCCTCGTCGCCGAGATCCGGCGCTGGTTCGACGGGCCGCTGGCGCTGTCGGGCGCCATCGCCACCGGCCGGGCGATCCTGGCGGCGAGGGCGTTGGGGGCCGACCTCGCCTACATCGGCTCCGCCTTCATCGCCACCGCCGAGGCCAACGCCGCGCAGGGCTACAAGGAGATGATCACAGGCGCTGGCGCGGCGGACATCGTCTATTCCAACCTCTTCACCGGCGTGCACGGCAACTACCTGAAAGGCTCGATCAGCGCCGCCGGGCTCGACCCCGCCAACCTCCCCGTCAGCGACGCCTCGGCCATGGACTTCGGCTCGGGCGAGTCCAAGGCCAAGGCGTGGAAGGACATATGGGGCGCCGGGCAGGGCGTGGGCGCGGTGGAGCAGGTGCTCCCCGCCGCCGCCCTCGTGGAGCGGCTGGGCCGCGAATACCACAGCGCTCGCTCGGCGCTCTGATGCGGGGATAGATCGCGTCTTCTCCCCCTCGGCGCGGACGCGCCCATGCTACTCGCCGTCACCGATGGAGGATGGGATGGACCAGGGGAGGAAGGAGGCGCTCGCCTCGATGCTGAAAGGCGGCTGGCGGCCCTCGCTCGGCTGGGCGCTCACGCCCTGCGCGCTCTACGCCTTCATCCTGGGGCCGCTGATCCGCCGCCCCGCCGACGCCGCACAGCTGGCCGCGCTGTTCGCCGCGGTGGGGACGCTGGTGGCCGCGCGGTCCTTCGAGAAGTCGCGGGGGGTGGCGTGACCGCGGCGGACGAGACCTTCATCGCGTCAATGTCCGAGCAGCTGACCGCGCACGAGGGTCTGCGGCTGAAGCCTTACCGCGACACGGTGGGCAAGCTGACCATCGGCGTGGGCAGGAACCTCGACGACGTCGGACTGAGGCCGGTGGAGGCGCAGTTCCTCCTGTCCGGCGACGTGGCCGCGGTGGAGGCCGCACTCGACGCCCGCCTGCCCTGGTGGCGCGGCCTGGACGACCCCCGCCGCGCGGTCCTGGCCGACATGGCGTTCAACATGGGCGTGGACGGGCTTGCGGGCTTCACGACCACCCTTGGCCTCGTGCGCGACGGGCGCTACGGCGAGGCGGCGCAGCAGATGCTGCGCTCGCGCTGGGCGGCGCAGGTGGGGCGGCGCGCGGCCGTCCTCTCGCGCATGATGCGCACCGGCGAGAGCTTCGCCGCCGCCCGGGGAGGGGAGGGGTGAGCGCGCTTCTCCTCACGCTCCTGCGCCACCGCACGCTGGCGCTCGGCGGGGCCGCCGCCCTCGCCCTGGCCGCCGCCGCGGGCTGGACCGTGCACCGCCTCGACCGCGCGCCGCTGGAGCGTGCGCAGGCGCAGGTCGCCGCGGCGCAGGTGCAGGCCCGCGCGGCCTCCGCCCAGGCGGAGCTCGACGCCGCGGCCGCCACCGCCGTCGAGGGCGCCCGAACCGCCGAGTCCCACGCCACCGCCCGATCCGGAGCCGCCGCCGATGCCCTCGCCCGCCTTCCCCACGCGTCCGACCCGCTGGACGCCGACGTGCTGCGTGACTGGAGCGCTGCTGTCGACGGCCTGCGCGACGACGCCGCCCGCGCCCATCCCGCCGCCGACGCCGCCCGTGGCGCAGGTGCTGCGCGATCCCTGCCCCCGGCCTGACCGGCCCGACCGCCCGGCCCTGGGCGCGCTCGCCGCCTTCAGCGTGCGGCAGGAAGCGGCGCTCAACACCTGCGAGGCCCGGAAGGACGCCGCCGTGGCGCTGCTGGATGCGACGGCCTCCGTAACGCATCCCGCACCCAAACGGCCGTGGTGGCGTCGCTGGTGAGCTGCGTTTGCGCGCACCTGCGGCGGCGGCTACTCACCAGGGCATGTTCTCCAAGATCCTGATCGCCAACCGGGGCGAGATCGCGGTCCGCATCATCAAGACCTGCCGTCGGATGGGGATCGCCACGGTGGTGGTGTACTCCGAGGCCGACGCCGACTCGCTGGCCGTCGAGATGGCCGACGAGAGCGTCGCCATCGGCCCCGCGCCCGCCGCGCAGAGCTACCTCGTGCCTGAGAAGATCATCGCCGCCTGCCACGCGACGGGCGCGCAGGCGGTGCACCCCGGCTTCGGCTTCCTCTCCGAGCGCGCCGAGTTCGCGCGCCAGTGCGCGGAGGCGGGGATCGTCTTCATCGGCCCGAATCCGGACGCGATCGACGCCATGGGCGACAAGATCCAGTCCAAGATCTTCGCCGCCAGGGCGGGCGTCTCCACCGTGCCCGGCCACGAGGGCGAGATCGACGACGTCGCCACCGCCGTGCGCGTGTCGGAGGAGGTCGGCTATCCGGTGATGATCAAGGCCTCGGCCGGCGGCGGCGGCAAGGGCATCCGCGTCGCCTACGACGAGGCCGAGGTGCGCGAGGGCTTTCCGGCCGTGAAGGCGGAGGCCATGGCCAGCTTCGGCGACGACCGCACCTTCATCGAGAAGTTCATCGTCTCCCCGCGCCACGTCGAGATCCAGGTGCTGGGCGATCGGCACGGGAACGTGGTCCACCTGTTCGAGCGCGAGTGCTCCATCCAGCGCCGCAACCAGAAGGTGATCGAAGAGGCGCCGTCACCGCTGCTGAACGAGGCCACCCGCGCCGCCATGGGCGCCCAGGCCGTCGCGCTCGCCAAGGCGGTGAGCTACGACTCAGCCGGCACGGTCGAGTTCGTGGCGGGGCAGGACCGCTCGTTCTTCTTCCTGGAGATGAACACCCGCCTGCAGGTGGAGCACCCGGTCACCGAGCTGATCACCGGGCTCGACCTCGTGGAGCAGATGATCCGCGTCGCGGCGGGCGAGCCGCTGGCCTTCCGGCAGGACGACCTGAAGATCGACGGCTGGGCGGTGGAGAGCCGCATCTACGCGGAGGACCCCTACCGCGGCTTCCTCCCCTCCATCGGCCGGCTGGTGCGCTACGCCCCGCCGGCGGAGGGCGACCGTGGACACTACCGGGTGCGCAACGACTCGGGCGTGCGCGAGGGCGACGAAATCTCCATCTTCTACGACCCGATGATCGCCAAGCTGTGCACCTGGGGCGCCACGCGCGAGGCCGCCGTGGACGGCATGGGCCGGGCGCTGGAGGACCTGGAGCTGGAGGGCCTGGGCCACAACACGCCCTTCCTCTCCGCCGTCATGGACCAGGCGCGCTTCCGTTCGGGCCGCCTCTCCACCAGCTACATCAAGGACGAGTTCCCCGACGGCTTCGCGGGGCTCGCGCCGCAGGGCTTCGGCCGCGACGTGATGACCGTAACGGCCGTCCACATGCAGCGGCTCCTGGGCGCGCGCGGCGGCGTCGCCTCCCGCGGCGACTGGATCGTGGACATCGCCGGCGACCGGCGCGAGGTCAGGGTCTCCGAAGCCGGGGCCGGGCTGACCCTCGTCACGCAGGAGGGAGACCTCGGCCTGAAGGGGGTCGACTGGCGGCCCGGGCGCTCCCTGTTCCGCGGCGTCCTGGACGACCGCCCCTTCTCCGCCATCGTCGCCCCCGCCGCGGAGGGCTTCGACATCCGCCACCGCGCCGCCCGCGCGCGGGTGCTGGTGCTGACGCCGCTCTCCGCCGAGCTCCACGCCAAGCTGCCGAGGCGCGCGCCCGCCGACACCTCCAAGCGCGTGGTGTCGCCCATGCCCGGGCTGATCGTCTCGGTGATGGTGGAGGTCGGGCGCGAGGTGAAGACGGGCGAGACGCTCCTGGTGATCGAGGCCATGAAGATGCAGAACATCCTCAAGGCCGAGCGCGACGGCGTGGTGAAGATCGTCGGAGCGAAGCCCGGCGACAGCGTGGCCGCCGACGAGGTGCTGGTGGAGTTCGCGTGACGACCGCCGCCGCCGCGCCGCGCGTCGCGGGAGGGCGGCGGGGGCTCGTCCAGCTGTTCCTCAACGGCGCGGGCCGGATCGACCGCACGGCCTTCCTCCCGGCGGTCGCCGGATGCGCGGTGGCGTGGCGCGCGTGGGGGGCGGTCCCCTCCGGCTGGGCGCACGCGGTGACGGACCTGCCGGTGCGCGTGGTGCTGCTGGCCGCCACCTGCGCGGTGCTGTCCAAGCGGCTGCACGACCTGGAGCTGGCGGGCTGGTGGTCGGCGGTCGTGGTGGGGCTGTTCGGCGTGGCGCTCACCGGCGACGCCCCCGCCGACGCGCGGCAGGTGACGGCCGCCGCCGCGGGGCTGATCCTCACCGCGCTGCTGGCCATCTGGCCGGGAGAGGCGCGCTTCAACCGCTTCGGCCCTTCGCCGCGGGAGCGCCCCGCGGCCGCCTGAACGCGGTCGACGCGGGCGGCGGCCTCGCCTACCTAGGCTGCGGGAGCCGCCGGCCGCGCCCCCGCCGGAGGACCTCCATGCGCGTGGACGGGCGCGAGCGCCGCACCATCTGGGTCGAGGACGGCCGCGTCCGCGTGATCGACCAGACGCGCCTGCCGCACGCCTTCGAGACGGTGGACCTCCTCACCCGCGACGACGCCGAGCGCGCCATCCGTGACATGGTGGTCCGCGGCGCGCCCCTGATCGGGGCGGCGGGCGCCTGCGGACTGGCGCTGGCGGTGCGCGCCGATCCCTCCGACGCGGCGCTGGCGGAGCATGCGGCGGTGCTGGAGGCCGCGCGCCCCACCGCGGTGAACCTGCGCTGGGCGCTGGAGCGGACGGCCGCCGTGCTGCGCCCCCTGCCGCCCTCGCACCGCGCCGACGCCGCCTTCGCCGAAGCCGCCCGCATCGCCGACGAGGACGCGGCCACCTGCGAGGCGATCGGCGTGAACGGGGCCCGCGCCATCGCGGCGGCGCTCGCCCGCTCCGGCCGGGACCGGGTGGAGGTGCTCACCCACTGCAACGCCGGCTGGCTGGCCACGGTGGACTGGGGCACCGCCCTCTCTCCCGTCTACAAGGCGCACCGGGCGGGCCTGCCCGTGCACGTGTGGGTGGACGAGACGCGGCCGCGCAACCAGGGCGCCTCGCTCACCGCCTGGGAGCTCCAGCAGGAGGGCGTGCCCCACACGGTGATCGTGGACAATGCGGGCGGCCACCTCATGCAGCACGGGAGGGTGGACCTGGTGCTCGTCGGCTCCGACCGCACCACCCGCACCGGCGACGTATGCAACAAGATCGGCACCTACCTGAAGGCGCTGGCCGCCTTCGACAACGGCGTGCCCTTCTACGCCGCCCTGCCGCTCTCCACGATCGACTGGCGGCTGTCGGACGGCGTGCGGACCATCCCCATCGAGGAGCGCGGCGCCGGAGAGGTCACGCACATGACCGGCCTCACCGCCGACGGCCGCACGGAGACCGTGCGCCTGACGCCCGAGGGCTCCGCGGCCGCCAACTGGGCCTTCGACGTCACCCCCGCCCGCCTGGTCACGGGCGGGATCGTCACCGAGCGCGGCATCGCGGAGGCGAGCGGGGCGGGGCTGGCGGCGCTCTTCCCCGAGCACGCCGCCCGGGCGGCCTGACCGTCAGCCGCCCACCATGCAGTCCCTCTGGTCCGACGCCGACGCCCAGGCCGCCGTGGAGCGCTACGCCGCGCAAGGAGTGAACGCCGACTTGGCGCTGCGTACCTATTCCGCGCGGCTCCTCGGCCGCGACGCCGCGCTCGTCATGCACGGCGGCGGCAACACCAGCGTGAAGACCGTCGCGCGCGACGTGTTCGGCGACGAGCTGGAGGTCCTCTGCGTGAAGGGCTCGGGCTGGGACCTCGCGGTCATCGAGCCCGCCGGCCATCCCGCCGTGAGGCTGGAGCCGCTCCGCGCGCTGCGGCGGCTCCACGCCCTGTCGGACGAGGACATGGTCGACGTGCAGCGCCAGAACCTCTTGGACACCTCCTCGCCCAACCCCAGCGTGGAGACGCTGCTCCACGCCTACCTGCCGCACCGCTTCGTGGACCACACCCACGCCGTGGCCGCCTGCGCGCTCCTGGACCAGCCCGACGCCGAGGCGCTGGCGCGGGAGGTGTGGGGCGGGCGGGTCGCCTGCGTGCCCTACATCATGCCCGGCTTCCAGCTGGCCAAGGCCGCCACCGCCGTGTGGGAGGCGAACCCGCAGGTGGAGGGGCTGATGCTCCTGAAGCACGGCGTCTTCAGCTTCGGCGCCACCGCCCGCGAGAGCTACGAGCGCATGATCGCGCTGGTGGACGCCGCCGAGCGCTGGACCGCGGCGCGGGCGCCCGGCCTCGGCGCGCCCGCGCTCCCCGCCGCGCCCTCGCCGCCGCCACCCGGGGCCGCCGCCCTCCTGCCCGTGCTGCGCGGCGCCGTCGCCTTGGCGGCGGAGGGGGAGGGCGCGTCGCCGCACTGGGTGCTCGACCTGCGCGCGGGCGAGGAGGTGCGTCGGCTGGTGGACCGCGCCGACCTGGAGGAGCTGGCGCGCCGCGGCCCCTCCACCCCCGACCACGTGATCCGCATCAAAGCCGGCCCGGCGGTCCTGCCGGGGGCGGGCGCGGACGGCTGGCGCGAGGTGGTGGGGGCGGCGCTGGCGGCGTACGGCCGGGACTACCGCGCCTACTTCGAGCGCCAGAACGCCCGCGTGGGCGGGATGAAGCGTCCGCTCGACGCCCTGCCGCGCCTCGTCGCCGTCCCCGGCCTGGGCCTCGTGGGTCTGGGCCGCACGGCGGCGGAGGCGGCGACGGCGGCCGACGTGGGCGAGGCCTGGGCCGCCACCGTGCTGCGCGCGGAGGCGGTGGGCCGCTACGCCCCCGTGGGCGAGGCCGACCTGTTCGACATGGAGTACTGGTCGCTCGAGCAGGCCAAGCTCGGTCGGGCGCGGGCCGCCCCGCTCGCGGGGTGGGTGGTGGCGATCACCGGCGCGGGCGGCGCGATCGGTGCGGCCACCGCCCGCGCCTTTGCGGCGCGGGGGGCGGAGGTGGCGCTCCTCGATGTCGACCCCGCGGCGGCGGGGGAGGCGGCGAGGGCGATCGGCTCACGCGCGCTCCCGCTCGCCTGCGACGTCACCGACCCCGCCTCCGTCGGCGCGGCCTTCGATGAGGTGGCCGCGCGCTTCGGCGGGGTGGACGTGGTGGTCTCCAATGCGGGAGCGGCCGTGACGGGGGCCATGGCCACGCTGGCGGACGGCGACCTGCGCCGCTCGTTCGAGCTCAACTTCTTCGGCCACCAGCACGTGGCGCAGGCGGCGGTGCGGGTGCTGCGGGCCCAAGGCGCGGGACAGGGGCGGGGAGGGGCGCTGCTGTTCAACGTGTCGAAGCAGGCGGTGAACCCGGGGCCGGACTTCGGCGCCTACGGCACGGCCAAGGCGGCGCTCCTGGCGCTGGTGCGCCAGTATGCGCTGGAGCTCGGGGCGGAGGGCGTGCGCGTGAACGCGGTCAACGCCGACCGCATCCGCTCGGGCCTCCTCACGCCGCAGATGATCGCCGCCCGCTCGGCGGCGCGCGGGATCGGCGAGGCGCAGTACATGGCCGGCAACCTCCTGGGCGTGGAGGTCACCGCCGACGACGTGGCGCAGGCCTTCGTGGCGGCGGCGCTGGCCCGCGCCACCACCGGCGACGTCACCACCGTGGACGGCGGCAACGTGGCGGCCATGATGCGGTGAGCTCGGGCGGGACCAGGGGACGACCCCGGCCGACGACGACGCTCCGGGTCGGTATGACGGGTGTCGAAGGGAGCGCCGCCATGTCCGATCCTGGAGCCGCAGGCGGCGCTGCGTCGGTGCTGGAGGCCCTCCCGCGTCACGCGAGATGGAACCGCACCCTCGGCGCGGAGGGGGCGAAGTGGATCGGGTTCCATGTCGACCTGCGTGGGCTCGACCTGGAAGGCGCGGACCTCGCAGGTGCGGAGTTGTGCGGCTCCGACTTCAGCGGATGCCGCCTTGCGGGGGCCGATCTCTTCAACGGCGTCTTCGCGGGCTCGCGCTTCCACGGCGCGGACATGCGGGCCGTCGAGTCGGCGAAGTCCAACCTGGACCATGCCGAATTCGACGGGGCGCGCCTGGACGGGGCGGACTTCTTCAGGGCGACCCTGGTCGAAGCGCGGTTCACCGGCGCGTCCCTGGCCGGCGTGCGGTGGGAGCGCGCCTTCCTGCAGGGCGCGGTGGGCCTGCCGGCGTCCGCGTTCGCCGCGGCGGACACCTGACGGCGCGCCCGGCGCGTCAGCCGAGCGACTGGAGCATGTGGTCCGCGCCCGACACCTCCACGCCGCCGCCCTCCTCGAGATTCAGGCTCTCCACCACGCCGTCGTTCACGACCATGGAGTAGCGCTTGGAGCGCGCGCCCATGCCGAAGTTGGTGAAGTCGGCGTCCAGCCCCACGGCCTTGGCGAAGTCGCCGTTGCCGTCCGCCAGCATCATGATGTCGTCCGAGCCGGAGTCCTTGTTCCAGGCGCCCAGCACGAAGACGTCGTTGGTCGAGGTGCAGGCGATCAGGTCCACGCCCTTGGCCTTCAGCTCGTGCGCGCGCTCGGTGAAGCCGGGCAGGTGGCGGGCGTCGCAGGTGGGGGTGTAGGCGCCCGGCACGGCGAACAGCGCCACGCGCTTGCCCTTGAAGACGTCGTCGGTGGAGACGGGCTTGGGACCCTCCTTCGTGGGGGTCATGAAGTTGGCGTGGGGCAGGGGCTGGCCGACCTCGATGGGCATGGAGTCTCGTCCTTCAGGTGCGGCGGGGCGCCGGCGCGGGCTGGAGATAGGCGGGGAGCGGGGGGGCCTGCAAGCGGCGGCCGCGGCTTGTGCAACGCTCTTCCGCGGCCGACATTCCCCACGCATGACGTTCGACGATCCCGACACGGACCCGCTTTCCGGCCGCCTCCTCATCGCCATGCCGGGGATCGGCGACCCTCGCTTCGAGCGCGCGGTGATCCTGGTGGTGAACCACTCGGCGGACGACGCCATGGGGGTGGCGCTGAATCGTCCGCTGGGGGGGCTGTCGCTGCCCACCCTCCTGGAGAAGCTCGGCGTCCGCTCGCAGATCACCGTGGAGCCGCGGGCGGTGCTGGTGGGCGGGCCGATGGAGCGCGAGCGCGGCTTCGTCATCCACACCGACGACTTCGAGACCGCCGACGCCACCCTGCCCGTGGCCGAGGGCCTCGCCATGACGGCCACGCGCGAGGTGCTGGAGGCCATGGGCGACCCGGCGCGGCGGCCCCGCCAGTCGATCCTGGCGCTGGGCTGCGCCACCTGGAGCTCCGGCCAGCTGGAGCAGGAGCTGCGCGACAACGTGTGGCTCATCGCCGAGCCCAGCGAGGCGCTGGTGTTCGACGACGATCACGACACCAAGTGGGCCAGGGCGCTAGGGCGCCTGGGCGTCGCCCCCGACCGCCTGTCGGGGGTCGCGGGACACGCCTGAGCCCGGCTAGGGCAGGCTCACCGGAGCCAGCACCGCGCCCTGGTGGTCGGCTGTGAGGCGCAGGCGGCCCGCCGCCTCCATCATGGAAAGCGCCCGAGGGTCGCCCAGCACGAAGGCCGCAGCCGCGATGGTGCGCACCGCCGCCTCGCTCCGGCCGAAGACCCGCGCCAGGCTGTCGAACGCGGTCGGCTTGTTGAAGCGCTTCAGCGTGACGGATCCGTCCAGCCTGGCCAGTCGCTTGGCCTCGGCCACGGCGACGTCGAAGCCGCCGAGCCGGTCCACCAGGCCCAGCTCCTTGGCCTGCGCGCCCGTCCACACCCGGCCCTTGGCGATCTCGCGCACGCGCTCCACCGGCAGGCGGCGGCCGGCGGCCACGCGCTCGGTGAAGGCGGCGTAGATGCGGTCCATCCAGTTGGAGAAGGCGGCGCGCTGCTGGGGCGTGAAGGCTTCGCGGCTGTTGAAGGCGTCGGCGTAGGGCCCGCCCACCGACAGCCCGCGCGTGTCGATCCCGAACTTCGCCAGCGCCGGGCCGGTGGCGAACTTGCCGCCGAACACGCCGATGGAGCCCGTCAGCGTTGTGGGCTGCGCCACCAGCTCGTCAGCCTGCGAGCTGATCCAGTAGCCGCCGGACGCGGCGTAGGTCCCCATGCTCACCACCACCGGCTTGCCCGCCGCGCGCACCGCGCGCACCCCCGCCAGGATCTGCTCGGACGCGGTGTCGCCGCCGCCGGGCGAGCTGACGCGGAACACCACGGCGCGCACGCTCTTGTCGCGGGCCGCCTGCATGAGCGCCCGGGTCGTGTCGTCGGAGTAGATGGCCGAGCCGCCGCCGAAGCCCTGGTCCTTGCCCGAGCCGGTCTGGATGTCGCCCTCCGCCTCGATCACGCCCACCACGGGGCCGCCGGAGGCCGAGGCGTTGTTGCGCGAGGCCTGGTAGGCGGCGAAGTCCACCAGCTGCGCGCCCGAACCGGCGGCCGACTTCAGCTGAGCCTCCGCCTCCTCCACCTGGCCGACGTGGTCGACCAGCCCCTTGGCGAGCGCCTCCTCCGCCATCCACGGTCCCCCCTCCAGCGTGGCGCGGAGCGCGGCGGGGTCGGTGCGGCGGTCGGCGGCGGCGGCGGCGAGCTCGCTCGTGTAGATCCCGTTGATCCAGCCCAGCTCCCCTTCGCGGTGGGCGGGGGTGTAGTCGTCCTGCAGGAACGGGTTGACCGCGTTCTTGTACTCGTAGCGCTGCTGGTAGTCGGCCTGGACGCCGTACTTGTCGAAGGCGCGCTTGAAGAACATGTCCTCGTGCGCGACGCCGGTGGCCTGCAGCGAGGCCGCGGGCTGCATCCAGAAGCCGCCGGAGGCCGCCCCCAGCATGTAGGTCGCGCTGGGGAAGCCGGACGGGTAGATGCCCTGGCTGTGCGCCACCACGCGCTTGCCGCTGCGGCGGAAGCTCAGGAACGCGTCGCGGATCTCGTCGGCGGCGGCGGGGGCGACGCCGCCCTCCGGCAGGCGGATCAGGAGCGACTTCACCGCCCCGTCGCGCTCCGCGCGCTTGAGCGTGGACACCACCGACATCACCGACAGCCGGCTCGCCCCGAACGCGGCGAAGGGGTTGGCGGGATCCTGGTCGGTGAGGGGCCGGCGCAGGTCCAGCGACAGCACCGACACGGCGGGCGCCGCCGCGGGCTTGGCGCTGGCGGCGACCATCACGATGAGCAGGAACGGCAGGCCGACGAAGAACAGGATCAAGCCGGCGAACACGCCGGCGAAGGTGAGGAGGAACTGCTTCATCGGCGCCCGTGGAGACTGTCGCGCCGCACGGTAGCGTCCCCCCGGCGGCGATCAACGGGGCGGGCGCGGCGCCCGTGAATAAAGATGGTCGGAGTGGCAGGATTTGAACCTGCGACCCCCGCGTCCCGAACGCGGTGCTCTACCAGACTGAGCCACACTCCGCCGACCTGGCGTCTCGCTTTGGCTGAGGGACTAGGACTCGAACCTAGAATGACGGTACCAAAAACCGCAGTGTTACCATTACACCATCCCTCAGCACCGGCCGAGGGCGGACCCCCGGGAGCGCGAGGCGGTCGAGATAGCGCAAGGGCCGAAGACGCGCAACGGCCGCGCCGACGCATGCGCCTCCCGCCCGATCAGGGCTGGGGGGTCGAGGGGGTGGAGGGCGGCGGCGGCGGCGTGGCGTCGGGCTTGGATCCGTCGTTCTCTCCGTCGGCGGACGGCAGCGCGGTGGCCGCCCCCCGCGCCCCTGCGTACTCGGGCGGCGCCTCCTCGCCGGGGCCGTCGCGCGAGTTGAGGAGGGCGCGGCGCTTCTCGTCGGGCGTGAGCGGCGTCGGCGTCCTGGCGGCGGGCTTGACCTCCACGGGCGGCGGCGGCGGGGGAGGCGACGCCTCCGTCACGTTCGCCGGCGCGGCGGGCTCGGCCTCCTCGCGCCCGCCGCGGTCGCAGGCGACGAGGACGAGCGGCAGGGCGGCGCACAGCAGGAGGAGGCGGGGGGACACGGGACGACTCCTGGCTGGACGGGCGCGATGCTAACGCCTTGCGCCGCCGACGCCAGCGCGACCTATCGCGCGGCCATCCGCCTGGCCGGCGCGGCCGGGGCGACGCGCCAGACCGCGCCGGAGCCGTCGTCGCTCACCAGGAGCGCCCCGTCCCGCGCGACCGCCACGCCCACCGGGCGGCCCCACACGCGGTCGTCGGGCAGGACGAATCCGGTGAGGAAGTCCTCGTAGTCGCCCGTGGGCGTCCCATCCGGCTTCAGGCGGACGCGCACCACCTTGTAGCCGGTGCGCTCCGCCCGGTTCCACGACCCGTGCTCCGCCGCGAACAGCGACGGGCCGTAGTCGCGGGGGAGGCCCCGCCCGTCGTGGAAGGCGAGCTGCAGCGAGGCGGAGTGCGGCTGCAGCAGCACGTCGGGCGTGGTCACCCGGCCCCTCAGGTCGGGCCGCTGGCCCTTGAGCCGCGGATCCTCGTGGTCGCCCAGGTACCACCAGGGCCAGCCGTAGAAGCCGCCCTCCTTCACGCGGGTGACGTAGTCGGGCACGAGGTCGTCGCCCAGGTTGTCGCGCTCGTTCACCGAACACCACACGTCGCCCCGCCCCGGCTGCACCGCCAGGCCCACGCAGTTGCGGATGCCCGAGGCGTAGACGCGCCCGTCCTTCCCCTCCGGCGTGAACACGAGGACGTCGGCCCGGCGCTCCTCCGGTCCCCAGGTCACGCCCAGGCCGCGGCGCGTGTCGTCGGCCTGCGACTCGGCCACCGGCCGCTTGGCCATCCCCTCCGCGACGTTGGAGCCCGACCCCACCGAGACGAACAGGTGCTTGC
>CAXSHO010000001.1:19671-35270 GCA_964237305.1 uncultured Caulobacteraceae bacterium
GCGGCCGTCCAGCGAGAAGGCGAGGTCGCGGGTGACGTGGCCGCCCTGGGTCGGGGCGAGCTCGGCGACCACCACCTCCGGCGCGGCGTCGGCCTTCAGCTGCCCCTCGCGGTAGGCGAACCGCACCACCCGGTTTCGCTCGGCCACGTACAGCCACTTGGGCCGGGGGCCTGCCGGGTAGAGGGCGAGGCCGAACGGGCCGGTCAGCCCCTCGGCGAACACCGCGGTGGTCCGCACGTGCTCGGCCCCGGCGGCCGCGCGCAGCACCCGCACGCGGCCCTTGGCGCTCTCGGACAGGAAGACGTCGCCGTTGGGTGCGGTGCGCATGGCGCGGGGGTTTTCCAGCCCGTCGGCGAAGAGGCTCACCGTGAAGCCCGGAGGCGCCTGCGGCCGGGCGTCGGCGGGGCGGGGCGCCCGGCGCGAGACGTTGGCGGAGGCCTGGGTGGCGTAGGGCTGCGGAAGGTCGGCCACGGTGATGCGGTGCCGCTCCCCGGGCGCGTCCTTGCGCCAGTCGCCGAAAGCGGACGGGCGCTCCGGCGGCGGCGCCGCGCCGACCGTTCGGGTGGGGCCGAGCGTGCGGAGGTAGGCCACGATGTCCGCCCGCTCGGCGGGCGCTGCGACCGCCACCGCCATGATCGTGCCGGGGACCGCGGCCTGCGAGTCGGCGAGGTAGCGGTCGAGGTGCGCCGCATCCCAGGTCCAGCCGGTGGCCTTCAGCGCGGCCGAGTAGCCGAACTCGGTGGCCGCCGCCTTGCGCCCCGTCACGCCGATCAGCGACGGGCCCTGGCCGCCCGCGCCCGACTCGCCGTGGCACAGGCCGCATTGCGCCGCGTAGGCCTGGGCGCCGCGCACCGCGTCGGCCCGGGCGCCGCCCGCCGCGATGAGCATCGCCGCCGCCAGCCCCTCCGCCGCCCTACGCGCCATCCTCGTCATCAGCGATCCTCCCAACCCCGCGGCCCCACCGTGACAGCCGCCGCGCGGTGAGGAAATGCGCAGGGGCGCCGTGCGTTCGCCCTTCCGCGCGACCGGCGGCGGAGCTAGCCTCCTCCGCATGGCCAAACTCGACAGCCGGGCGGTGCAGCTCCTGGCCCTGGTGCTGGGGCTCACGGCGCTGGCGGGCTTCAGCCAGGGGCTGGTCCACGCGCTGGAGGCGCCGCGGCCCGAGCAGGCGGCGGCGGGCGTGGACCCCCGGCGAGACCCCGTGCCCAACGCCTCCGCCATGACGGGCGCGACCGTGCTCGACGAGGCGCGGGTGCGTGAGATCGCCCGCGAGGAGGCGGTGGCCGCGCTCGGCGCCTCGGCCCGCAGGAAGGCCGCCCCGGTGAGAGAGGCGGAGGAGCCCGACGCCGACGACGCCGCGCCGGCGACCAAGTCGCCCGAGGGCGCGTCGGCGCCCGCCGCCACACCCGCGCCGCAGGCGGCGCCCGCTCCCTCCAACCCCGCCGCACCCCAGGCCTGAAGCGACGCCCGCGCCGGCACCTGACGTCCGCCGCCCGCCGCCCCATATCGGAAGCCACCGTCCGACGGAGCGCCACGCATGTTCTTCTCCACCCCCAAAGCCCCGCCCACCCCCGCCGAGGCGTTGCCCGGCCGTGCGCAAGCCATCCCCACGAGCGACACCCACTTCGTAAGCGGCCGCAAGCTGCACGGCCCCTACCCCGCGGGGCTGGAGGTGGCGGAGTTCGCCATGGGCTGCTTCTGGGGCGTGGAGCGCATCTTCTGGAACACGCCGGGCGTCCACGTCACCGCCGTGGGCTACTCGGGCGGGGTCACGCCCAACCCCACCTACGAGGAGGCGTGCAGCGGCCGCACGGGCCACGCCGAGTCGGTGCTCGTGGTCTTCGACCCGCAGGTCGTCTCCTACGAGGCGCTGCTGAAGGTGTTCTGGGAGGGACACGACCCCACCCAGGGCATGCGGCAGGGGAACGACCGGGGCACGCAATACCGCTCGGCCATCTACACGCACTCGCAGGCGCAGGCCGACGCGGCCCAGGCCTCAAGCCTCGTGTACGGGCAGGCGCTCAAGGCGCGAGGCCACGGCGCGGTGACCACCGAGATCAAGCCCGCCGGCGCCTTCTACTTCGCGGAGGGCCACCACCAGCAGTACCTCGCCAAGAACCCGGGCGGCTACTGCGGCGTCGGCGGCACGGGGGTGAGCTGCCCCATCGGCGTCGGCGTCGCCGCCTGACCGCTCGGCGGCGCGGCGGGGGCGAAGCCCGCCGCGTCGTCCGCCTCCAGCTCCGCGCGCGCCAGCCGGATGTCGCGCGCGGTGACGGAGCCGAGTTGGCGGTAGCCCAGCAGCGCCACCGCTCCCGCCGTCGCCGCCGCCAGCGCCGCCGGGCCGAACACCCAGGCCGCCGCCGCCAGCGCGAAGTAGTAGCCACGTACGCCCGAGTTGAAGGTGGAGAGCGCGGTGTTCATCACCTTCCCGCAGAGCTCGCCATAGCGCAGCAGGCGCGGATCGTCGGCGCGATCCGGGGCGGCCCCTACCAAGGCCACCATGTAGTTAAGCTGCCGGATCGCCCAGATGAAGTCCAAGAGGCTTCGCGCCAGCGTCACCGTGATCAGCGCGATCTTCAGGGTGAACAGGAGGCGCGGGGCGTGCGCCACCACCGGCAGGCCCTTCAGCGCCACGTAGGCGCGGTCGCCCCCGAACAGCACGCCCGCCGTCGCCGCGATCAGGATCAGGTTGGACTGCGTGAAGAAGGAGGCGGAGCTCAGGATGTGTCCGGTGAGCTGGCCGTCGATGAGCCGGTTGTCCCGGCGCAGCGCCATGTGGCGCATCCAGCGCAGGCGCACGGCGGCCATGTCGGTGTTGATGCTGTGCGCCTGCCCCAGCCGCGACATCACCGGGCCGTAGACCACCCACACCACGAGGTAGAGGACGGCGGCGGCCAGGTCCCACGGCGTCCCCACCCACCAGTCCATGCCGCCCTCCACCATGCGAAGGCGCTCCATATCAGGCGTTGGTGCGGCCCCGCTGCTGCGGGTTGACCGCGCCGGTGCGGTCCACGTCGTTCGCGGTGTCGCCCTCCACGGTGTTGTCGCCGGCGATGGAGTCGGGGTCCTCCTCCTCCTGCGTCAGGCCGCCCGCCTCCGTGACGCCGCGCGAGGCGCCGATGCCGGGGTTGCGCTCCAGGTCGTCGGGCGGGGTGACGGTCTCGTGGCCGGGGGCGGGGTGCTTGGACGTGCTCATGGGGCGTCTCCGTTCGGGGTCGACGGGAGAAGCGCCCGGCCACATGCTCCGTTCCGAACCGAGAGCCTCCATGAGCCCCGCCGACCCCGACCTCGAACGCTTCTGCCGCGGCCTGCCCAAGGCCGAGCTGCACATCCACGTGGAGGGCTCGCTTGAGCCCGAGCTGATGTTCGCCCTGGCCGAGCGCAACGGCGTGGCCCTGCGGTTCGGCACGGTGGAGGAGGTGCGCGCCGCCTACTGCTTCGGCGACCTGCAGGAGTTCCTAGACATCTACTACGAGGGCGCGCGCGTGCTCCTGACCGAGCGCGACTTCCACGAGCTGGCGACCGCCTACTTCGACCGGCTGGCGGCGGACGGGGGCGTGCACGCGGAGTTGTTCTTCGACCCCCAGACCCACACCGCCCGCGGAGTGCCCTTCGCCGCGGTGGCCGAGGGCCTGTTCTCGGCCATGGCGCAGGCGGAGCGCCGACACGGGATCACCTCGCGCCTGATCCCGTGCTTCCTGCGGCACCTGTCGGAGGAGGACGCCTTCGCCACGCTGGAGGCGGCCGGGCCGTGGCTCGACCGGGTCGCGGCGGTGGGCCTCGACTCGTCCGAGCTGGGCCACCCGCCCGCCAAGTTCCAGCGGGTGTTCGCCCGCGCCCGCGAGCTCGGCCTGCCCACCGTCGCGCACGCGGGGGAGGAGGGGCCGCCGGAGTACGTGTGGGAGGCGCTGGACCTCCTGCACGTCACCCGCGTCGATCACGGCAACCGCGCCCTGGAGGACGGGCGGCTGGTGGAGCGGCTGGCGCGCGAGCGGACGACGCTGACCGTCTGCCCGCTGTCGAACCTGAAGCTTCGCGTGGTGGACGACCTCCGCCGCCATCCGCTGCGCACCATGCTGGCGTCGGGGCTGCAGGCCACGATCAACTCGGACGACCCGGCCTACTTCGGCGGCGGGCTCCTGGAGAACTACGTGGCGACGGCGCAGGCCCTGAGGCTCACCCGCACCGAGCTCGCCGAACTCGCGCGCAACAGCTTTCGCGGCGCCTTCCTGCCGCAGGCCGACAAGGCCGAGCGGATCGCCGCGGTCGACCGCTACGTCGGGGCGTTCGCCGACAGCGCCTGACCTCGCGGCGCGAAGCGCACGAGGAAAGGGGCCGGCGCTCGCACGCCGACCCCCTTCAACTCACACCCGCGTCGAAGCTTACGCTTCGGCCGTGGCGGGAGCCTTCTTGCGGCCGCGGGCGGCGGCCGGGGCCTTCTCGCCCGTGGCGGCGGCGCCCTTGCCGCGACGCTGGGCGCCGAGGCCGAGCTTCTTGGCCATCTCGGAGCGGGCGGCCGAGTAGTTCGGAGCCACCGACGGATAGTCCGAAGGCAGGCCGTAGCGCGAGCGGTAGTCGGCCATGGTCATGCCGTGGCGCGACAGGTGGCGCTTCAGCGTCTTGTAGGGCTTGTTGTCGACGAACGACATCAGCGCGTCGGGCGTGATCGACTTGCGCACCTGGGCGCCGGTCATCTTGGTCTGCTCGGGCGCAGCCTCGGTCTGACCGCCCGTCTCCTCCGAGAGCGCGGCGCGCACTTGGCGGATGATGTTGGGGATCTCGGCCGCCTGGACATGGCTGTTGGCCCCCACGTAGGAGGCGACGATCTCGGCGGTGAGGGTCAGGACGTCGGGCTTGTCTTCCAAGGGAGTGTCTCCGTGTGTTGGATACGAGAGGCGTCCTCTCTGCGCATTCGCAGGGCGCGTCAACACCGATCACGATCGCTGGCTCCAATAACGCCCATCTAGACCGACCGTGGCCGGACTTCGGCGATGTTGCACGTTGCTGGCGCGCCTCTTGCCGGTCAGCTCTCCAAAAGCTGAAGGCCTAGCGCGTCGGGCGAGGTCGCCGCGCCGCCGTTCAGGGCGCGTTGCAGCCACACCACGTCCACCCACCGCCCAAGCTTGAACCCAACCGCCGGAAGGAAGCCCGCCCGCTCGAAGCCCAGCGCCTCGTGCAGGGCGACGGAGCCGGCGTTGCCGCTGTCGCCCACCAGCGCCACCATCCGGCGCAGCCCCGCCGCCTCGCAGGCGGCCACCACCGCCGTCAGGAGTTCACGCCCCACGCCCGTCCCCTGCGCGTCGGGGTGGACGTAAACGCTGTCCTCCACGGTGTAGCGATAGGCGGGGCGCGGCCGGAACGGGCCGGCGTAGGCGAAGCCCGCCACGCGCCCCCCGCGCTCGGCGACGAGGTGGGGCAGCCCGAAGCGCGCGATCCGGGCGCGGCGCAGCTCCATCTCGGCGGGGGAGGGCGGATCCTCCTCGAAGGTGCCCAAGCCGTGCAGCACCGCCTCCCCGTAGATCGCCGCCAGCGCCGGGGCGTCTTCCGCCGTGGTGGGGCGCACGGCCATGTCAGGCCCTGAGCGTCCGCCCGCGCCCCACCGCCCACAGGGCGAAGGCGTACTCCAGCGCCGTCTCCTTCAGGTGCTCGAAGCGTCCGGCGGAGCCGCCGTGGCCGGCCTCCATGTTGATGCGCAGGAGCTTGGGATTGGCGTCGGTCGCCTTCTCGCGCAGCTTGGCCACCCACTTGGCGGGCTCCCAGTAGGTGACGCGCGGGTCGCTGAGGCCGCCCATGGCCAGGATCGCCGGATAATTCTTCGCCTCCACCCGGTCGTAGGGGCTGTAGGCGGCGATGTAGTCGTACGCCTTGGGATCAGTGAGGGGGTCGCCCCACTCGGGCCATTCGGGCGGGGTCAGCGGCAGGGACGTGTCGCTCATCGTGTTGAGCACGTCCACGAACGGCACCACGCCGACCACCCCGGCCCAGAGGTCGGGCCGCAGGTTGGCCACCGCGCCCATCAGCATGCCGCCGGCCGAGCCGCCCAGCGCCACGGTGCGCTGCGGTGCGCCGAAGCCGTGGCCGTGCAGGTGCTCGGCGCAGGCGATGAAGTCTGTGAAGGTGTGCGTCTTGGTGAACTTGCGCCCGTCCAGGAACCAGCCCCAGCCCTTCTCCGACCCGCCCCGCACGCAGGCGGTGGCGTAAATCCAGCCCCGGTCCACCAGGCTGAGGTTGGCGGTGGAGAAGGTCGGGCTGTTGGAGATGCCGTAGGAGCCGTACCCGTACAGCAGCAGCGGGGCCGAGCCGTCGAGCTTCGTGTCGCGCCGCATCAGCACGTAGATCGGCACGGTCTTCCCGTCGGCGGCGGGGGCGTCCAGCCGGCGGGCGACGTACTTCGACGGGTCGTGGCCGCTCGGCACCTCCTGCGTCTTGCGCAAGGTGCGGCCGCGGGTAGTCATGTCGTAGTCAAACCACGAGCGGGGCGTAGTGGGCGACTGGTAGATCACGCGCAGGACGTGCGTATCGTACTCGTAGCCGCCGTCGATCCCCGGGGCGTACAGCTCCTCGGGAAAGTCTATGGCGTACTCGGGGCCGTCGCGCGGCGTCACCACGATGCGGCCCTGCGCGTCGGCGCGCTCGGTGCGCACGAAGTGGTCCTTGAACGCGGCCGTGCCCGTGACGAGGCGACCGGGCTTGTGCGCGACCCAGTCTCGCCATTGCGCCTTGCCGGGCGTGGCCTCGGGCGCGGTGACCAGCTTCCAGTCCACCGCGCCGTCGGCGTTGGTGCGGAACACGAAGCGGTCGCCCCAGTGGTCCACGTCGTACTGCACGCCCTTGGCGCGGGGCTCGATCACCTTGGGCGTGGCGGTCGGGTCGGAGGCGGGGATCAGGTGCGCCTCGCTGGTCTCGTGGTCGCCCGAGCGCACCACGATCCACTTGCGCGAGCCCGTGACGCCCACGCCCGCGAAGAAGCCGGGGTCGTGCTCGCGGTAGACCTCCACGTCCGCTTCCGCGCCGCCGCGGGCCGGACGGCGCATGACGCGGGAGGGGCGTCCGTTGTCGTCGCGGAAGGTCCAGAACAGCCAGGCCGAGTCGGGCGACCAGCTGAGATCGCCGTTGGCGCTCTCCACCGGGCCGGGCAGCACCGCGCCGGTGGCGAGGTCCTTCACGTAGATGCGGTGCACCTCGCTGCCCTGCTCGTCCACCGCCCAGGCGTAGAGCTTGTGGTCGGGCGAGTGCTCGCCGGCGCTGACCTGGTAGTAAGGCTTGCCTTTCGCCTCCACGTCCTCGTCCAGCAGCACCTGCTCGGGGCCGCCGCCGCGCGGGCGGCGTGCGTGGATCGGGTGCTGCGCGCCGGTGTCGTAGCGCGCGTAGTACTCCCACGCGCCGTCGGCGGACGGGACGGAGCTGTCGTCCTCCTTGATCCGCCCGCGCATCTCGGCGACCAGCGTCGCCTGCAGCGGCTCGGTCTCGGCCAGCACCGCCTTGGTGTAGGCGTTTTCCTCCTCGAGGTGCGCGCGGATGTCGGGGCGCACGACCTTGGGGTCGCGCAGCACCTTCTGCCAGTTCTCGTCCTTCATCCACGCGTAGTCGTCCACGCGCACGCGGCCGAGCTGCTCGGTGCGCCTGGGCTCGCGGCGGGCGACGGGGGGCCGGGGCATGGGGGTCCGTGTCTGGGCCGCGGCCGGCGCGGCGAGGAGGGCGGCGGAGGAGGAGAGCAGGGTGCGGCGGTTCATGTCGGCTCCACGCGGGTGCGTCCTTCGAGACGCTTCCTCCGGTCGCTCCTCAGGATGACGACAAGCTGAGCATTGCACAAATGTCCGTCATGCTGAGGAGGCCGAAGGCCGTCTCGAAGCACGCATCGTAGAAGATCACGCCGCCTTGAACGCCATCGCCACGCCGTTCATGCAGTAGCGCAGGCCGGTGGGCTTCGGCCCGTCGTCGAAGACGTGGCCCAGGTGTCCGCCGCAGCGCGAGCAGTGCACCTCCGTGCGCGTCATGAAGAGCGAGCCGTCCTTCTTCTCGCCCACCGCGCCCTTGGCGATCGGCTGGTAGAAGGAGGGCCAGCCCGTGCCGCTGTCGAACTTGGTGCGGCTGTCGAACAAGGGATTGCCGTCGGCGGCGCAGACGAACACGCCGCGACGGTGCTCCTTGTTGAGCGGGCTGGTGTAGGGCGGCTCGGTGCCCTCCTGGCGCAGCACGTCGTAGACGGCGGGCTTCAGCAGGCGGCGCCACTCGGCGTCGGGCTTCTGCACCGGATAGCGCTCGGCGGGTTCAGGCTTGGACTGAAAGAACATGGGCGGGTCTCCTCAACGCGATGTGGGGAGGAGACGCGCGCGGGCCAATGTCCCACCTGTCGATGGAGGACATCCTCCGCGCTCCACCTCTCCGTCGTCATCCCGGGCGCGCAGCGACCCGAGACCCGGGTCGGCGCGCGCGACCCTGCATTCCTAAGTCTCAAATCGACCAAGTCGCCCGGGAGGACGGTGGAGATCGGGCTGCGCGCGCGCCCGACAAGACCAGTATGGGGCCGCGCGAGCGGGCGGGGAGAGACGGCCCGCAGGACGTCCCCGCTCTCGCGCTTAGTCCCGCGATGTCCCGCCTTGTCCCGTCCCCAAGTCCTCAGCCGCGGGTGGAGCGCTCCGCGCCCAGGCGGCGGAAGATCTTCTGGCCCTGCTCACCGCCGCTGGCGTAGGCGCGCTGGCCCGCCTCGTCGCCGATCTCCGCCCAGTGGTCGCGCACGGCCTCGGCGGTGAGCTCGCCGTTCAGGTTCACGCCCTCCGTCTCGTAGATGCGCGACAGCGCGAACACGCCGGCGCCCGCCGCCAGGATCGCGCCGGTCGGGGCCTCGTCGCTGGCAAGGTAGACCACGCCCGGCGTCACGCTCTCGGGCTTCAGCTGGTCAAGCACCTCCTGGCTCATCAGCCCTTCGGTCATGCGCGTGGCGGCCACGGGCGAGATGGCGTTGATGTGCACGCCGTTCTTCTGGCCCTCGATTTTGATCGTGTTCATGAAGCCCACGATGCCGAGCTTCGCCGCGCCGTAATTCGACTGGCCGAAGTTGCCGTACAGGCCCGAGGAGGAGGTGGTGCAGACGATGCGGCCGTAGTTCTGCGCGCGCATGATCTCCCACACCGCCTTGACCGGCTTCACCGTGCCCATCAGGTGCACGTCCAGCACGAAGGCGAAGTCGGCGATCTCCATCTTTGAGAAGCTCTTGTCGCGCAGCACGCCGGCGTTGGCGACCAGGACGTCGATGCGGCCCCACTGGTCCATGGCCTGCTTGACCATCAACGCCACACCCGCGTCGTCGGTGACCGAGGAGCCGTTGGCGAGCGCCTCGCCGCCCGCCGCGGTGATCTCGGCCACCACCGCCTCGGCCGCGGTCGACCCGCCGCCCGAGCCGTCCATGGATCCGCCCAGGTCGTTGACCACCACCTTCGCGCCGCGGCGCGCCAGCTCCAGCGCGTGCTGCCTGCCGAGCCCGCCGCCCGCGCCGGTGACGATGGCGACCTTGCCGTCGAAGCGGATGTCTGCGGCCATGAGGGATCTCTCCGGGATCGATGTTCTGTTTGGGCGCGCTCGTGCAGGCGCGGGCGGGGGCCGTCAAGCGGCGTGACAGGTTCACGACGCCGCGCTACCGCTCAAGCTCGATCACGACATCCGGGGCCATCCATGCGTCTGAAGCTTCTCTCCTCCTGCGCCGCCGTGATGGCCGCATCGTCCGTCGCCACGGGCGCCTGGGCCGACGAGGGGATGTGGACCTTCGACAACTTCCCCGCCGCCAAGGTGAAGGCCGCCTACGGCGTGGACATCACCCCCGCTTGGCTGGACCACGTGCAGAAGTCGGCGGTGCGGCTGGCGGGCGGGTGCTCGGCCTCGGTGGTGTCGCCCGGCGGGCTCGTGCTCACCAACAACCACTGCGTGGTGGAGTGCGCGCAGAACATCTCCGCCCCGGGCAAGGACGTCTATAACGAGGGCTTCGCGGTGGCGGCGATCTCCGAGGAGAAGACCTGCCCCGGCCAGCAGGCGGAGATCCTCCTGGCCATCAGCGACGTCACCGCCCGGGTCACCGGAGCGGGGCAGGGGCTGACGGGCGCGGCGCTGGTGCAGGCGCGCGCGGGCGTCACCTCCGTGATCGAGAAGGAGGTGTGCGGCGCCGACCCGACGCTGCGCTGCGAAGTGGTGCGGCTTTACCAGGGCGGACAGTACAAGCTCTACAAGTACCGCAAGTACACCGACGTGCGTCTGGTGTTTTCGCCCGGCGTGCCCGCGGCGTTCTTCGGCGGCGACCCGGACAACTTCAACTTCCCGCGCTATGACCTGGATAGCGCCTTCCTGCGGCTGTATGAGAACGGCCGCCCGATCAAGACCACCGACTACCTGAAGTGGAACGCCTCCGCGCCCAGGGACGGCGAGCCCGTCTTCGTCGCCGGCAACCCCGGCGGCACCGACCGGCAGCTGACCATGGCGCAGCTGGAGACGCAGCGCGACCTCACCATCCCGCTGACGCTGGTGCAGTTCGCCGAGCTGCGCGGCCGGCTGATCCGCTTCGGCGAGGAGGGGGCGGAGCAGAAGCGCCAGGCGCAGGAGCTGCTGTTCGGGTTGGAGAACTCCTACAAGGTGTTCTTCGGCCGCCAGTTCGCGCTCAACGACAAGGCCTTTCTGGACGCCAAGCGCGCGGGGGAGGCCGACCTGCGCGCCAAGGCGGGCCCGGCCTCGGCCGACGCCTGGACCGCCGTCGAGCGCGCGGAGGCGGCCCGCCGCGAGCTCTACCTCACCTACCGCATGACGGAGGGCGGCCCGGCCTTCTCCGACCTGTTCGGCTACGCGCGCCAGATCGTGCGCGCCGCCGCCGAGCGGCAGAAGCCCTCGGCCGAGCGCCTGCCGGGCTACAGCGACAGCGCCCTGCCGCGGCTGGAGAAGGTGCTGCTGGACGCCAAGCCCGTCGAGGCGCCCGTCGAGCAGCTCCTGATCGAGTTCTGGCTCACCAAGGTGCGTGAGCTGCTCACCGCCGACGACCCGAACACCAAGCTGATCCTGGGCAGGGACAGCCCGGAGGGCCTGTCGGCCGCGCTGGTCTCCGGCACGAAGCTGGCCGACCCCGCGGTGCGCAAGGCGCTCTACGAGGGCGGCACGGCCGCGGTTCAGGCCTCCACCGACCCGATGATCCGCTTCGTGCTGCGGATCGACCCCGCCGCGCGCGCCATCCGCAAGCAGTACGAGGAGCGCGTCACCGGGCCGATCACCCAACCCGCCGAGCGCATCGCCCGCGCCCGCTTCGCCGCCTACGGCGACAGCGTCTACCCCGACGCCACCTTCACGCTGCGGCTGTCCTACGGGAAGATCGCGGGCTGGACGGAGCGGGGGCGGCCGGTGCCGTCCTTCACCTACTTCGGCGGCCTCTACGAGCGGGCCACGGGGCAGGACCCGTTCAAGCTGGACCCGCGGTGGGCGGCCGCCAAGGCGAAGCTGAACCCGCAGACGGTGTTCGATATCTCCTCGACCAACGACATCATCGGCGGCAACTCCGGCTCGCCGCTGATCAACGCGAAGGCCGAAGTGATCGGGGCGGTGTTCGACGGCAACATCCACAGCCTGGGCGGTGACTACGGCTACGACCCGGTGCTGAACCGCTCGGTCACGGTGTCGACCGCCGCCGTCACCGAAGCGCTGAGCAAGGTCTACGGGCAGGACGCCCTGGTGCGCGAGCTGACGGGGCGGTGACCCTTAACCTGTCATCCCGGCCGGAGCGTAGCGGAGAGCCGGGAGCCAGGAGTGACGGTCGCGCGCGCGGCCCTGGGTCCCGGGTCGGCTCCGCCGCCCGGGATGACAGGACCGCGGCGTGAACGGGTGGTCGCCGCAGAGCCTCGTCGGGCTGTTCGGCGTGGTCGCGCTGTGCTGGGCGGCGTCGGAGAACCGGCGCGCCTTCCCGTGGCGGCTGGCGGTGGTGGCGCTCCTGATCCAGGTGGCGCTGGTGCTGCTCCTGTTCGGCCTGCCCCAGGCGCAGGCGGCGCTGGCCGGCGTGAACGGGGCGGTGGATGCGCTGGCGGGCTCCACCCAGGCCGGCGCGCAGTTCGTGTTCGGCTTCCTGGCGGGGGGCGACCAGCCCTACGCCGTCACCGCGTCGAGCCCGCCGTTCCTGTTCGCTTTCCGCGTGTTGCCGGTGATCCTGGTGATCTGCGCGCTGTCGGCGGTGCTCTGGCACTGGCGCATCCTTCGGTGGGCCACCGCCTTCTTCGGCCTGGTGTTCCAGCGCACGCTGGGCCTGCGCGGGCCGCCGGCGCTGGCGGTGGCGGCCACCATCTTCATGGGGCAGGTGGAGGGGCCGATCTTCATCCGCTCCTACCTCGACCGGCTGACCCGGTCGGAGCTGTTCATGCTCATGGCGGTGGGGATGAGCTGCGTGTCGGGCTCCACCATGGTCGCCTACGCCACCATCCTGAAGGGATCGCTCCCCAACGCCGCCGCCCACGTGCTGACCGCGTCGATCATCTCGGCGCCCGCCGGCGTGCTGTTGGCGCGCATCCTGGTGCCCGCCGACCCGCAGGAAGCGAAGGCGCCGTTCGAGGCGGGGGCGGAAAAGCAGTACGACTCCACCATCGACGCGGTGATCCGGGGCACGGGCGACGGGCTGGCCGTGGTGCTGAACGTGGCCGCCACGCTGATCGTGTTCGTGGCGCTGATCGCCCTGGCCGACCGGATCCTGGCCGCCTGCCCGCCGGTGGGCGGCGCTCCCCCCTCCATCGAGCGGGCGCTGGCGGTCGTGTTCCACCCGGTCGCCTGGGCGCTCGGCCTGCCCTGGCGCGAGGCGGAGGCGGGAGGGCGGCTCCTGGGCGTGAAGCTGGTGCTCACCGAGTTCACCGCCTTCATCCAGCTGGGCGCCACGCCCGCGGCCGAGCTGAGCGAGCGGTCGCGCATGATCATGACCTACGCCCTGTGCGGCTTCGCCAACGTGGCGTCGGTGGGGATCAACGTGGCGGGCTTCGGCGTGCTCGCGCCGAACCGGCGCGTGGAGGTGCAGGCGCTGGTGTGGCGCGCGCTGATGGCCGGCTTCCTGGCCACCTGCATGACCGCCGCGGTGGTGGCGCTCCTGCCGCCCGCGCTGTTCGCGGGGCGCTGAGCGCGTGGACGACGACCGGCCGCTGATCCTGACCCTCGGCCTGGACGCGGAGGGCTTCGCAAGGATCGACGCCCTGCGCCGCGCCCACTTCCCGCCCGAGCGCAACCACCTGCGCGCGCACCTGACCCTCTTCCACCACCTGCCCGGCGACCGCCTGACCGAGGTGACGGAGACGCTGGCCGCCGCCGCGGACCGGCCGCCGCTCGCCTTGCAGGTCTCGGGCGTGCGTAGCCTGGGACGCGGCGTGGCCTTCGAGATCGCCTCGCCCGAGCTCCTGCGGCTGCGCGCCGACCTCGCCGCCCGCTTCCGCGCGCACCTGACGCCGCAGGACGCCCAGGGCTTCCGCCCCCACGTCACCGTGCAGAACAAGGTTTCGGGAGATGACGCCCGCGCCCTGAAGGCGGAGCTCGAGGCCGGCTTCACGCCCTGGCCCGCGCTGGGCGAGTCCCTGCTCCTGCACCGCTATCTCGGCGGCCCGTGGGCGCTGGAGGCGGAGGTCCCGTTCCGGGGCTAGACGACGCCCAGGCGCAGGAGGTCGTGGACGTGCAGCACGCCCACGGGCCGCTCGTCCTCCACCACGAACAGGACGGTGATGCGGCTGTCGTTCATGATCCGCAGCGCCTCGGCGGCGAGGGCGTCCGGACGGGTGGTCTTGGGCGCCAGCGTCATCACCTCGCCCGCCGTGTGGCCCATCAGCCCGTCCATGTGGCGGCGCAGGTCGCCGTCGGTGATCAGGCCCACGAGCCGCCCGTCCGCGTCGGTGACGCCCGCGCAGCCGAACCGCTTCTCCGTCATGGTGAGGAGCGCGGTCTGCATGGGCGCGTCCGCCGCGATCAGCGGCAGCTCGCGGCCCCTGTGCATCAGCGACGCCACGCTGCGCAGCGCCGCCCCCAGCTTCCCGCCCGGATGAAACTGGCGGAAGTCGTGCGGGCCGAAGCCCCGCCGCTCCATCAGCGCCACCGCCAGCGCGTCGCCCATGGCCATCTGCAGGGTGGTGGAGGTGGTGGGGGCGTCCACCGCGTCCGTGGCCTCGGCCAGGTCGGGGATCTCCAGCACGATGTCGGCTTGGCGGCCCAGCGTCGAGGCGGGCCGGGAGGTGAGGGCGACCAGGGGCGCCCGGAACTGCTTGGAGTAGGCCACGACGTCCGCCAGCTCGCGCGTCTCGCCCGACTTGGACAGCGCCAGCACCGCGTCCTGCGGGCCGATCATCCCCAGGTCGCCGTGGCTGGCCTCCGTGGCGTGGACCCAGGTGGCGGGCTGGCCGGTGGACGCGAAGGTCGCGGCGATCTTGCGGCCCACATGCCCGCTCTTGCCCACGCCCGTGCACACGATGCGGCCCTGCAGCCCGCTGAAGAGGTCCACCGCGTCGGCGAAGGGCTCGCCCAGCATGTCGGCCAGCTGGGCCAGGGCCGTGGACTCGCAGGCGAGCACCCGGCGGCCCACCGCCACCACGTCCAGCCCGGGAACGGGGCTCACGGGCGGCCCCGCAGCGCCGCCGTGTCGTGGCCGAACGGGCCGGGCGAGCGCTGGCCCAATCCCTGCGGGGCCACGAGCGCCAGCGCCGTGACCAGCACCGCGGCCACCGCGGCGCCCAGGAAGAACAGACGGTTAGACATTCGCTCTACCTACCACCGCCCGCCCGCGAGACGAAGCACGGCCGTTGACGCCCGGGAGGCCGGCTTCTAGCCGTCGGCGCCCGCCGGCTGAACCCCGGGCGGAGCTCCGGAGCGCGCATGACCACCCTTGTCCTCCTCCGCCACGGCCAGAGCGCCTGGAACCTCCAGAACCGGTTCACCGGCTGGGTGGATGTGGACCTGTCGGACGCGGGCGTGGCCGAGGCGGAGCGGGGCGGGCGCCTCATCGCGGAGGCGGGGCTCCAGTTCGACCGGGTGTTCACCTCCGTGCTCACCCGGGCCGTCCGCACCGCGGAGATCGCCCTGCGCGCCTCCGGCCAGCTCTGGATCCCGGTGGAGAAGGCCTGGCGGCTGAACGAGCGCCACTACGGCGGCCTCACCGGCCTGGACAAGGCCGAGACCGCCGCCCGGCACGGCGCGGAGCAGGTGCACGTGTGGCGCCGTTCCTACGACATCCCGCCGCCGCCCCTGCCGCCCGGCTCGCCGTACGACTTCCGCGCCGACCGCCGCTACGCGGGCGCGGCGATCCCCGACGCCGAGAGCCTGAAGACCACGCTGCAGCGCGTGCTGCCCTACTGGGAGGCGGAGGTCGCGCCGCGGATCGCCCGGGGGGAGCGGCTCCTGGTGGCGGCGCACGGCAACTCGCTGCGCGCCGTCGCCAAGCACCTGTTCGCCGTGCCGGACGACGAGATCACCGCCTTGGAGATCCCCACGGGCAATCCGCTCGTGATCGAGCTGGACGCCAGGTCCTCGCCGCGTTCCGCCGCCTACCTGGACGCCTCGCGGGCGACGGAGCTGCCGACGATCCAGCCCTGACGAAGGCCGCGGGAAGGTCGCGTTAAGCA
>CAXSHO010000001.1:35280-38725 GCA_964237305.1 uncultured Caulobacteraceae bacterium
GATCGAAGTTGTTGCCGCCGGTGGCGAAGGCGGCGGCTAGGGTCGTCGGAGCCGCCCTCCTCCAGGAAGCTCTCGTCTCCATGCCGGCCAGCGCCCTTTCCGCCGCCCCCGCCGCCGCCTACCGACGGCTGACGCAGCTGGAGGTGGACGCCGTGTGCGCCCGCCACGACCGGCTGTGGCAGGCCAAGCCGGGCGGGGCCCGGGCGGTCTTCTCGTGGGCGGACCTGTCGGGGCTGGACCTGCGGGGGCGCAACCTGACGGACGGCGACTTCACCGGCGCGATCCTCGCGGACGCCGACCTGACGGGGGCGCGCCTGGACCACGCCAACCTCTACGGCGCGGACCTGCAGAACGCGATCATGGTGGAGTGCTCGCTGCGTCGCGCGGACCTGCGGGGGGTGTGCATGCGCGGGGCGAACCTCACGGGGGCGGACCTGTTCGAGGCCGACCTGCGCGAGGGGGCGATCGCCCGCGCGGACAAGGAGCACGGGCTCCGGCGCGTGGAGCACGTCAACCGCACCGGCGACATGCAGGGGGCGGTGCTCGCGGGCGCCAACCTGCAGCGCTCCAAGCTGTCGGGCGTCATCGCGGTGCGCGCCGACTTCTCCGACGCCATCATGCGCGACTGCAAGCTCGTGCGCGCCAACCTCAAGCAGGCGCAGATGTCCGGCTGCGACCTGGCGGGGGCGGACCTGTCGGGGGCCGACCTCGCGGGCGCCGACCTGCGGGACGCGGTGCTGGTGGGCGCCAAGACCACGCTGTGGAACGTCACCAAAACCAACATGGCGGGCGCGCTCACCGACCGGCCCGCCGGCAAGGACGTGTCCGAGCTGCCCTACGCGGAGATGCTGCAGGCCCACGCCCTGTGGTGCGAGACGGGCGGGGCGGAGGGCCAGCCCTCCACCTTCAACGAGGCCGACCTCCGGGCGCTGAAATCGATCCGCGGCCTGAACCTGACGGCGCTGTCGGCGAAGAAGGCGGTCTTCTACGGGCTGGACATGGAGGGCGTGCAGCTCCAGGGCGCGCACCTGGAGGAGGCCGACCTGCGAGGCTGCAACCTGCGCCGGGCCGACCTGCGGGGCGCGCGGCTGGTGCGCGCCAAGCTCAACGGCTCCGACCTGCGCGACGCCCAGCTGGGGCCGCTGATGATCGGCTCGGACCGCCTGCTGCCGGCCAACCTCGCCGACGCCTCGTTGAAGGGGTGCGACTTCTCGCGCGCAGACCTGCGGCGGGCCGACATGACGGGCGCCGACCTGGAGCGCGCCAACTTCTCGGGCGCCGTCACCAAGGGCATCGAGGTCTCGGGCGCGAACCTCGTGGCCGTCAAGCACCTGTCGCTGATCGGCTGAGGGGGCCGCGGCGTCTCCGCGGTGAAGGGCGGCGCGGGTGGGTCCCGCACCGCCCCTCGTCGGCGTCGCGCGTCCGTCCGACCTTAGGCGGCGCGGGCCTCGCCCTCGATCGCGGGCGCGGCGGGGGCCGCGGCGGCGATCTCGATGCGGCGGGGCTTCAGCGCCTCGGGCAGCTGGCGCTCAAGCGACACGGCCAGGAGCCCGTCGCGCAGCTCGGCGCCCGTGACGACCACGTAGTCCGCCAGCTGGAACCGGCGTTCGAAGTCGCGCTCCGCCAGGCCGCGATGGAGGTAGCGGCGGGCCTCGTCGTTCGCCGTCTTGCGACCCTGGACGACCAGCGTGTTCTCGCGCGCCTCCAGGCTCAGCTCGTCGGGTTTGAAGCCCGCCACGGCGATCTCGATCCGGTAGGCGTTCTCGCCCACGGTCTCGATGTTGTAGGGCGGGTAGCCGGAGGGCCCCTCCAGCTTGGAGGCGGTCTCCAGGAGGTTCGCCAGCCGGTCGAAGCCGACGACGGACCGGTACAGCGGGGTGAAGTCGATCGTGCGCATGGAAGCATCCTCCTGCATCAGCAAGGTTGCGGCGCCCCGGCCTGCGTGAGCCGGAGCGCGGTGGGGTTCGAGCCGTGCGACGACCTCCGGAGAGCATCGTCTCTGACCCGCGGCGGACCCGGGAACCGGCGCCCTCCGCGAGCGGATAGATGGGCGGCGGGCGGGGGGCCGCAAGAGGCTGGCGGCTTGCGCCGGCCGGGCGATCGCGCTTCATACGCCGCTCAAGCTTCGGCTTCCGCCTCGTCAAGAGAGACCGCCATGCGCGCCCCCGCCGTCCTCGCCTCCGCCGCGATCCTCTCGTCGGGGCTGGCGGCCGGCCACGCCGCGGCGTCGCCCGCCGGTGCGCCCAGGACCAAGCTCGCGCCGCCCTCGGCCGAGTCCATGAAGCTGGCCTCCACGCAGCCCACGGGCGGGATGAGGGCCGACAGCGGCTCGGCCCTGCGCGCGGCGGTGGCCGACCCCGCCCGCCCCGCCGCCGACCGCGCCCGCGACGGGGCGCGCCACCCGGTGGAGAGCCTGAGCTTCTGGGGCCTGCGGCCGGGCGAGACGGTGGTCGACCTGCAGCCGGGCGGCGGCTACTGGACCGCCATCCTCGCCCCCTACGCCAAGGCCACGGGCGGCCGCTACATCGCGGGCGGCGGACCCCGCGGGCGGGACGGCTTCCTCAAGAAGTTCGGCGACACCGCCCGCTACGGCGAGGTGGGCTACGTCGAGTTCAACAAGACCTCCGCCCCGTTCGCGCCCGCGGGCTCGGTGGACCTCGTGCTGACCTCGCGCGAGATCCACAACTGGATGGCCGCCGACATGCTGGCCAAGGGCATGGCCGACTCGTTCGCGGCGCTGAAGCCCGGCGGCGTGCTCGCCGTGGAGGAGCACCGCGCCGACGGCTCCGCGGTGAAGACGGACGGCTCGGCCGGCTACGTCCCGACCGAGACGGTGAAGGCCGCGGCCATGAAGGCGGGGTTCAAGTTCGCCGCCGCCTCCGAGGTCAACGCCAACCCGAAGGACACCAAGGACCACCCCTTCGGCGTCTGGACCCTGCCGCCCTCGCGCTTCTCCACCGCCGACAACAAACCCGACCCGGCGTTCGACCACGCGAAGTACGACGCCGTCGGCGAGAGCGACCGCATGACGCTGCGCTTCGTGAAGCCCAAGGCTTGATCGGAGCGGGCCTGCGGGCGGCCGCGGCGCTCGGCCTCGCCTCCGCGCTGCTCGCCCCCGCCGCCCCGGCGCGGGGGGCGGAGCGGCTGACGCCCGCGGGCAAGCTCCTGCCCTACTACGGCGTCTACCTCGGCATGGCGGAGGCGCGGCGCGACCGCTTTCGCCCCGCCTACCAGATCCTGGTGGACGACAGGCCCTACACCGGCCCGGTGACGCTGGTGGACGGGAACGAGCGCACGCCCCTGGCCGTGGGGCCGGACGGCCGCTTCGAGCGCCTCCCCACGCTGGCCCAGCTGAAGCGCCGGCCCATGATCGCGCTGCAGGCCCCCGCCTCCGCCAGGATCAGGAGCGACCTGGGGGTGGAGGCGCTGGCCCCCCGCGGGACGG
>CAXSHO010000001.1:38735-44435 GCA_964237305.1 uncultured Caulobacteraceae bacterium
GCGTGCTCGCGCGAGGAGCCGCAGCCGAAGTTGTTGTCGGCGACGATGATCGCGACCTCGTGCGCGCCGGGCTCATGATGTACGGCAGCTCGCCGCTGCGCGCCTCGCTGGACCAGCTCAACGCCGCCATGCGCTCGGCCGCGGGCGTGCTGTCCTTCATCGTGCCGCGGTTCGGCCGCGCCTTCTTCGTGTCCGGGGGGCGCGGGGGGGTGAGCGTGGCGGCGGACGGCGCGACCCTGCCGCTGCCGCTGGGCGAAGACGAGCCGGTGGAGCCCTTCTACAGCCCGTCGCGCGCGCCGCAGGCCACCTCCGTGCGCTTCCCCGCCGCGCCCGCCCGCGTGCTGCTGGTCCCGGGGAAGTAGGCGGGTTGACGCTGCGTCGGGCCTTGTCGCCCGTCGCGCCCGATGCTTACTGCCGCTCGCGTCCCCGAGAGGCGGGGGCCTCCTGGGAGATCGCGCGCATGGCCACGCTGGAAGAGGTCACCGACAACTTCAAGACCGCCGTGGGCGCCGACTCCGGCCTCGGGAAGACCGTCAAGTTCGACATCAAGGACATGGGGATCATCCACATCGACGGCGGCTCGGTGACCAACGACGACAAGCCCGCCGACTGCACCATCATCATGGCCAAGGACGACTTCGAGAAGCTGAGCCAGGGCCAGCTCGACCCCACCATGGCCTTCATGCAGGGCAAGCTGAAGATCAACGGCGACATGAGCGTCGCCATGAAGCTGCAGCCGCTCCTGGCCAAGGCGCGCGGCTGAGGACGCCGCCGGGGCGCCCGGCATGGGGCGGCCCGTGATCTCCGCCCAGCCCCTCTGCGAGGCGGAGGGGGGGCAGCCGCCGCCGGGCGGTGTCGCGTCCGGACACGTCCACGCCCGCTCGGGCGACCGCCTGCGCGCGGCGGTGTGGACGCCGGCGGGCGCGGCGCGGGGCTCGGTGGTGCTGAGCCCCGGCCGCACGGAGGCGATCGAGAAGTACGGCGAGGTGGTGGGCGAGCTTCTGGGCCGGGGCTTCGCCGTCCTCTGCCACGACTGGGTGGGGCAGGGCCTGAGCGACCGCCTGCATCGTGACCGTCTGCGCGGCCACATCCGCGGCGGAGCCGGCCGCTTCCTCGCCGACCTCGCCGACGTGATCGCCGCCTATGAGGACCGGCTGCCGCGGCCGTGGATCGGGCTCGGCCACTCCATGGGCGGCGGGCTGACCGCGCTGGCGGCGATCCGCACCCCCACGCTGTTCGACGCGGTGCTCTTGACCGCGCCGATGATGGGCGTGCTCACGGGGTCGCAGCCGCCGGGCCGCGTGCGCCTCGCCGCCCGGCTGATGTGCGCGCTGGGCCGCGGCGCCGCCCTGCCGCTGCCGCAACAGGACCCCTTGCGCGACACGTTCGAGCATAACGACCTGACCCACGACCGGGCGCGCTTCGACCGGGCGCAGGCGCTGCTGGCCGCCTTCCCCGACCTGCGGCTGGGCGGCCCCACCTGGAGCTGGCTGCGCTTCGCCTTCGACCTGTCCGACAGCCTCGCCCGGGCCGGGGCGGCGGAGGGCCTGCGGAGCCCCGTCGCCGTGCTCACGGCGGGGGAGGAGGGCCTGGTGGACAACGCCGCCATCGAGGCGTTCGCCCGCCGCCTGCCGGACGCGACGCTGGAGCAGGTTCCCGGAGCCCGCCACGAGATCCTGATGGAGACGGACGCGGTCCGCGCGGTGTTCTGGCGCGCCTTCGACCGCTTGGCCGACGCCGCGGCCCACCCTGAGGCCGCGGCGCCTCACCGGGGTGCGGGCGGGGCCGCCACGTTGTCGATCAGGCGGGTGCGGCCGAGGCGGGCCGCCGCCAGCACCCGCCCCGCCCGGCCGAGCGGGCCCGGCCCGGCGGGCTCGAACGTCTCCGCGTCGTGGACGGCGGCGTAGTCGATCCCGGTGAAGCCGGCGCGCTCCAGCGCCGCCCGCACCGCCGCCTCCGCCGTGTCCACCCGGCCGCCGCGCCCCAGCGCCTCGGCCGCGAGGGCGAGGGCGGCGTGCATGGCGGGGGCCTGAGCCCGTTCGTCGGCGGACAGGTAGGCGTTGCGGGAGGAGAGCGCCAAGCCGTCCGCCGTCCGCGCCGTGGGGGCGGCCACCAGCTCCACGGCGAGGTCCAGGTCGCGCACCAGCCGGCGGATCACCAGGAGCTGCTGGAAGTCCTTCTCGCCGAACACGGCCACGTCCGGCGCGCACTGGACCAGGAGCTTGGCCACCACCGTCGCCACGCCCGCGAAGTGCCCGGGCCGCGCCGCCCCGTCCAGCGGTCCGGACACCCCCGCCACGGCGACGGTGGTGGCGAAGCCGTCCGGGTACATGGCCGCGGGCGTGGGCGCGTAGAGCAGGTCGCAGCCCTCGTCGGCCAGGGCCCGGGCGTCCGCCGCCTCGTCGCGGGGATAGGCGGCGAAGTCCTCGGCCGGGCCGAACTGGCGCGGGTTGACGAACACGCTGGCCACCACCCGGTCGGCCTGGGCGCGCGCCAGGCGCACCAGCAACACGTGTCCCTCGTGCAGCGCGGCCATGGTGCGCACGAGCGCCACCGTCGCCCCCTCCCGCCGCCACCCCGCGACCCGGGCGCGGAGGTTGGGGACGGTGCGGACGGCCGGCGGCATGGCGGCGTCGCTAGCGCCCCGCGCCCGGCGCTGTCCACCATCGCGCGGCGTTGACGCTGCGGCCCGGCCGCGGTGTCTTCGCACGGAGTGCGCGAAGCGTGAGTCGTCGAAGGAGCTGAGACCATGGCGGACGGGTGATCGTCGTCGGCAACGAGAAGGGGGGCGCGGGCAAGTCCACCATCGCCATGCACCTCGCCTGCTCGCTCCTGCAGGCGGGCGCGGCGGTGACGGTGCTGGACCTCGACCTGCGCCAGCAGTCGCTCGGGCGCTTCTTCTCCAACCGCCGGGCGTGGTCGGCGGCCAACGGCGCCTGGCTGCCCATGCCGCGGGAGGTGTGGCTGGCGGAGGACGCCGCGACGGTGTCCAGGTCGAAGGCCGAGGACCTCGCCCCGCGCGTGGCCGACGCCGTCGCCGCCGCCCGGGCCCAGTCCGACTTCGTGGTGCTGGACACCCCCGGCGCCGACACCCCCGTGAGCCGCGCCGCCCACGCCAAGGCCGACCAGATCGTCACGCCCCTGAACGACAGCTTCGTCGACTTCGACATGCTGGGGCAGGTGGACCCGGTGACGCTCGACCTCCTCAAGCCTTCGCTCTACGCCGAGGCGGTGTGGGAGGCGCGCAAGCTGCGCATGGTCTACGACCGGGCGTCGGTGGATTGGCTGGTGCTGCGCAACCGCCTGGCCACCACGGAGGCCCGCAACCGCAAGCGCCTGGACGAGCGGATCGAGGCGCTGAGCAAGCGCGTGGGCTTCCGCACGGGGCCGGGCCTGCGCGACCGGGTGATCTACCGCGAGCTGTTCCCGTTCGGGCTGACGGTGTCCGACCTTTCCGCCGCCGTGCGGCCGGTGAGCGTGTCGCTGAGCCACGTGGCCGCCCGTCAGGAGATGCGCGCCATCCTGGTGGCGCTGGGCCTGGAGGCCTACGCGGTGGGCCGCGCCGCCGCCCCCGTGGAGCCGGAGGCGGAGGTCGCGCCGGAGGCCGAGGCGGCGTGATCCTCCTCGCCCTGGCGCTCCTCCTCGCGGGCGCCTGGATCGGGGCGCGGGGCATGCGGGGGCTGGGGCGGTCGGCGCGCGGCCTGGTCACCGGTCCGTGGAGGCCCGGGGCGGCGGTGCTGGGCGGGCTGATCGGCTTCGCCGGGCTGGCGCTGCTGGCGCGGGGGGAGTGGGCGCCCGGCGCGGTGATGATCGCCGCGGGGGCGCTCGCCGCCGTCGGCGCCCGCAAGCGGCGGCCCGCCGCGCCCGCCGCCGTCCGGCCCGGACGCCGCGAGGCGGCGGCTCTGCTGGGGGTGGCGGAAGACGCCTCGCCCGCGGAGGTGGAGGCGGCGCACCGCCGGCTGATCCGCACCGTACACCCCGACGCGGGCGGCACCGCCGGCCTGGCCGCCCAGCTCAACGCCGCGCGGGAGACGCTGCTGCGCCGGCGGTGAGCGGAAGCGCGTCGACTCCTCCCGCCGATGAGGCGGGAAGCGCGGCGGGAGCCCGCCCTAGCGCACCACCAGGCAGCGCTCGCCCTTGGCGGCCAGCGTCTTGCAGGCGGCCTTGGCGTCGGCCTGGCTCAGGCCGGCGAAGCGGGCGCGGTAGGCGCGGCCCGCCTCCTGCACCGACTCGGAGGCGGCGCCGAACAGGGCGGAGTGGGCGCGGGTGAGCTTGGCCAGGTGCGCCTTGGCGTCCGAGCGGCTGGTGAAGGCGCCCACCTGGACCTGGTAGTCGCCGCCTGCTCCGCCCGACGCCTTGGGCGAGGTGTCGCCGTCCGCCTGGCACGCGGCCCGGGCGTGGCGGCCCTTGGCTTTGCCGCAGTCGCGCAGCTCGGCCTTCGCCACCGTCGTCTCCCCGGCGGGGGCGGCGCGGCAGGTCTTGAGCTTGCGGCCGCGCAGGCCGCGGCAGTCGTCGGCGGGGGCGGCGCGGGCGACCTGCGCAGCCGACTTGGCGTCGGCCCGGCAGGCGCGCAGGCCACGGCCGCCGAGGCCGGCGCAACCGTCGTCTGCGGAAGCGGCGCGGGCCACCTGCACCCCCGCCTTGGCGTCGGCCCGGCACTCGCGCAGGCTGCGGCCGCGCAGGCCCTGGCAGTCGGGCGCCTTGGCGGCGGCGACCTGCACGGCGGCGGCGTGGCACTGGAGCTCCGATGCATGGCGGCGGCCGTGGCGCACGCGCACCATGTCGCACCGTTGCGCGACCCGGGGGGCGCGGTCGGCGGCGGCCGTCAGCCGGGGAGGGGAGGGCGGCGGCGCGTCGGCGCGAGCGATGCGGTAGGGGGCGGGCGGCGCCAGCACCACCTGCAGCCCCTGCTGGTCGGCCGAGCCCATCTCCACCGGCGGGCGCACGATGGGTCCGGACAGGTCGTCCGGCTCGCTCAGCATGGAGGCCAGGGACATCGACTGCCCGCGCGACCGGCGGTCCAAGACGTCGAAGCCCGCGTTGATCAGCGTCTCCACGTTCTCGTTGCGCGCGGCGGAGGAGGAGCCGCCCAGCACCACGGTGATCAGCCGGCGCCCGTCGCGCACGGCGGACGCCGCGAGATTGAAGCCGGCCGCGTTGGTGTAGCCCGTCTTCAGCCCGTCCATCCCCGCCATGCGCAGCAGGAGGCGGTTGTGGTTCAGCGTCGTGCGCCCGTTCCAGGAGAAGGCGCGCTGGTTGAAGTAGCGGTAGAACTGCGGGTAGTCGCGCATCACCGCCCGGCTGAGGATCGCGATGTCGCGGGCGGTGGAGACGTTCACGTCCTGGTGGCGGCCGTCCGGCAGGCCGTTGGCGTTGAGGAAGCGCGTGTGCTTCATCCCCAGCTCCTGCGCCCGCAGCGTCATCAGCGCGGCGAAGCGCGGCTCGGAGCCGCCGCCGATCTTCTCGGCCAGCGCCACGGCCGAGTCGTTCGCGCTCATCACCGCGGCCGACTGGATCCGCAGGCGCATGGGCCGCGCCGCCTGGGACACGGTGTGGGGTCCGCTCCTGCGCGCGAAGTTCGGCGACCGCGCCGAGGACGTCTCGATGGTGTGGCTGTGGTCGAAGTTCACCCTGCGCCGCCAGTTGGAAGGCGAGGAGGCGCGCGGGGAGAAGCTCGGCTACCCGCGCCACTCCTGGGAG
>CAXSHO010000001.1:44445-61126 GCA_964237305.1 uncultured Caulobacteraceae bacterium
CACGCTGATCTCGCCGCCGGCGGGAACGCCGAGCTTGGAGGGCGCCTGCGACGCCGCGTGGGCGGAGAAGGGCACCCGGTCGCCCAGGGAAAGCCGCCCGGTCGTGAGCGCCTCGAACGTCAGGTAGAGCGTCATCACCTTGGAGATGGACGCCGGGTAGCGCGCCTCGTCGGCGCGGAGCGCGTACAGCACCTCGCCCGAGTTCGCGTCCACCACGATGGAGGCGTACTTCGGCCGATCGAACTGCCCCTGCGCGGCGGCGGGGACGGCGCCTCCCATCAGTGCGGCGACGGCCCCGAGGACGGAGAGGGCGCGGCGGAGGAGGCGTGGGGGGAGCATGCGCACATCCGTAAACTGATCGGGCGAGTCGGACGCGGACGACCGGACACGCAGATATGACCACCTCCGACGTTTCAACAAGGTAAACACGTCCTTACCGCGGCGGCGCGCCATCGCGCGTGCACGCCCTCCCTTCGGTTGTGCACTGCACAACGCTTCTTGACGCATTGCAGCATCGCGGGCATACGGGTGGCGAGCGGCGACAAGGCCGCAGCAGGAGAGTCCGCCATGACCGACATGAACGCTGCGGCCGACGCCGGCCGTGAAGCCCTCGGCGCCGCCACCTCGCAGGCGCAGCAGGGCTGGAACCAGGCCGCCGCCTCCGGCAACCAGGCGTTCAAGGATTCGGCGGAGAAGTCGCTCACCGCGCTCAACGAGCTGAACGCCCAGGGCAAGCGCAACCTGGAGGCGATGGTCGCCTCCGTGACCGCCGCCACCCGCGCCGCCGAGACGCTGGGCGCCCACGCCATGTCCTACACCAAGTCGTCCATGGAGCATCAGGCGGAGGCGGCCCGCGCCCTCACCGGCGCCCGCTCCGTGCAGGAGGCGGTGGAGATGCAGACCACCTTCGCCCGCACGGCGCTGGAGACCTACGTGGCCGAGATGAACAAGGTCACCGAAGTCGTCTCCGCCGCCTTCAAGGACACGCTGAAGCCGCTCAACGAGCGCGCCACCGCGATGATGGAAAGCGTGCAGTCGGTCCGCTGAGCGCGTTCTGACGCCCGGAGCGCCTCGACGCTTCGGGCGTTGGACGCCGGCGTGGGCGGGGCGGCTTCGTCGAGGCGCGGCTTCACGCCCGAGGACACGGTCCACGGGGCCTCGCGCGCATAGGAGAGAGGTGGGAATGTCGCAGCGGATCGTGATGACCGGTGGGACCGGCGGGATCGGCGCGGAGGCCGCCCGGCGGCTGGTCGGGGCCGGCCATCGCCTGACGGTGGGGGCTCGCGATCCTTCGGCGGCGCCGCCCGGCGCGACGGGGTCGGCCCTGGATCTCGCCGACCTGGACTCCGTGCGCCGCTTCGCCGAAGCCGTCGCGGCCGACGGGCCGATCGACACGCTCGTCCTGAACGCCGGACTTCAGGGCGGGGGGGAGCGGCGATCCGCCCAGGGCTACGAGCTCACCTTCGCCGTGAACCACCTCGCGCACTACCTGCTGCTCCGGCTCCTTCTCGAGCGCCAAGCCGTCGCCCGGGTCGTCGTCACCGCCAGCGGCGTTCACGATCCGGCCGAGAAGACGCCCGTGCCGCCGCCCCGGCACGCCGAGGCCGACCGGCTCGCCCACCCTGAGACCGATCCTGAGCGCGACCGCTTCGCCTTCGTGGCGGGCGCGCGGGCCTATTCTGCGTCCAAGCTCGCCAACGTGATGACGGTGCGGGCCCTGGCGCGCCACGCGCCCGGCGTCGCGTCCCTCGCCTTCGATCCCGCCTACGTCCCCGGCACCGGCCTCTCCCGCGCTGCGCCGCGGCCGGTGGTGTGGCTGTTCGAGAGGCTGGTCCCCCTCGCCATGCGGCGCGACCGGTTGAGCACCGTCTCCCGGTCGGGCGCCGCTCTGGCGGCCCTGGCGACCGATCCCGCCCACGCCGGCGACCGCGGCGCCTACTGGTCCATGCGGGGCGAGCCCGTCCGGGTCGAGCCCTCCACGCTCGCCCGCGACGACGCGGCGGGCGAGCGGCTGTGGGCGGACAGCGCCCGGCTCGTCGGCCTGTCGTCGTAAGCGGCGGGGGCGCGCGCGGCGGCGCACGCCCTGCGCTCCCCACATGCGGTGGCGCCTAAGTCCGGGCGCTCGTCATTCAAGGCCTTCCCAAGCTCCCCCATCCGCATATCTAATCTCCCGGAGAGACCGTCGTGCGTGGTGCGGCGGCCTTGAGCGGAGTGCGGGATGCCCGAGAGGCGAGGCGACGAGCGGGGCGGGGGCGTGGGGTCGGCCGTCGTCACGCAGGTCAAGCCGAAGGTGGAGAAGCCCTCGCTTTATCGAGTGCTGATCCTCAACGACGACTACACGCCGATGGAGTTCGTGGTCTACGTGCTCGAGCGCTTCTTCAACAAGTCGCGCGAGGACGCCACCCGCATCATGCTGCACGTGCACCAGCACGGCGTCGGCGTGTGCGGGGTGTTCACCTACGAGGTCGCGGAGACCAAGGTGGCCCAGGTCGTGGAGACCGCGCGCCGTCATCAGCACCCGCTTCAGTGCACCATGGAAAAGGATTAGGAGGCGCGCCATGCCGTCTTTCTCGCGCAACCTGGAAGAGACCCTGCACAGGGCCATCGCCTACGCGAACCAGCGCCGCCACGAGTACGCCACGCTGGAGCACCTCCTGCTCAGCCTGACGGACGACGAGGAGGGCGCGCAGGTGATGAAGGCCTGCAACGTCGACCTCGCCGCCATCAAGAAGAGCCTCGTCAACTACCTCGACGTGGAGCTGAAGAGCCTGGTGGTGGAGGAGGGCGAGGAGGCCAAGCCCACCGCCGGCTTCCAGCGCGTGATCCAGCGCGCGGTGATCCACGTGCAGTCCAGCGGCCGCGACGAGGTCACCGGGGCCAACGTGCTGGTGGCCGTGTTCAGCGAGCGCGAGAGCCACGCGGCCTTCTTCCTGCAGGAGCAGGACATGACGCGCTACGACGCGGTGAACTACATCGCCCACGGCATCGCCAAGAAGGCGGGCGCCAGCGAGCCCAAGTCGGCCCGCGGCGCCACCGAGGACGCCGCGGAGGAGAAGGGCGACAAGCCCAAGGGCGGCGCGGAGGCGCTGGAGGCCTACTGCGTCGACCTCAACGCCAAGGCGCGCGAGGGCAAGGTCGACCCCCTCATCGGCCGGGGTCCGGAGGTGGAGCGCGCCATTCAGGTGCTGTGCCGCCGCAACAAGAACAATCCGCTCCTGGTGGGCGACCCCGGCGTGGGCAAGACCGCCATCGCCGAGGGCCTGGCGCGCAAGATCGTCAACGGCGAGGTGCCGGAGGTGCTGTCGGGCGCCACCATCTTCTCGCTGGACATGGGCTCGCTCCTGGCCGGCACCCGCTACCGCGGCGACTTCGAGGAGCGGATCAAGCAGGTGGTGAAGGAGCTGGAGAGCCACCCCAACGCCATCCTGTTCATCGACGAGATCCACACGGTGATCGGCGCGGGCGCCACCTCCGGCGGGGCGATGGACGCGTCCAACCTGCTGAAACCCGCGCTGGCCTCCGGCACGCTGAAGTGCATGGGATCAACGACTTACAAGGAGTTCCGTCAGCACTTTGAGAAGGACCGGGCGCTGGTCCGCCGCTTCCAGAAGATCGACGTGAACGAGCCGACGCTCGAGGACACGGTGGAGATCCTGCGCGGTCTGAAGACGTACTACGAGGAGTTCCACAAGCTCACCTACACCGACGAGGCGATAAAGGCGGCGGTGGACCTGTCGGCCAAGTACATCACCGACCGCAAGCTGCCCGACAAGGCCATCGACGTGATCGACGAGGCGGGAGCCAGCCAGATGCTGAAGCCCGCCGACGAGCGGGTGAAGGTGATCGACCAGGAGCTGATCGAGAACACCATCGCCAAGATGGCGCGCATCCCCGCGAAGTCCGTCTCCAAGTCCGACACCGAGCAGCTGCGCTCGCTCGAGGCCGACCTGAAGCGCGCCGTCTACGGTCAGGATGACGCGATCAATACGCTCTCGGCGGCCAGGAAGCTGTCGCGGGCGGGCCTGCGCGAGGGGCAGAAGCCGATCGGCTCCTACCTGTTCTCCGGCCCCACGGGCGTCGGCAAGACGGAGGTGGCGCGCCAGCTGGCTTCAACGCTCGGCATCGAGCTCCTGCGCTTCGACATGAGCGAGTACATGGAGCGCCACACGGTCAGCCGCCTGATCGGCGCGCCTCCCGGTTATGTCGGCCATGACCAGGGCGGCCAGCTGACCGACGCGGTGGACCAGCACAAGCACGCGGTCGTCCTGCTCGACGAGATCGAGAAGGCGCACCAGGACGTGTTCAACATCCTGCTGCAGGTCATGGACCACGGCACGCTGACCGACTCGAACGGCAAGAAGGTCGATTTCCGCAACGTGGTCCTGATCATGACCACCAACGCGGGCGCGTCCGACAACCAGAAGATGGGCATCGGCTTCGGCCGTGGCCGCGTCAGCGACGCGGACGAGGCGGCGATCCAGAAGCTGTTCACGCCCGAATTCAGGAACCGGCTGGACGCGGTGGTCACCTTCAAGGCGCTCGCCCCGGAGACCATCCGCCACGTGGTGCAGAAGTTCGTCATCCAGCTGGAGGCGCAGCTCGCCGACCGCAACGTGACGATCGAGCTCACCGACGAGGCGGCCGACTGGCTGGCCAAGAACGGCTACGACGAGCTCTACGGCGCCCGGCCGCTGGCGCGCGTGATCCAGGAGAACGTCAAGAAGCCCCTGGCCGACGAGATCCTGTTCGGCAAGCTGGTGCGGGGCGGCCATGTGAAGGTGGAGCTGGTGGACGGCAAGATCGCGTTCCAGATCGAGAGCCTGTCGGGCGAAGACCGGCCGGGCGAGATCACCATCCACCCCGACACGGACCTCTCCGGCGACGCGGCGGAGGCCGACGAGCCCGCGCTCGCCTGACGCGCTCCGGACCTCTCCCGCTTGTTGGGGGAGGTCCGCCCGGCCCGCCCCGTCCGGGAACAGGCGGGCCGGTCACGCCCGCCGCCCACAGGTGTCTGGCGCGGGGCCGGGAACGCGCCGGCTCGTTTGAGGCTTAGCTTGGTCATGATCCTGCGCCCAGCCCTCCTCGCCGGCCTCTCAGCCGCGGCCCTCCTCGCCGCCTGCTCGGACCAGACCGCGCCCGCCGTCTCCAAGGGGGCGGACGGCGCAGCGGCCCCCGCCGCCGCGCCCGCGGCGGGTGCGGCTCCGGCGACGGCTCCGGCCGCGCCTGCGCAGGCCGCCGCCGCCGCGCCGAGCCCCGGGGCGGCCCGGATCAACGACGCCGCGTTCGCCGCCGCCGGCCCGCCGGCGACGGGCAAGGCCGCCAAGGACGCCCCGCCGCAGCCGATGCTGGTGAAGGCGCAGGTGCTGCTGGCGCGGGCGGGCTTCTCCCCCGGCGAGATCGACGGGCGGCCCGGCTCCAACCAGCGCCACGCCGTGGCCGCCTACGCCGAGGCCAACGGCCTGCAGAGCACGGGCGACCTCACGGAGGAGGTGTGGACGAGCCTCGCCAAGGGCGGCGGCGACCCGGTGGCCGCCACCTACACGCTGACGGAGGCCGACGTGTCCGGCCCCTGGTCGCCCGACACGCACGACGACCTCGCCAAGGCCAAGGGGCTGGACAAACTGGGCTTCACCAACGCGGTGGAGGCGCTGGGCGAACGCTTCCACATGTCCGAAGACCTGCTGAAGGCGCTGAATCCGGACGTGGACTTCACCAAGGCGGGCGTGGCGGTCGTGGTGGCGCAGACAGGCGACCTTCACCTCGCCGCCGTGGACCACGTGGAGGTGGACAAGGCGAATGCGGCGGTGCGCGCCTACGGGTCGGACGACAAGATGCTGGCCTTCTTCCCCGCCACGGTGGGCTCCACCGACCGGCCCTCGCCCACCGGCGTGCACAAGGTGCAGGGCGTCAGCCGCGACCCCGACTACGATCCCAAGAAGCTGACCTGGGGGCCGAAGAGCGAGGGCCGGTTCGTGGTCAAGGCCGGGCCGAACAACCCGGTGGGCGCGGTGTGGATCGACCTGGACGCGCCCAGCTACGGCCTGCACGGCTCGCCGGAGCCGCACGTGATCGGCAAGACGGCCAGCCACGGCTGCGTGCGGATGACGAACTGGGACGCGCTGCTGCTGGCCTCGGCGGTGAAGTCGGGCGTCAAGGTGACCTTCGTCAACAGCCGCGGCGGCGGCCGAACGGCCTGACCGCGGCCTCAGCGTCCGCCGCCGCCCTTGCGCCCGCCGCGGCCCCGACCGGCGAACGGGTCGGAGGACCTCGCCCCGCACATGGAGGCGATCTGGTCGGCTAACGCCGGGTCGCCGGCCTTCAGCGCCGCCGTGCGCGCCGGGCCGCACCTCCCGGCGCGCACCAGCGCCATGATCCTGTCCTCGACCGCCGGATCTTTCGCCGCGGTCAGGGCGCCGGGAGCGGCTGCGGCGGGCGTGGGGCTCGTGGTCACGGCCGCGGGAGCGGCGGGAACGGTGGTCTGGGCGGCTGCCACGCCGGCGAGCGTGAGGGGAAGGGCGGCGGCGGCGATCAGGCGGTGCATCTCGACTCCTCGGACCCCGGCGTCGGCATAGCCTGCGCCCGCCCGCGGAGGAAAGCCCGCACCCGCGCGGCTCAGTCGATCTGCGCGGCGATGGCCCGCGCCAGCTCCGCCAGCTCGGCGGCGTCGGCCGGAGCGCCTGCGGCGTGGCGGCCCGGCGCCTCGCCCTCGTAGCGGGGGATGAGGTGGACGTGCAGGTGGAACACGGTCTGGCCCGCGGAGGCGCCGTTGAACTGCGTCATCACGATCCCGTCGGGCTCGAGCGCCGCCCGCAGCGCCCCGGCCACCCGCTGCACGCCCATCATCAGGGCGCCCAGGTGCTCGGGCGTCACGTCCAGGAGGTTGCGCGCGCGGCCGGCCTTGGAGATCACGAGCACGTGGCCGCGGGACTGGGGGAACAGGTCCATGAAGGCCAGCACCCCGTCGTCCTCGAACACCTTGTGCGCGGGCAGCTCGCCGCGGAGCACGCGGGCGAACACGTTGTCGGGGTCGTAGGCGCCGTCGAGGCTCATGGCGGGCTCCGGAGGGGTCAGGGCTTCGGCGGCGGCCGGCCGTCAGTCCGCCTGGCGGAAGGGCGAGTGCTCGGCCTGCAGGTAGGCCATCTCGCCCTCCACCGCCGCGCGCTCCTGGGCCAGGTAGCGCTCCACCGGCTTGCGCAGCGCGGGGTCGGCGATCCAGTGGGCGCTATAGACGGGGGAGGGCAGGTAGCCGCGGGCGATCTTGTGCTGCCCCTGCGCGCCGGCCTCCACGCGCTTCAGCCCGAGGCGGATCGCGTGCTCGGCGGCCTGGTAGTAGCACAACTCGAAGTGGAGGAAGGGCACCTCCTCCACCGCGCCCCAGTTGCGGCCGTAGAGGGTGTCGCCGCCGATCAGGTTCAGCGCGCCGGCGATCCAGCGGCCCTCGCGCCGCGCCATCAGCAGCAGCACGCGGTCGGCCATCCGCTCGCCCAGGAGGCTGAAGAAGCGGCGGTTCAGGTAGGGGCGGCCCCACTTTCGCGCGCCCGCGGCCTGGTAGAAGGCGAAGAAGGCGTCCCAGTGCGCCTCCGTAAGCTCCGCGCCCGTGAGCGCGACGATCTCCAGCCCCGCCTGCGCATCGCGCCGCTCGCGCCGGATGGTCTTGCGGCGGTTGGAGGACAGGGCGGCCAGGAAATCGTCGAACGTGGCGTAGCCGGCGTTCTCCCAGTGGTACTGCTGGTCCTGGCGCAGCAGCATCCCCGCCTCGCCCATGCGCCGCCACTCGCGCTCCAGCGGAAAAGTGACGTGGAGCGACGACGCCTTCACCCGCCCGCACAGCGCCACGGCCCCTCCGAGGAGCGTGTCGAACGCCGCCTCCGCGTCCGGTCCCGGCCGCACGATCAGCCGCGGCCCGGTGACCGGTGAGAAGGGAGCCGCGCACTGGAGCTTGGGGTAGTAGTCGCCGCCCGCGCGCATGTAGGCGTCGGCCCAGGCGTGGTCGAACACGTACTCGCCCTGGCTGTGGGTCTTCACATACAGCGGCATGACGCCGAGGGTGCCCCCCGCGGGATCCTCGACGGAAAGGTGGGTCGGGCTCCATCCCGTGCGGCCGCCCACGCAGCCGGACTCCTCCAAGGCGCTCAGGAAGTCGAATGACGTGAACGGGTTGCGGGCGTAACCCTCCGCGTCGTTGCAGCCGTCCCAGGCGTCGCGGCCGAGGGCCGAGACGCCGGTGTGGACCTGGACGGCGGGGACGACGGTCACGGGGCGGCGGCCGTCACGCGAGCTCCACCACCGCATCGACCTCCACTGCGAAATTCATGGGGAGGCGGTAGACGCCCACCGCGGCGCGGGCGTGGCGGCCGTCGTCGCCGAACACCTCCACCATCAGGTCCGAGCAGCCGTTCACCACCTGCGGAATGTCGAAGAAGTCCGGCCCCGCCTGGACGAAGCCGCCGAGCTTCACGATGCGGCGCACGCGCTCGAAGTCGCCCTCCACCGCCCGCCTGATCTGGGCGAGGAGGTTGACGCCGCAAAGGCGCGCCGCGGCCTGCCCGTCCTCCAGCGTCAGCCCGTCGCCCACCACGCCCTTGATCCCGCCGTCGGGGCCGGAGGAGACCTGGCCGGAGATGTACAGCAGGCGGCCGGCCACCACGGTCGGCACGTAGTTCGCCACCGGCGCATTCGGCTCGGGCAGGGTCAGGCCGAGTTCGGCCAGGCGCGTTTCGACGCGGTTCATGGGGGACGGGCGCTCCGGCGGCGGGAGCGGTCCTCTTACGCCGGGCGGGCGGGGCGGCTCAACGCCGCCGTGCGGTCAAGCCGCCTGCGCCGTCCCGTGCGCGGCCACCTCGCCCTCCAGCGCGGCGCACAGCGCCTCGCCCACGGGATGGGCGGGGTCCTTGATGTCGTCGCGGACGATGGCGCGCACGGCGTCGATGTGGGCGTCGACGAGGGCGAGCGGCGCCGCCGCGCGCTGCGCGGGCTCCTCCAAGAGGCGGCAGAGCGAGCCCATGACGCGGGTGATGAGCGGGAACTCGTAGGTGCCGCCCAGCCCCTTCAGGTCGTGCGCACGCCCGTGCAGCGCCTCCATGGCCGCAGGCGTGGCGCCTTCGGCCCTCACCCGGGCGCGGGCGGACTCCAGCTTGTCCACCTCGTCCTGCAGCCACTGGCCGAACTGGCCGGACAGGCTCTTCAGCGCCGCCTCGGCGCGCGCGACCGCATCGGCGTCCACCGCGCCGAAGCGCGGGGGCGGCTTGGCGCGCGGGGCGCCCGGCGTCTGGAGGAACTCGCCCGCGGGCGGCTTGGCTAGGGGCTGGCTCATGGTGGCCTCGTCTGCGGCGCCCTCCCTAGCCGCGACGGCCTTAACGCCGCGTGCCCATCAGCCGGAGAACTGCTCGGCCAGCACCCGCTCCTCCAGGCTGCGGCCGGCGTCGAACAGCATGCACATGGCGGTGGAGCGGTCCTCCGCGATGTGCACCTCCGCCACCTCGCGCACCTCGAAGTTGTCGGCCACGGCGGAGACGGGGCGCTTGTCGGGCTCCAGCACCTCGATGGTGGTGCGCGAGGCGTGGGGCAGGAGCGCGCCCCGCCACCGGCGAGGGCGGAAGGCCGAGATCGGCGTCAGCGCGAGCACCTGCCCGTTCAGCGGGATGATCGGCCCGTAGGCGGACAGGTTGTAGGCGGTGGAGCCGGCCGGGGTGGCGAGCAGCACGCCGTCGCAGATCAGCTCGGGCATGCGCACGGTGCCGTCGATGGAGATGCGCAGCTTGGCCGTCTGGCGCGTCTCGCGCAGGAGCGACACCTCGTTGATCGCCAGCGCCCGGTGCTGGCGGCGGCGGGCGTCGATGGCCGACATGACGAGCGGGTGGATCACCGCCCGCTCCGCCCCCGCGATCCGCTCGGCCAGGCCGTCCTCGCGATACTCGTTCATCAGGAAGCCGACGGAGCCGAAGTTCATGCCGTAGATGGGCAGGCGGCGCTTCAGCTGGGCGTGCAGCGTCTCCAGCATGAAGCCGTCGCCGCCCAGCGCCACCACCACGTCCGCCGCTTCCGCCCCGACCTGGCCGTAGCGCGACATCAGCCCCTCGCAAGCGGCCTGCGCCTCCGGCCGCTCAACGGAGGTGAAGTGCAGGCGCGCGGTCACAGGCCGGCTAGCCCGGCGCGGAAGGCGTCGGCGGCCGCCGCGCGGTCGGCCACCAGGAGCGCGCCCGCCAGCGCCTCGTCGCCGCCGCCGCGCGGTGCGCCGCCGTTCAGGCTCCTCACCAGCTCGAGCAGGGTGGGGAAGACGCTGCGGTCCAGCCCCGCGGCCGCGCAGGCCAGGGCGAGCAGGTCCGGCCGGTCGGAGTTGAGGGCGCGCTCCACCTCGCCGGGCCCGAAGCCGGCCAGGAGCGACAGGGCGCCCCCGAACAGCCGCAGCCGCCCGTCGCGCAAGGTCCGCAGGAGGTAGCCCGGCCGCAGCTGGCCCGCCGCGCGCAGCTTGTGGAGGAGGCGAGCGTCCGACTGCGCCTCCTCCTCCGGATCGGCCTCGGAGGGGGCGGGGGAGGTCGCCAGGTCGAAGCGGGCGCCCAGCTCCTCGGCCAGGGCGCCGCCCGACCAGCCCGCCAGCCGGCGGGCCAGGTCGAGGGTGAGGTCGCGCCGGCGTGCGAGGACGGCGCGGAGCGAGGGCAGCGCGTGCGAGGCCTCCACCAGCCGGTCCAGCGCGCCGGGGGGCAGGTCGGCGTTCGCGCTCAGGGCCTGGAGCGCCAGGGGATCGCCGCCGGCCAGGATCAAGCGCGCCACCGCGGACGGCAGGCCCGCGCGGCCCGCCACCTCCGCCCGGTGCTCGGCCGGCCCGTGCTCCGCCAGTTGCGCGAGCACCGCCTCCTCGAGCATGGGGCTGGCGGCGATCACCGGCTGGGCCACGGCGAAGTCGGCGTCCTGCGCCAGATGGGCGGCCAGGGCGGGCGCCATCCACGCGGCCCCCGCCGTCCGGGCGGCGAAGCGGCGACGCGTGTCGGCGTCGGCGCGGCCGAGCACCTGGAGGAAGACGGCCCCGAGCTGGTCGCGCACCGCCGGCTCCCTCGCGCGGGGCGAGGCGGCGCAGAGCTCGGCCATGCCGGCCAGGAGCCGGTCGCGGTAGGGCTGCGCGCCGTGGCGCTCCGCTCCCGTCGCCTCCGCGCCCCGCGTCACCTGCTCCGCCTGCTCCTGTCCGCTCGAGTCGCGGGACGCCACCCTAGCCCCGGCCGCCCGCCCGCTCCACAACTTGACGGCCGCCACGCCCGGGACGACCGTGGAGCCGCACACCAGGAACAACGCCATGGCCGACGGATCCCTGCCGATCTCCAGCTCGCTCAAGGGCCGCGTATCGCAGGAGGAGTGGGAGGCGCGGGTCGAGCTCGCCGCCCTGTACCGGCTCGTGGCGCTGCACGGCTGGGACGACGCGATCTTCACGCACATCTCCATGCGGGTGCCGGGACCGGAGCACCACTTCCTGATCAATCCCTACGGCGTCTACTTCGAAGAGATGACCGCCTCCGCGCTGGTGAAGGTGGACGGGGACGGCGGGATCGTCATGGAGACGCCCTACTACATCAACCCGGCGGGCTTCACGATCCACTCCGCCGTGCACGCCGCCCGCGAGGACGCGCTGTGCGTCATGCACCTGCACACCGACACGGGCGTGGGCGTCTCCGCGCAGTCGGAAGGGCTCCTGCCCATCGGCCAGAACTCGCTGATCGTGATCCCGCAACTGGCGTACCATGACTACGAGGGCATCGCGTTGAACCTCGACGAGCGGGAGCGGCTGGTCGCAAATCTCGGCGACAAGAACCTGATGATGCTCAGGAACCACGGCACGCTGGCCGTGGGGCCGAGCGCGGCGGCGACCTGGCTGAACATGTTCTTCCTGGAGCGGGCCTGCGCCCAGCAGGTCTCGGCGCTCTCCGGGGGCCGCGAGCACATCCTGTTCGCCCCGGACGAGGCGGTGGAGGAGGTCTCGGGCCAGACGCGCGGCATGGGCGTGAGCGGCGTCGCCAAGCTCGCCTGGCCCGGCCTGCTCCGCAAGCTGGACCGGCACATGCCCGGCTACGACGCCTGAGGACACGGGCGGTCCTGCTGGCGGGGGCGCTGGCCGCCTCCTGGGCGTCGCAGGCGCGGGCGGGCGCGTGGCCCCTGCCGCCGGGAGTGACGCAGGCCATCTTCAAGTACGAGCGGGGCCGCGCCGACGAAGGCTTCGACGCAGGCGGATCGCGGCGGCCCGGCGCGGACGTGGCCGACGACGACCTGTCCGTCTTCACGGAGACGGGCCTCACCCGCAGCCTGACGCTGCAGGCGCAGGGCGGCTACACCCGCGGCGACGACGGTTTCGCCACCGGCGAGGGCCGCGGTCCCCTGTCGCTCGGCCTGCGATGGACGCCGCACACCTGGCGCTCGGGGCGCGAGGTGGTCAGCCTCTACGCCGGCGGCACGCTCCTGGGGGAGGGGAGGAACTCCGCCTACACCGCTCCCGGCGCAGGGGATTTCGACGGCGAGCTGCGCGTCCTGTACGGCCGCTCGGCGCTGGTGGCGGGGCGGGAGGGCTTCGTCGACCTGGAAGCGGCGCGGCTGCTGCGCTCGGGCCTGCCCGACGAGACCCACCTGGACGCCACCGTCGGCTACGAGGTGGCGCGGAACTGGCTGGTGCTGGCGCAGGCCTACGCGGGCGATGCGGAGGCGCGCGGCCGTGATCCCCGCTGGCTGAAGCTGGAGCTCGGGGTCGTGCGCCGCTTCGGCCCCTGGCGCGTGCAGGGGGGCTGGCGCGACACCGTGGCGGGCCGGCTCACCCCGGCGGAGGGCGGACCCGTCCTCGCGGTGTGGCGCACGTTCTGAAGCTCCCACGGGCAGGAACGTGCGTCCGTCGCGCCGGTTAAGGGCGGCGGGCGAGGGGACGCAGGCATGGCGGAGTCGAAGGCGGTGGTGTTCGCCGCGCTGGCGGGCAACGCCGCCATCGTGGTGGTGAAGTTCGCCGCCGCCGCGGTCACCGGCTCGTCCTCCATGCTCAGCGAGGCGGTCCACAGCGTGGTGGACACGCTGGACCAGCTCCTCCTGCTGTGGGGCGGGGCGCGGGGAGGGCGCGAGCCTGACGCCTCGCACCCGTTCGGCTACGGGCTGGAGGTCTACTTCTGGAGCTTCACCGTCTCGCTGATGGTTTTCCTGCTCGGCGGGGCGGTGTCCGTCTACGAGGGCGTGCACAAGCTCCAGCACCCCGAGCCCGCGAGCCACGTTCCCGTGGCGTACCTGGTGCTCGGCCTGTCCGCCCTGTTCGAGGGGGCGACCTTCGCCTTCAGCTACGTGCAGTTCCGCAAGCGGGAGGGGGGCCGCATCGGGCTGGTCTCCTTCCTGCGCCGGTCCAAGGACCCCAACTTCATCGTGACGCTGATGGAGGACGCCGCGGCGCTCCTGGGGCTCGCGCTGGCGGCGCTGGGCGTCACCGGCCAGGTGTTCGGCCTCGCCTGGGCCGACGGGGCGGCCTCCGTGGCGATCGGCGTGCTCCTGATGGGCGTGGCCTGGCTCCTCGCCAACGAGACCCGCAGCCTGATCGCGGGCGAGGCGGCGGACAAGACGGTGGTGAAGGCCGTGCGCGAGGCGCTGGAGCGCCACCCGGGCGTCACGGAGGTGTCGGAGGTGGCCACCCTGCAGCTCGGCCCCGAGCGCATCCTGGTGGCCCTGACGCTCGACGTCGGCGGCGACCACCAGGGCGAGGTCGATCGGCTGGCCGAGGAGCTGACCAGGCGGGTGGAGGCGGCGGACGCGCGCGTGTTCCGCGTCTACTTCCGCCCGGTCAGGCGTGACGAGCCGGTCGCGGGCGGCTAGACGGAACGCCGTCCGCGCCGGCGTAGCTCAGCTGGTAGAGCAGCGGTTTTGTAAACCGAAGGTCGGGGGTTCGAGTCCCTCCGCCGGCACGGACGGACGTCGCGCCACCCTTGCGCCCGCGGGTTGAGCCGAGCGACGGCTTCGGCTCTAAGCGCGGCCATGTCGTCGCCGCGCATCCTTGTCACCTCCGCGCTTCCGTACATCAACGGGGTCAAGCACCTCGGCAACCTCGCCGGGTCGCTGCTGCCGGCGGACGTGCACGCGCGCTTCCACCGGGCGCGGGGGCGCGAGGTGCTGTTCGTGTGCGCCACCGACGAGCACGGTACGCCGGCGGAGCTGGCCGCCGCCGCCGCCGGGCAGGACGTGCGGACCTATTGCGACGAGCAGCACGGCGTGCAGCGTGACATCTACTCAGCCTTCGGCCTGTCGTTCGACAGCTTCGGCCGCTCCTCCAACCCGCCGAACCACCGGCTGACGCAGCACTTCGCCGAGGCGCTGGAGCGCAACGGCTACATGGAGGAGCGGACGGACCGGATGGTCTACTCGTCCACCGACCGCCGTTTCCTGCCCGACCGCTACGTGGAGGGGACCTGTCCGCACTGCGCCTACCCCAAGGCGCGGGGCGACCAGTGCGACAACTGCGGGCGGCTTCTCGACCCCGTGGACCTGATCGAGCCCTACTCCACCATCTCCGGCGCGCGCGACCTGGAGGTGCGCGACACCCGCCACCTTTACGTGCTCCAGACCAGGCTGCAGGAGCCGATCCGCGCCTTCGTCGACGGCAAGGCCGAGTGGCCCGCGCTCACCCGCTCCATCGCCTACAAGCACCTGGACGAGGGGCTGATCGACCGCGGCGTCACCCGCGACCTGGCCTGGGGCATACCCGTGACGCAAGGCGGCCTGCCGCGGCCGGGGTTCGAGGCCAAGGTCTTCTACGTCTGGTTCGACGCCCCCATCGAGTACATCGCCGCCACTGTGGAGCGCGCGGAGGCCCTGGGCCTGGGCGACGAGGGTTGGGAGCGCTGGTGGCGGCTGGACGCCGGCGCAGACGACGTCCGGTACGTCCAGGTGATGGGCAAGGACAACGTCGCCTTCCACGCCGTCAACTTTCCCGCCACCCTCCTGGGCTCGGGCGAGCCGTGGAAGATGGTGGACGTGCTGAAGAGCCTCCACTGGCTGAACTGGTACGGCGGCAAGTTCTCCACCTCGCAGCGGCGCGGGGTGTTCATGGACGCGGCGCTGGAGCTCCTGCCCGCCGACTACTGGCGCTGGGCGCTCACGGCGGGCGCGCCGGAGGGGGCGGACAGTCCGTTCACCTGGGAGCAGTTCGCCTTCACGGTGAACAAGGACTTGGCCGACGTCCTGGGCAACTTCGTCAACCGCATCCTGAAGTTCGCGGAGACCCGCTTCGACGGCGTGGTTCCCGGGGGCGGCGAGCCGGGCGAGCTGGAAGGGCGGCTGCACGCCGACCTGGGCGTGCGGCTGGCGGAGCTGACCGCGGCCATGGAGGCGTTCGAGATCAGGAAGTCCGCCCAGGCGCTGCGCGCGGTGTGGGTCTTGGGCAACGAGTACCTGACGGAGGCCGCGCCCTGGACGGCGATCAAGACCGACCGCGAGCGCGCGGCGGTGATCGTGCGCACCGGGCTGAACCTCGTGGCGCTGTTCGCGCGGATCAGCGCGCCGGTCCTGCCGTTCGCCGCCGCCGTGATCGCGCAGGCGGTGGGGGAGCCGGCGGATGGGCCGTGGCCGGGGGCGGACGCCGCGGCCGAGCTGTCGCGTCTGCCCGCGGGCCGGCCGGTGGAGGCGCCGCCCGTCCTCTTCCGCAAGGTGGAGGAGGCCCAGGTGGCCGAGTGGACCGAGCGTTTCGGCGGCCCGGAGGCGAGCTAGCGCCGGCCCACCCGTGCGGCCCCCGCCGATGCGGGGGCGCGGCGGCCGTCAGCGGCGGTCCAGGTCGTCGCGGGGCGGGTCGTAGGGGCGGCCCTCCAGCGTCGGGCCCAGGTCGCGGCGGGTGTAGTCCATCGGCCGGCGGCGACGGTCGCCGTTGCCCCGGCCGCGCGCGAGCCAGGACAGGACCAGTACCGCGATCAGCGCCAGGAGCGCCGCGCCGACGGCCCGCGGCGAGACGTGGAAGCCCTTGTGGTCGGTCTTCACCACCGTGCCGAGCGCCACCGGCTCGGAGCCGCCGCCCAGGAGCACCGCCCCCACCTGCGCGTTCAGCGGGCCCTTGGCGCCCATCTCCGGCGTGGCGGTCCAGTGGAACTCCGTGGGCTGACCGACGGTGAGCGGCCGCGACTGCGCCTCGTCCGGCGTCACCGCATAGCCGTCGCCGGAGAGTTGCGCGGTGATGTTCACGGACGCCGCGGCGTCCGCGAGCCCGGCCTTGGCCGCCTCGTCCCGCAGCGTCTGCGCGAAGTCGGCGGGGAGCGTCAGCGTCACCTCGGCGGGCTTGTTCACCGACGGGTTGTCCGCGCCCGAGAGCACGGCCTTGCGCGCCACCTCGTCGGTGAGCGCCGTCTTCAGCGCGGCGACCTTCGCGGCGTGCTGCGCGTCGGGCTCGGCCTTGGCGGGAGCGTGACGGGAGACATGCTTCGGCTTGGCCGCGGGCGTCGCCAACGGGACGGCGGCCTTCGGAGCCGCAGCCTTCGGAGCCGCAGCCTTCGGAGCCTGGGCCTTCGGAGCGGAGGTCGTCACGGCGGTGCGGGCGGCGGGCTTGGCTGCGACGGTCCTCGCCGCCGGGGGGGCCGACGGAGCCGCCGGGCGGGGCCTGCGATGGTGCGGACGGGTCGGATGGCCGTGGACGCTTCGCATGGGACGCGTGCGGTGCGGCGGTGGCGGAGCGGGCGCCCGCTCGGACGCCACC
>CAXSHO010000002.1:0-25606 GCA_964237305.1 uncultured Caulobacteraceae bacterium
GATGTTCTGCCGCTCGTGCTGCAGCAGCTTCTTGGCGATGTCCCAGCCGTGGTTCATCCCGCCGACGAGGTTCTCCTTCGGCACGACCACGTCGGTGAAGAAGGTCTCGCAGAAGGGGCTCTCGCCCGAGATCAGCTGGATGGGCCGGGCCTCGATCCCGGGGGTGGCCATGTCGAACAGGAGGAAGCTTATGCCCTCGTGCTTCTTGGTCGCGTCCGTGCGCACAAGGCAGAAGATCCAGTCCGCCTGGTCGGCGTAGGACGTCCACACCTTCTGGCCGTTGACGACGAAGTGGTCAGGCTGGCGAGGTCCGACCCCGCGCCCGGCTCGGAGTAGCCCTGGCACCAGCGGGTGCGGCCCGCCACGATGTCGGGCAGGAAGCGGCGCTTCTGCTCTTCGCTCGCCACCTCCAGCAGCACGGGGCCGAGCATCCACACGCCGAACGAGGCGAGCGGCCCGCGGGCGTTGATCCGCGCCATCTCCGCGGCGAGCACCACCGCCTCCGCCCGGCTGAGGCCCCCGCCGCCGTATTCGCGCGGCCAGGTCGGCGCCGTCCATCCGCGCTCGGCCATGCGGTCGAGCCACAGCTTGGCCTCCGGGTTCCTCCACACGAAGCGTGCGCCGCCCCAGGGCGTCTCATCCGGCGGCATGGGGGTGCGCATGGAGGCCGGGCAGTTCGCCTCCAGCCAGGCGCGCGCATCGTCGCGGAAGGCTTCGAGATCGGCCATGGACGAGCGGGCTCCTGACAGGCGGTCACCTTGCACGCCCGGCCGGGGCGGGGGCAAGCGGAGCGGTCGCTCGGGTCTGGAGGCGCCGCGCTAGGTCGGGGTCGCGATGCAGGGCGAGACGAACAGGTGTCCCCTCCAGCCGCCGTGCAGGGTGCGCGCCATGACCAGCACCCACATGGCCGCCAGCGCGACGGCCAGTCCGCAGCCGAAGACGGTGAAGGCGCCCAGGTGCAGGTCGGCGCCCAGCCGCAGGCTCGCCAGGGTGTAGACGCCGAGCGGGAAGGTGTAGCCCCACCAGCCCAGGTTGAACGGCACGCCGGAGCGGAGGTGGCGCGCGGTGATCAGCACGGCCAGCAGCAGCCACCACAGGCCGACCCCCCAGAGCAAGAGGCCGGCGAGCGCGCCCGCCGTCCGCAGCGCCGCGCCGAGCTCGGGAAGGCCGTGCGCGCTGAAGATCGCCGGCGCGTCCGACCCCATGACCAGCATCCCGAGCGCCCCCGTGCCGATGGGCCCCAGCGCCAGCCAACTCGACGCCGCCATGCCCACCGGCGGCAGCTTGTGCAGCGCCATGCGCAGGATCAGCAGCGCCAGGATGCTGAAGGCCACCGGGACGGAGTAGGCCCAAAGGGCGTAGCTCGTGGTCAGCACGGCGAAGGCCTGCGCCGGATCGGCGAGGTGAGGGGCGAGCAGCCCGCCCGTGTTCGCGGCCACCTCCGCCGCCACCACCGGCAGGAGCCAGACGGCCGTCAGGCTGTCGATGCTGTGCGTCTGCCGGGTGAACATCAGGAAGGGCACGCCCACGCCGCAGGCCACGGCCATGGCCGCGTCCAGCCACCAGAGCGCGTGCACCCAGCCGACGACCTCCGTCCCGAAGCGCGGGAGGGCGAAGACCAGCGCCCCGCTCAGGAGCGTCGACAACCCCATCGGGATCGTCCCGATGAACATGGACACGACGCTGTGGCCGAAGATGCGCCGGGCCTCGTGGCCGAAGAGGATCCAGCGCGCGGCGTAGAGGCCGGAAAACAGGATGAACAGCCCGACGTCGAACGCCCAGAGCGCCTCCGCCCACGGCCGCAGCGTCGCTCCTGCGCCCGGCATCTGCGGCAGGACCAGCGCCAGCACGCCCGTTCCCATGGTGGCTGCGAACCAGTTGGGCGTGAACTGCCGGATCATCTCAAGCGGACGATCCAGGCGGTGGAGCGGCCTGAGCCCGCGGAAGACGTCGGAGACGTGGTCGGGGGTCATGGGGTCGCCCGGCGCGTCCGGGAGGCCGGCCGCGCGGGTCGGTGGACGAAGCGGCGCCGAGTCGTGGTCCGGCGCCGCTTCGGCGTCACAGCGAGCGCTTCACCTCTTCGAGGGTGTAGCACTCGATCATGTCGCCCTCCTTCAGGTCCTGAAGGTTGGCGAAGCCGATGCCGCACTCCACGCCGTTGCCGACCTCCGCCACGTCGTCCTTAAAGCGCTTCAGCGTGGCCAGGACGCCGTTCTCCTGGATGACGATGTCGTTCCTGATCACGCGGGTGCGGGCGCCGCGGCGGACCACCCCGTCCGTGATGCGGCAGCCGGCGATGCGGCCCACCTTGGAGATCTCGAACACCTGCAGCAGCGTCGCGTTGCCGAGCCAGGTCTCGCGCTGGATCGGCGAGAGCAGGCCCGAGAGCACGCCCTTCATGTCGTCCAGGAGGTCGTAGATGATCGCGTAGTAGCGGATCTCCACCCCCTCGCGCTCCGCCAGCGTCCGCGCCTGCGACGAGGCGCGGACGTTGAAGCCCAGGATGGGGCAGCCGGCCCCCTTGGCCAGGAGCACGTCGCTTTCCGTGATGCCGCCCGCGCCCGAATGGATGATGCGCGCGCGCACCTCCTCGTTGCCGAGCTTCTCCAGGGAGGAGACGATCGCCTCCGCCGAGCCCTGCACGTCGGCCTTCACGATCAGCGGCAGCTCGGACACCTTCTTCTGGCTGAGCTTGGCCATCATGTCGGCCAGCGAACCGCCGGCCCCGACCGGGCTGATCTGCTTCTCGCGCCGCACGCGCTCGCGGTACTCCGTGAGCTCGCGGGCGCGCGCCTCGTTCTCCACCACGGCGAAGGTGTCGCCGGGCGAGGGCGGGGCGTCCAGGCCCAGCACCTCCACCGGGGTGGCGGGGCCGGCCTCCTTCAGCTGCTCGTTGCGCTCGTTCACCAGCGCGCGGACCTTGCCCCAGGAGGAGCCGGCCACCACGATGTCGCCGCGCTTCAGCGTGCCGCGGTCCACCAGCACGGTGGCGACGGGGCCGCGGCCCTTGTCGAGCTTGGCCTCGATCACCGAGCCCTCCGCCGAGCGGCCGGGGTTGGCGCGCAGGTCCAGCACCTCGGCCTGCAGCGCGATGGCCTCCAGGAGGTCGTCCAGCCCCAGCTTCTGCGTGGCCGACACCTCCACGAGCTGCGTGTCGCCGCCCAGGCTCTCCACCACGATCTCGTGCTGCAGGAGCTCGTTGATCACGCGGGTGGGGTCGGCGTCCGGCTTGTCGATCTTGTTGGCGGCCACGATGATCGGGGCGCCGGCGGCCTTGGCGTGCTGGATGGCCTCGATCGTCTGCGGCATCACCCCGTCGTCGGCGGCCACCACCAGCACCACGATGTCACCCACGTTGGCGCCCCGCGCGCGCATGGCCGAGAAGGCGGCGTGGCCGGGGGTGTCGAGGAAGGTGGCGACGTTCCCGTCGGCGGTCTTCACCTGGTAGGCGCCGATGTGCTGGGTGATCCCGCCGTGCTCGCCGGAGGCGACGTCCGTGGTGCGCAGCGCGTCCAGGAGCGAGGTCTTGCCGTGGTCGACGTGGCCCATCACGGCCACGACCGGAGGACGCGGCAAGGTGTCGGTCTCCACGTCGGCCGCGGCGATGAAGCCGGTCTCCACGTCGGACTCGGACACGCGCTTGACGGTGTGGCCGAACTCGGTGGCGATCAGCTCGGCGGTGTCGGCGTCCAAGACGTCGTTGATGGTCATCATCGCGCCCTGGCGCATCATGTACTTGATGATGTCCACGCCGCGCACGGCCATGCGCTGGCCGAGCTCCTGCACGGTGATGGCGTCGGGCACCACCACCTCGCGGCCGCCGCGGGCCTGGTCGCCCGCGCCGCCGCCCTTGCGCTTCTCGCGCTCGCGCTCGCGGGCCCGCCGGACGGAGGCGAGGGAGCGCATCCGGTCGCCGGATTCACCGCCCGCAGACTGGATGGTGAGGCGGCCTTCGCGTCGCTGCGGCGCGCCCTTGGCGCGGCTGAGCGCGCCCTCGCCCTTGCGGCGGTCCTCCTCGCGGCCGCCCGGACCGCCGGGGCGGCGGGCGCCGGCGCCCGGAGGGGCGGAGCGGGCCGTCTTGGTGAACTCGGGCGCCGAGGGCGCGGCGGCGGGCCGGGGGCCGAAGCCGCCGGGACGCGGCGCGCCCATGCCGCCGCCGGGACGCGGGCCGGTGCGCGGCGCGGCGGCCGAGTATCGCACGGTCTCGCCTTCCCGCACGGGGCGGGGGCCTCGGTCGGCGCCGGGAGGGCCGCCCGGGCGCGGGCCGCGGTCGCCGTACCCGCCGGGGCCGCCGGCCGGCCGGGGCCCCCGGTCGTTATAGCCGCCGCCGGGACGCGGGCCGGAGCTGAACTGCGGACGCTCGCCCTGCGGGCGCGGCGGGGCGCCGCCCTCGCGCCGGGGCTCCTGGTAGACGCGGCCTTCCGGCAGGCGCGAGGGCTCGCGCCGGGGCTCGGCGGCGCGGGGCGGCGAGGACGGGCGCACCGGCGCCTCCTCGCGGCGGACGCTGCGCGCCCCGTAGGCTCCGGCGGGCTCGGGCGGAGGCGCCCGGGGGGCGGCGGGGGCGGGTGCGGCGGCGGCGGGACGCGGAGAGGCCGCCGCCGCCGCGGCGGGCGCGGCTGCGGGTGTCGCGGCGGCGGGGGGCGGTGCGGCCGCGGCCCGGGCGGCGGCCTCCGCGCGCTCGGCCGCCTCGCGCCGGCGGCGATCGTCCTCCGCCCGCTGGCGGGACTCGGCCTGGCGCTGCTCGTCGGCGGCGCGGGCGTCGGCGATCACGCGGTTGCGCCGCTCCATCTCGCCTTGCGACAGGCCGCCGTCGCGGGACGACGGGGCGGTGGGTGCGGGGCGCGGGGCGGCGGAGGGCGCCGCGGCGGGGCGCTCGCGCGGCGGCGGCAGCTCGCTGGTGGACGGGCGCGGACGCGGGGCCTCGCCCACCGGACGGGGGCTGCGCTTGGTTTCGACCACCACGGCCTTGGAGCGGCCGTGGCTGAACTGCTGGCGCACGATGCCGGCATTCACCGAGCCGCCCTCGCGCGGCTTCAGGGACAAGGGCGCGCGCGGACCCGTCGCCTGGGGAGAACCCGGAGCGCCGCCGCGGCCTTCGTTGTTGTCGTCGCTCATCTATTCCTATCGGTCAGGCCGAGGGCGCGATCGCTCCCGGCGCATGGTCAACACTCAGAGGGGCGCGGGCGATAGGCTCGCCCGGCCCCGTTCACGGCTCCTCGCCCCAACTGGTCGGGACAAGCGGACGGAAGCCTTCGAGGCGCCGGACGTCCACCGTCCAGCGCGCGGCTCCGCGCCCCGCAATCACCGCGCAGTGTATCGCATTCTCCACACCCAAGACCACCCCCAGCGCCTCGGAATCGAAGACGCCGAACAGGAGGGGAGGGCGAGGGGAGCGGCGAGCGGAGGCCAGGATCTTGCGCCGCCCGTCGGCCGCGCCGTCCGCCGCCTCCACGAGCCAGGCGGCCCGTCCGGAGGCGGCCAGCGCCGCGACCTTGTCGAAGCCGGAGATAAGCTCCCCCGCCTTCTTCGCAAGGCCGAGCCCGCTGAGGAGCCGCTGCTCCAGAAGACGCTGGACCTCGTCGGCCAGGCCGGCGGGCGGCCTGGCCTTGGTCTTGAGCGACCGGGAGAAGCTGTCGCGCTTCACGGCGAGGTCGATCGCCTCGCGGGTGGCGGCCGCCCAGACGCCTCGGCCCGGCAGCTTGCGCGCGAGGTCGGGGACGAGCGCGCCGTCCGGCGCGAGCACGAAGCGCACCAGCGCCTCCTCCGGCATGACCTGGCCGGAGGCGACGTCGCGGCGCTGGCGCGAGGCCTGCGCGTGGGTTCTCGGGCCGTGGGTGGCGAGAGTCGGCTTGTCGCTCATGGGTGCGCCTTTCCCTCCCCCTTGCGGGGAGGGGGGACCAGCCCCCCGGGTCCGGCCATGGGCCGGCCCGAGGATGAACTCCGGCTGGTGGGTGGGGGGCCGCATCGGAGAGGTGTGGAGATGATCGCCATCCCGCTCGAGCCGGCCGGACCGACGTCGAGCCTGGGACGCCCCCCGCCCACCACGCTTCGCGCGGTCCCCCCTCCCCGCAAAGGGGAGGGAGAGACGATCACGCGTCTTCGGCCGCGGCTTCGGTCGCGGGCGGGTCCTCGCCGCCTTCCGGCGCGAGCTCGCCGTCGTGTTCGCCGTGCTCGGCGGCGGTGTCGTCGTAGGCGGGCGGCTCCTCGTCCTCCGGCGCGTCGGCGGCGTCGATCCAGCCGGCGGCCACGCGGGCGCGCAGGATCAGCCGCTCGGCGGCCTCTTGCTCCAGGTCGAAGCTCTCCAGCGCGCCGGCCACCTTCACCCGCTCGGCCCCGCGCAGCTCCCAGCCGCCGCGCACCTCGTCGGTGGTGAGGTCGGCCAGGTCCTCCACCGTCTTCACGCCCGCGCCGCCCAGGGCCACGGCCATGGGCAGGGTAACGCCGCGGATCTCCAGCACGCCGTCCTCCACGCCCAGCTCGCGGCGCTTCTCGTCCTGCGCGGCGGCCTCGCGGTCCAGGTGCTCGCGGGCGCGCGCCTGGAGCTCGGCGGCGGTGTCCTCGTCGAAGCCCTCCACGTCGGCCAGCTCCAGCTCGTCCACGTAGGCGATGTCCTCCACCGTGGCGAAGCCCTCGGTGACGAGGAGCTGGGCGATGGTCTCGTCCACGTCCAGCGCCTCCTGGAACAGGACGGTGCGTTCGGTGAACTCACGCTGGCGACGCTCGCTGTCCTGCGCCTCGGTGATGATGTCGATCTGCCAGCCGCACAGCTGGGAGGCGAGGCGCACGTTCTGGCCGCGGCGGCCGATGGCCAGCGACAGCTGCTCGTCGGGCACCACCACCTCCACCCGGTCCTCGTCCTCGTCCATGACGACCTTGGAGACCTCGGCGGGAGCCAGGGCGTTGACGAGGAAGGTGGCCTCGTCGCCCGACCACTGGATGATGTCGATCTTCTCGCCCTGCAGCTCGGCCACCACCGCCTGCACCCGGCTGCCGCGCATGCCCACGCAGGCGCCGACGGGGTCGATGGAGCTTTCATTCGACACCACCGCCATCTTGGCGCGGCTGCCGGGGTCGCGGGCCACGGCGCGGATCTCGATCACGCCGTCGTAGACCTCCGGCACCTCCTGGGCGAACAGCTTGGCCAGGAAGCCGCCGTGGGCGCGGCTGAGCATGATCTGCGGGCCCTTGGCCTCGCGCCGCACGTCGTAGATGTAGCAGCGGATGCGGTCGCCGACGTTGAACGCCTCGCGCGGGATGGACTGGTCGCGGCGCATGATGCCCTCGCCCCGGCCCAGGTCGACGATGGTGTTGCCGTACTCCACGCGCTTGACCGAGCCGGAGACGATCTCGGCCACGCGGTCCTTGTACTCCTCGTACTGGCGCTCGCGCTCGGCGTCGCGGACCTTCCCCATGACCACCTGGCGGGCCATCTGGGTCTGCACCCGGCCGAAGTCGAAGGGCGGCAGGATCTCCTCGTAGATCTTGCCCACCTCCGCGTCCTTGTAGAGGCGCTTGGCGGCGGAGACGCCGATGCGGCCCACGGGCTTCTCGATCGGGTTGCCCTCCGCGTCGAACTGCTGCTCCTCGATGATCTCGCCGTCGGGCTCCACCAGGGCGTCGGGCTCGTCCTCCACCACGGTGAGGACGCGCTTCAGCTCCATCTCGCCGGTCTTCGGGTCGATCTTGACCCGGATGTCGTGCTCGGCGCCGTACTTGGCCTTGGCGCCCTTCTGGATCGCCTCCTCGATGGCCTCGATCACGATCTCGCGCTCGATCGACTTCTCGCGGGCGACCGCGTCGGCGATGAGCAGCAGTTCCTGCCGGTTGGCGGAGATTCCGACGGCCATCAGGCGGTCCTTTCGTGGTCGGGCGCGTCGGGGGACGCGTCGGGGTCGTTCTCGTCAGGGTCTTCGGCCTGCGCGTCGAGGCGGGCCTTGCGGGCGTCGGCGCCCTTCTTCATCAGGGCGTCGGAGAGCGAGAGCTTGGCCTCGGTGATCCAGGCGAAGGGGATCATGGCGGTCTCGTCCTCGCCCTCCAGGTCGACGCCGACGTTGTCGCCGTCCACCCCCGCCAGCACGCCCTTGAAGCGCTTGCGCCCCTCGGCCAGCCGGTCGAGCTCCAGCTTCGCCTCCAGGCCCTCGTAGGTGTCGAAGTCGGCCAGGCGGGTCAGCGGACGGTCGATCCCGGGGGAGGAGACCTCCAGCCGGTACTCGCCCGAGACGGGGTCGGCGGCGTCCATCACCTCCGACACCGCGCGGGAGAGCCGGGTGCAGTCGGAGATGTCCATGTCGCCGTCGGCGGGCCGCTCGGCCATGATCTGCAGGGAGCGCCCCTTGGCCCCGCCGCCCATCAGCCGCAGGCGCACGATGGCGTAGCCGGCGGCCTCGGCCACGGGGTCCAGCAGCTCCAGCAGGGTGCGGTCTTCAGGCGTCTTGCCGCGCACGGCGGGGGACCTCGGCTAAAACAAAAGCGGCGGCCGGGGGGCCGCCGCTCGAAGCGTCGATGACGCGTTCGGACGATGTGGACGCAGCTATAGCGCGGGGCGGCGGGCGTGGGAAGGGTGGAGCGCGGTCGGCGCCCCCGCCGCCCTCACTCCGGAGACGGCGCCACCGCGAACCGCGCGACGTTGGCCATGAAGTCCGCCTTGCCGAGCTCCAGGCCCGCGGCGCGCAGCAGGGCGTAGGCGGTCGTGGCGTGGAAATAGAAGTGGGGCAGGACGAAACGGCTCAGGTAGTCGGCCCCGTTGAAATCGAACGCCATCCCGTTCGGGAACCTGAGCGCGATGTGGCGCTCGCCGCCGGCCTCGACCGCCGCCCGGTCCAAACCCCGCAGGAAGGCGGCGGTGTTGCGGCAGCGGTCCTTCAGCTGCGCGAGGTCGCTCTCCGTGTCGGGCATGGACGGCGCCTCGGTCCCGGCCAGCCGCGCGCCGCCGTTCTTGGACATGTCGGAGGCGATCTGGATCTGCTTGGGGAAGGGATGCATGTCGGGGGCGAGGCGCGCCTCCATCAGGGCGGAGGCGTCGAGGCCCGAGCGCTCGGCCTTCTCCAGCCAGCCGACCATGTTGCCCAGCATCTCGGCCATGGGCGTCACGCCCGCGTCGTACAGGTTCATGGGGATCCTCGGGCCGGCGGCGACGCGCATGGGGGCGTCGCCCGCGGGCGGCCGCGCTTTCGCACCCGAAGCGGCCGGTGCATAGAGCGCTCGTTCCTCCCCGGAACGCGTCCCTTCACCCACCTCAAGGCCCCATGGACCTCTCCAAGATCCCCACCGGCGTGAACCCGCCTTACGACCTCTACGCCGTGATCGAGATCCCGCAGGGGGGCGAGCCCGTGAAGTACGAGCTCGACAAGGAGTCGGGCGCGATCTTCGTCGACCGCTTCCTGCACACCACCATGTTCTACCCGGCCAACTACGGCTTCATCCCCCACACGCTCTCGGAGGACGGCGACCCAGCCGACATCATGGTGGTGAGCCAGACGCCCGTCGTGCCGGGCGCGGTGATCCGCTGTCGGCCGATCGGCACGCTGAAGATGGTGGACGAGGCGGGCTCGGACGAGAAGATCCTGGCCGTGCCCGTGGACAAGCTGCACCCCTTCTACGCGGGCGTGGACAGCTGGCGCGCCCTCCCCAAGATCCTCACCGAGCAGATCCAACACTTCTTCCAGCACTACAAGGATCTGGAGAAGGGCAAGACCACCCGCATCGAGGGCTGGGCCGACCCGGAGGAGACCGCCGAGATCATCCGCGCCTCCATCGCCAGGTACAAGTCGCAAGGCGCGCCGCGGCTGAAGGCGGCGGAGTAGAAGCGTCCCTCTCCCGCCCGCGGGAGAGGGACAGCGCCGCAGGCGCAGGGTGAGGGGGCGTGCAGCACTACAGAACGCGTCTGCAGCGGCGCCTGCGCCAGGACCAGACCTCGTCCGAGGCCCGCCTGTGGGACCGCCTGCGCGGACGAGGTCTGGCCGTCAAGTTCCGGCGTCAGCACCCCATCCCGCCGTACGTCGTCGACTTCGCCTGCGTCGAGCCCCGGCTGATCGTCGAGCTGGACGGCGGCGTGCATCGGCTTCGCGAAGCCGAGGACATGGAGCGCCAGATGACGTTGCAGGATGCGGGCTGGCGTGTGTTGCGCTTCACCAACGAGGAGGTCTGGTCCGACACGGACGGGGTGCTCCAGCGGATCAAGGCCGCGCTTGGACACGCACCCTCACCCTGACCGCTGCGCGGTCTGTCCCTCTCCCGCGGGCGGGAGAGGGACTACTCCTCCAGCTCCGTCAGGGCGGCGCCCGCTTCGGCGGCGCGGCCCTCCTTGAGCATGGTGGGCACCTGGGTCAGGGCGAACAGCATGGCCAGGACCAGCAGGCCCGGCCAGCGGAAGGCGACCCAGACGGACTCCGGCTGGGTGCGCCACACCGCCTCGTTGAGCGCGGCCATGGCGAAGAAGAACAGGCCGTAGCGGATCGTCAGCTTGCGCCAGCCCGCCTCCGAGAGCTTCAGCGCGTCGCCGATCAGCGCCTGCAGCGGGTTGCGCTTCAGCCAGACGCCTCCCAGCATGGCCATGCCCAGGGCGAAGTTGATGACGGTGGGCTTCACCTTGATGATCCGAGGGTCGTGGAAGACGAGCGTCATCAGCCCGAACACCAGCGCCGCCCCGCCCCACACGGCGGGCAGGATCGCCACCCGCCGCTCCAGCCCATAGGCCAGGACCAGCCCCACGGCGGAGCCGCCGACAAGCCACCAGGTGGCGCTGAGGATGTCGTGCTGCACGAGATAGCCGATGAGGAAGGCGGCGGGGCCGATGTAGTCCACCGCCGTGCGCATCCACGGCGCGACCACGCGCGGGGCGGGCGTGGGGGAAGGGTCGCTCACGCGGCGCTCCGTTCGGGCTGAGGGGTCAGGCCGACGAGCGACCGGGCGAAGGCGCGGGCGTCGAAGGCCTGCAGGTCGTCGATCCCCTCGCCCACGCCGATCAGCACCACGGGCGCGGCGCCCGCCTGCGCCACGGGCACCAGAACGCCGCCGCGGGCGGTGCCGTCGAGCTTGGTCATGACCACGCCGGTCACCCGCGCCACCCGGTCGAACTCCGCACGCTGGCCGAGCGCGTTGCGGCCGACGGTGGCGTCCAGCACCAGCAGGGTGTCGTGGGGGTAGGCGGGATCGAGCTTCTTCAGCACGCGCACGATCTTGCCCAGCTCGTCCATCAGGCCGCTCTTGTTCTGCAGGCGTCCGGCGGTGTCGATCAGCACCACGTCGAAGCCCTCGCGCCGGCCGCGCTCCACGGCCTCGTAGGCGAGGGCGGCGGCGTCGAAGCCCGCGGGCTTGCTGAGGAGCGGGGCGCCCGCGCGCTCGGCCCAGACCGCCAGCTGCTCGATGGCGGCGGCGCGGAAGGTGTCGCCCGCCGCGATCAGAACGCGCGCGCCGCGGCGGGTGAGGTCGGCGGCGACCTTGCCGAGCGTGGTGGTCTTGCCAGAGCCGTTCACCCCCACGAACAGCACCACCCGCGGCTTCGACCCGAAGCCCTCCAGCGGCGCGAAGCGGCCCTCGCGGTGGCGGACCTCGCCGGCGATGGCGTCGGCCAGGAGCTCGCGCACCTCGTCGGCCGAGGCCTCCTTGCCGAAGCGGCCGGCGCCGAAGCGCTCGGCGATGCGCCCGGCGGCCTCCGAGCCGAGGTCGGCCTCGATCAGCATCTCCTCCAGCGCGTCGAGGTCGCCCTGGTCGAGCTTCTTCTTGGTGAGCGTGGCCACCACCTGCTCGGAGAGCTGGGCGGAGGAGCGTGACAGGCCCTTGGAGAGGCGCGCCATCCAGCCCGGCCGCGGGCCGGTGCCGGGGATGGGCGCGATGATGAAGCCGGTGTCCGGCGCGTCGTTCATGGCGGCGATGTAGGCCGGATCGACCAGGGGTGCACCCCCGGCGGGATCAGAAGTCGACGGCGATCCCCTTGCGCTCCCAGTCGCCGAAGCGCGTGGGCTCGGGCCCGGCCGGGCCGCCGACCTCGTGGGGATCGCGGGCGGCGGCCGCCTCGCGCCGCGCGGCCGCCTCGGCCAGGGCGCGCTGCGCCGCCGGGCTCAGCGGACGCTCGGGCGCGGAGGGTGTGGCTTCGTCGGGCACGGCGCTCAGTAGGCCTCTTCCTGCGGGGCGGGCTCCAGCACCGCGGCGTCGCCCACCGCCTGCAGGGTGGGGCCGTCCAGCTCCACGCCGCCCTTCTTGGCGTCGTCCTTGGCCTTCTTCTCCGCGGCGCGGCGCACGATGTCGTCCAGCTCCAGCTGGGTGACGAGGCCCAGCGTCACCGGGTCGGTCGGCTTGATGTTGGCCGAGTTCCAGTGCTGGCGGTTCCGGATCGTGTCGATGGTCGACTTGGTGGTGCCGAGCATCTTGGAGATCTGCGCGTCGGTCACCTCCGGATGGTTCTTCACAAACCAGGCGATGGCGTCCGGCCGGTCCTGGCGGCGCGAGACGGGCGTGTACTTCGGCGCCTTCTTCTGCGGCTTGAGGAGCTCGGCGTGTCGGCTCTCCTGCGCCCGCATGCGGTAGGCGGGGTCGGCGCCCGCGCGGTCCAGCTCCTCGCGGTTCAGCTGGCCGTTGGCGATGGGGTCGGCCCCGCGGATGTCGCGCGCCACCTCGCCGTCGGCGATGCCGTTGATCTCCAGGTGGTGCAGCCCGCAGAAGTCGGCGATCTGCTCGAAGGTGAGGGAGGTGTTGTCCACAAGCCAGACGGCGGTGGCCTTGGGATACAGGATGGTCATGTCGAACTCGCGCCCCGGACGGACCGCCCCGGGCCCGCCGACGAGGCGGTGTCGCGCGGGGAGGGAGGAGAAACACAGGCGCCCGGCCTTTCGACCGGGCGGTTGAGGGCTCCATATAGGACGGATCATGCCCGCGCCCAAAACCTTTCGCCTCGCGGCCGGCCTCCCGCTCCTCGCCCTGGCGGCGGCGGGCTGCGCGACGCTGCCGCGCTACCGGGCGGCGGAGGACGTGCACGCCTTCCTGGTGGCGGTGCGCGACGGCGACCGCGCGCGCTTCGAGGCGCACGTGGACCGGCCGGCGCTGACCATGCAGCTCCGCTCGCGCCTGATCGCGGAGGCCGACCGGCGCGACCACGGCCGGACGGGCCTCGCCATGGCCGCCGCCGCCCTGGCGGCCCCGCTGGCGGGCGTGGCGGTGGACGTGGCGGTGCGCCCCGACACCTTCCGCGCCGAGGCGCTGCGCCTGGGCTACGCGCCCGACCGCCCGCTTCCGCCCACCCTCGCGATCGCGGCGCTGGTGCGGCCCCTGGGCGACGGGCGGGCCTGCGTGCCGGACCGGCGGGGCGGCCCCTGCGTGCTCAGCTTCGACGAGAGCGGGGGCGTGTGGCGGCTGGCGGGCTTCGAAGGGCCGCTCGACCTCGCGGGGCTGCACCTGCCCGCCACCGCGGCGCGCCGGGGAACGCGTTGACGGGAGGGGGCGCTCCCCGTATATCCGCGCCTCCGATTTTCCCGCCCGGCCAGCCGCCGGCGCGCCCGCCTGTGAGACCCCATGGCCAACAACCCCGGCGCCAAGAAGGCGATCCGCAAGATCGAGCGCCGAACGGCGGTGAACCGCTCGCGCCGGTCGCGGGTGCGCACCTTCCTCAAGCGCTTCGAGGACGCGGTGAAGGGGGGCGACTCCCAGGCCGCCGAGAGCGCCTTCACCGAGGCGCAGTCCGAGCTGATGCGGGCGGTCTCCAAGGGCGTCGTCCACAAGAACACGGGCTCGCGCAAGGTGGGTCGTCTACACGCCCGCCTGAAGAAGATGCAGGCCGCCTGAACGGCTCGCGCGGCGCCTCTCACAGAGGCGTCCGACACACAATCCTTAGTATGATCAAAGCCGTAGGCGGGGGCCCCGCCTGCGGCTTCGTCGTGTCGGCCGTCCGACACAAAACTGTCCAATTGGTCGCAGCGAGCGAAAGTCCAAGCCGCTTCGGGGCTTGACGCGAGTCAACGGATTAATCGTCCGGACGGCCGCGAATCAGCCGTTGACCCCCCCCCGGCGGCGTCTAGTCTGACCTCCAGACGACGGTTGCCTCTCCTCCAAATCGGACGGCCGGCTGCGGGGCGCGCACGAGCGTGTCCTAGGTTGCGGCCTCATGTCCGGACATCTCCTTCAACGCGCGGAGCAGCCTCCGCGTGCGTGACGAAGCTTGGCCATGGGGAGGGCGGCCGCAGCGGGCGGGGGCTGGCGCATGACGACGATGGTCGGGAGGAGGGTCGAGGTGGACGTGCAGACGGATGCGGCGACGTGGATCAAGGCCTGCGCGGCGCTCAAGGGCGAGCTCGGCGAGGCGACCTACGGCTCGTATCTCGCCCCCGCCCGGCTGCGCCACGGCCAGGGCGGCCGCCCGGTGCTGGTGACCCCCACCGGCTTCGCGGCCGACTGGCTGCGCCGCAACTGCTGGCGCCGCGTGGCGGAGGTCTGGGGCCAGCACGACCCCGCGCACCGCTCCCTCGACCTGGCCTGCCGCCACGAGTTCGAGACCGCGGAGGGCGACCACCCCGCGGCCGCTGCGCCCGCCGCCCCGCCCGTGCGCCTCGTCACCATCGAGGGCGCGCCTCCGCCCCCATCGGCCGCCGACGGCGGGGGGAGGGCGGGTGTGGGCCAGTCGCTGCAGGCGCGCCGCACCTTCGAGACCTTCGTCGGCGGCCCTTCCAACGAGTTCGCCCGCACGGTGGCGAGGCAGGTGGCGTCGGGCGCGGCGGGGCCGTTCAACCTGGTGGTGATCCACTCGGGCTACGGCCTCGGCAAGACGCACCTGCTGCACGCCGTCGGCCACGCCTTCGGCGAGCGACGCCCCGGGGCCAAGGTGCTCTACATGGGCGCCGACCACTTCGTGAACGCCTACGTCCGCGCCACGCTCGAGCGCAACGTGCCCGCCTTCAAGGAGGAGCTGCGCTCTGCGGAGCTGCTGCTGGTCGACGACGTCCAGCTCATGGGCGGCAAGAAGGGCAGCCAGGACGAGCTGTTCCACACGCTGACGGCGCTTCTCGGCGAGGACCGGCGCGTGGTCTTCTCCTGCGACCGGGCGCCCGGCGCGCTCACCGACCTCGACGCGCGGCTGCGCAACCACCTGTGCGGCGCGCTGGCCTGCGGGATCGAGGCGGCGGACGGCGCGCTGCGGCTGGAGATCGCCCGCACCCGGCTCGCCATGCTCACCGCCGAACTCGGCGTCGACTCCCGCATCCGGCCGGAGGTGCTCCAGCTCCTGGCCGACCGCTTCCCCGGCTCCGTGCGCGAGCTGGAGGGGGGGCTCAACACCCTGGTCCTGCGCGCCGCCGACCGGCTGGCGACGCTGACGCTCGACGAGGCGGTCCAGCTGCTGCGCCCGCACCTGAAGGGCGGCGAGCGGCGCGTGACGGTCGACGAGATCCAGAAGGCGGTGTGCGAGCACTACGCGTTGAAGCAGGTGGACCTGATCAGCCCCAAGCGCACCCGCGCGGTGGCGCGCCCCAGGCAGGTGGCCATGTGGCTGGCCAAGACGCTGACCACGCGGAGCTACCCCGACATCGGCCGGCGCTTCGGAGGGCGCGACCACACCACGGTGCTGCACGCGGTCAAGCAGATCGAGAAGTTCAGGGCCATCGACCCCGCGATGGCCGCCGACGTCGAGGCGTTGACGCGCAAGCTGCGGGACTGAGGGCGCTCGGGCCGCCGGGCGGCTCAGGTCCGCTCGGACGACCCCGCCGCCATCTCGGCCTCCAACGCGCGCACGGCGGCGGCGGGCCCGTCCGGATGCGCCCACACGCCCGCGCTCACCGCCAGGAAGTCCGCGCCCGCCCTGGCCAGGGCGCGCGCGGTCGCCGCGGTGATCCCGCCGATGGCGACGGAGGGCGTGGTGAAGCCCTGCCGCCAGCCCTCCAGAAGCTCCAGCTCGGCGCGATGGACCGCCGCCTTGGTGTCCGAGGGGTGGAAGGCGCCGAACGCCACGTAGTCCGCCCCCGCCTCCGCCGCTTCGAAGGCGAGATGGCGGCTGTCGTGGCAGGTGACGCCCACCGTGCGCTCGCGGCCCATGATCCGGCGGGCCTCGTGATAGGGCGCGTCCTCCTGCCCCACGTGGACGCCGTCGAAGCCGAGTTGCGCGGCGAGGTCCGGCCGATCGTTCAGGATCGCCGCGGCCCCGGCGCCCTGGATGAGCGGGCGGAGCCGGCGGGCGGCGCGGGCCACCTCCGCGTCGTCCACCGCCTTCAGGCGCAGCTGCACGGCCGCCGCGTCGCCCGCGCCGAGCGCCAGCTCCAGGTTGCGGGCGAAACTGTCCAGGTCGGGCAGGGCGGGCGGGGTGACGAGGTAGAGGCGGCAGCCCGGGTCGGCGGCTTGGGTCATGGCGCGCGTATCGGGCGCGGCGGCGGCGGACGTCAATCGCAGTGAACGGACCCTTAACCGCGCCCGCGCGAAGACCGGCCGCATGCGCCGCGGTTCGGGCGCGGGCGTGGGAGCGTCGCATGGCCAACGTGGCGGCGGGCGGAGGGGCGGCGGTTGCGCGGCGGGGCCGTGCGCCCGCGGCCAGGCCCGGCGCGGTACGGACGCTGGCCGCCGTCTGGCGCTCGCCGGTCGCGGCGCGCGTCCGCGGGATCGCGCAGGCGGCCACCGGCTTCGCGCTCCTGTTCGCGCTGGGGAGCTGGAACCCCGCCGATCCCAGCTGGAACACCGCCTCGGCGGACGCGCCCACCAACCTCCTGGGCGCCCCCGGCGCCGCGGCGGCGGACGCGCTGATGCAGTCGCTGGGCCTCGCCGCCTGGATCGCCGCCCTGGCGCTCGGCGGCCTGGGCGTGGCCCGCGTGCTCGGCCCCGATCCCGACGCGGGCCGGGGTGCGCTGCGCCGCCGCGGGCTGGAGGCGTGCGGCCTGCTGCTGGTCGCGGGCGGGCTCGCCGCCCTGCCGCCCCCGGCGGCCTGGCCGCTTCCGCACGGACTTGGAGGACTGTGGGGGCTCGTGGTGCGCGAGGGCTTGGCGACGCCGTTGCGCGTAGCCGTGTCTCCGCTCGCGGCGCGGGCCATCGCGGGGGTGACGCTGGGCGCTCTCGGCCTGTGGCTGGTCGGCCGGGCGGCGGGGGTGAAGCGCGGCGACCTCGTCACCGCCGGCGCCTGGGCCGGCTGGGCGGGCGTCCGCGCCGGCTCCGCGCTCCGCTCCGGCCTCGCCCGCCGCGCCGCGCCCGACGAGGCGCCCGAGGAGGCGGCCCCCGCTCCCCCTTCCCGCCGCGCGGCCGCCCGCGCGCCCTCCTGGCTCCCGGCCGACGAGGAGGCGGGCCCCGCTCCCCCGCCGCCCGCCGTGGGGTCCGGACCCTCCGCCCCCGCCGCCGATCCCGACGACGGGGATGACGGTGGGGACCCGCCCTTCGCCGTCGACCCGAAGCTGGAGGTCGCCGCCCCCCGCGCCGCGCCCAGGACCTCGGGCCGGGAGGCGCGGGAGAGCCAGAAGGCGTTCGGCTTCGTCCAGCCCGACGGCTTCCAGCTGCCCGAGCTCGCCATGCTGGCCAAGCCCAAGCCGCGCCAGGCCGGCTTCGACGAGGCGTCGCTGCGCCAGAACGCCCGCATGCTGGAGGGCGTGCTGGCCGAGTTCGGCGTGAAGGGACAGATCGACCAGATCCGCCCCGGCCCCGTGGTCACGCTCTACGAGCTGGTGCCCGCGCCCGGCGTCAAGTCCTCCCGCGTGATCAGCCTCGCGGACGACATCGCCCGCTCCATGAGCGCGAGGTCGGCCCGGGTCAGCGTCGTGCAGGGCAGGAACGCCATCGGCGTCGAGCTGCCCAACGCCCGGCGCGAGACGGTGTACCTGCGCGACCTCCTCTCCTCCGCCGAGTACGAGAAGAGCGGGCTGCACCTGCCTATGGCGCTGGGCGAGAGCATCGGCGGCGAGCCCTACATCGCCGACCTCGCCAAGATGCCCCACCTCCTGATCGCGGGCACCACCGGCTCGGGCAAGTCGGTGGGGGTCAACGCCATGATCCTGTCGATCCTCTACCGGCTGCCGCCCAGCGAGTGCCGCTTCATCATGATCGACCCGAAGATGCTGGAGCTCAGCGTCTACGACGGCATCCCGCACCTCCTGGCCCCGGTGGTCACCGATCCGAAGAAGGCCATCGTCGCGCTGAAGTGGACGGTGCGGGAGATGGAGGATCGCTATCGCCGCATGTCCAAGATCGGGGTGCGCAACATCGGCGGCTACAACGACAAGGCGCGCGACGCCCAGAGCAAGGGCGAGCGGTTCGCCCGCACCGTGCAGACCGGCTTCGACGACGGCGGCCGCCCCATCTACGAGACGGAGGAGTTCGCGCCGGAGCCCATGCCCTTCCTCGTGGTGGTCATCGACGAGGTGGCCGACCTGATGATGGTGGCCGGCAAGGACATCGAGGGCGCCGTCCAGCGGTTGGCGCAGATGGCGCGCGCGGCGGGCATCCACCTGATCATGGCCACCCAGCGCCCGTCGGTGGACGTGATCACCGGCACCATCAAGGCCAACTTCCCCACCCGCATCAGCTTCCAGGTCACCTCCAAGATCGACGCCCGCACCATCCTGGGCGAACAGGGCGCCGAGCAGCTCTTGGGCCAGGGCGACATGCTCTACATGGCGGGCGGCGGGCGGGTGACGCGCCTGCACGGACCGTTCGTGGCCGACGGCGAGGTGGAGGACGTGGCCAAGTTCCTCCGCGCCCAGGGCCAGCCGCAGTACCTGGAGGAGATCACCGCCGCTCCGGACGAGGACGAGGACGGTGACGGCGGGGCGATGGGCGGCGAGGGCGAGCCCGGCGACCTGTACGACCAGGCGGTGGCCGTGGTCACCCGCGACCGCAAGGCCTCCACCTCCTACGTCCAGCGCCGCCTGCAGATCGGCTACAACCGCGCGGCCTCCCTCATCGAGCGCATGGAGAAGGAGGGCGTGGTCGGCCCCGCCAACCACGCCGGCAAGCGCGAGGTGTTCGCCCAGCCTCCGCCGGTCTGACGCTGTGGCGCGGCTGTGGTAGGATCGCAGGCATGAACGCGCTCGCCACCACCCGCGCCGCCGAGGGCTTCGACCGCATCGCTTGGACGGTGGCCGACATCCTCGGGTTGCAGGCGGCCGGCTTCATCGACGAGGACGCCAATTTCGAGCTGTGGGAAGGCGAGATCGTCCCCATGAACGCCAAGCACAATCGTCATGAGATATGGAAACGCGAGCTGGTGAGGCTCCTTGTCCGCGCGCTTCCCGACGAGCTCGCCGTCGGGATCGAGCAGTCTGTGTTCTTCGGCCCTCGCACTTTTCTTGAGCCGGACGTGGTCGTCGTACCGACGGCGATCCTTCCTGAGGATCTGCGCGGTTCGGATCTGCTGCTCGCGGTCGAGATCGCCGACGCCTCGCTCGGGCGCGACCTGCGTCGCAAAGCCGAGCTCTACGCGCGGTTCGGGGTGCGTCACTACTGGGTGCTGGACGCCGAGCGGCGGCGCGCCTTCGTGCACGAGCTGCAGTCGGACGGGACCTACGGCGTCCCCGTGGAGCACGGGCCGGAGGCGGTGCTGGTCACGCCGTTCGAGCCCGCCGTCCCCGTCCCGCTCGCCCGGCTCGGCTGAGCCGCCGTGGCCGAGCGCCGGGGCTTCATCGCCAACCTGCCTATCGGGCCGTTCGCCTCGCGGCCGCGGCTGGTGGGGGCGATGCTGGCGGGGGTGGTCACCGCCGTGGTGCTGGCGGTCGCGCCCGTCCACCTCCGCTCGAGCACCAAGTTCATCATCGCGTGGGACGCGGCCTGCCGGTGGTTCATCGCGGGCTCCTTCTGGTTCATGCGCGACCAGGACGAGGGCGACATCGCCGGGCGGGCGGAGCGGCAGGACGACGGGCGTCACTTCATTCTGGCCGTGGTCACCATCGCCGCGGCGGCGAGCCTCGCGGGCATCGCCATGGAGCTGGCGCTGGCCAAGGACGAGCACGGCGGCGTCAAATGGCTGCGCGTGGCCGCCGCCTTCGGCACGGTGGCGGCCTCGTGGCTGGTGGTGCAGCTGGTCTACGCCCTGCACTACGCGCACGAGTACTACACCGCCGCCGACGATCCGGCCGACAAGGACGGGCGCCGCGGCGGCCTGTGCTTCCCCGGCGACGACGACACGCCGGACTACTGGGACTTCCTGCACTTCGCCTGCATCATCGGCGTGGCGGCGCAGACGGCGGACATCCAGTTCACGTCCAAGTCGATGCGGCGCACGGGCACCGTCCACTCGCTCATCGCCTTCACCTACAACACCGTGGTGCTGGCGCTGACCATCAACCTCTGCGCGGGCCTGTTCGACGGCAAGTAGCGGGGGACGTCCGACAGGCGCGCCCTTCCCGGCCCGGGGCCGCCGGGCTAGGCCGCGGCCCATGCCCGCTCCACCCGCCGCCCGTCGCCCGCCGTCCGCTTCGTCCGCCCCGGCCGAGGGCGTGGCGGCGCGGGCGCAGGCGCTGGCCATGCTGGGCGCCGCGCTCAGCCGCCGGGGAGGGCTGGAGGACGCGCCCGCCGCGTCCGGTCCCGCGCTGGAGGGCAAGGATAAGGGGTTCGCCCGCGCCCTGACGCTCGCCACCCTGCGCCGGCTGGGCTCGCTGGACCGCCTGCTGGCCGCGCGGCTGACCCGCGAGCCGCCGCCGGTGGTGCGCGACCTCCTGCGCATCGGGGCGGCCCAGCTCCTCGTCATGGACGTCCCCGCCTTCGCCGCCGTCTCCACCACCGTGGCGTTGGCCGAGCGTGAGCGGGCGGCGCGGCCGTTCAAGGGCCTCGTCAACGCCGTCCTGCGCGGGCTGGACCGCGACGGCGGCCCGGCGCTCCTGGCCGGCCTGCCCCCCGGCTCCGACCTGCCCGATTGGCTGGCCGCCCGCTGGCGCTCCGCCTGGGGCGCGGAGGCCGCCGACGCCCTCGCGCGGCGCCTCGCCGAGGAGCCCCCCACCGACCTCACGCCCCGCCATCCCGCCGACGCCGACGCGCTCGCCGCGGAGCTGGAGGCGGTCGCCGCGCCCGGCGGCTCGCTTCGCACGCGCCTGCGCGGCGACCCCGCGGGCTGGCCCGGCTACGCCGAGGGACGGTGGTGGGTGCAGGACGCGGCCGCCGCCCTGCCGGTGCGGCTCCTCGCGCCCCGGCCCGGCGAAACGGCGCTCGACATGTGCGCGGCGCCCGGCGGCAAGACGCTGCAGCTCGCCGCCGCGGGCGCCCGCGTCACCGCGCTGGACCGCTCGGCGCCGCGGCTGGAGCGGCTGCGGGAGAACCTCCTGCGCACGGGGCTGGAGGCGGAGCTCCACGTTGCGGACGCCGCCGACGGGCGCGCCGCCTGGGGCGAGGCCCGCACCTTCGAGGCGGTGCTGCTGGACGCGCCGTGCTCGGCCACCGGCACCTTCCGCCGCCACCCGGACGTGCTGTGGGCCGCCCGCCCCGGCGACATCGCCCGGCTGGCGGACGTGCAGCGCCGCCTCCTCGCCGCCGCCGCCGCGCGCACCGCCCCGGGCGGGCGGCTGGTCTACAGCGTCTGCTCGCTGGAGCCGGAGGAAGGGGAGGCGCAGGTCGCGCCCTTCCTCGCCGCGCACCCGGAGTTCGCCCTCGACCCCGGGACCGGGGCCGACCCGCAGTGGCCCGGCGTCGACGGGGCGGACGGGACCTGGCGCATCCTGCCCGGCGCCGCCGCGCCCGACGGCGGCGCGGACGGCTTCTTCACGGCGCGCCTGAAGAGGCAGCGGCCCTGGCATTTGACGGACTGGCCGACCGTGCCCGCGACACCCAGACCCGAGACCCCCGCCATGCGCTTCGCCCGCCCCGCCGTCCTCGCCCTGTCCCTCCTCGCGGTGGGGGGGCTCTCCGCCTGCGAGACCTACGACACCAACGCCTACGCCCCGTACGAAGCCGGGGCCCCGGCGCGGGTGGAGCGCGGCGTGGTCGTCGGCGCGCGCCCGATCACGCTGGGCGGCCGCGACACGGGAGGAGGCGCGGTCGTGGGCGGCGTGTCCGGCGGGCTGATCGGCTCCAGCCTGTCCGGCCGCCACGACGGCTTCGCGGGCGGGATCGCGGGGGCCGTCCTCGGCGCCCTCGCCGGGTTCGCCATCGAGCGCTCGCAGCGCCAGCAGGGCTTCGCCTACCTGATCCGCTTCCGCGACGGCACGGAGGTGGAGATCCCGCAGGAGGACCGCTATCCGCTGCGCGAAGGGGTGCGCGTCATCGTGTCCTACGGCGCGCGCGTCCGCGTCACGCCCGTGGGCTGATCCCCGCCCGCCGTTCGGTTCCGTATGGGCCCCGGGGCGCGCGAGCGCCTCGGGGCTTCTGATTCAACATCTCGTTCCTGTGGACAAGGATCATGGCGCCTATTGTGGGCGCCGCCCGTTCCTTTACCGTATCTAGTGTCATCAGGCGGCGACATGCGCTCTGGCGATACAACATCTTGGGCCGTCATCCGGCCCGACACGGCGGGGAGCAGGATCATGGGCTGGACCGACGACCGGGTGGAGGTGCTGAAGAAGCTGTGGCTGGAGGGTCACTCCGCCAGCCAGATCGCCAAGCAGCTGGGCGGCGTCACGCGCAACGCCGTGATCGGCAAGGTGCACCGGCTGGGGCTCTCCGGCCGCGCGGCGCCCTCGCAGCCGCAGCGCCCGGTGTTCAAGACGGTGAAGCCCGCCCGGGCCGTGGCGGCCGCTCCGGTGATCCGCCGCTGCGAGCCCGTCGCGCCGGCGGCGAGCGCACCCGTCCCCGTGGCGAGGCCCGCGCGTATCGAGGCCCCCGGCTCCGCCACCGTGCTGACGCTGGGCTCGTCCATGTGCAAGTGGCCGATCGGCGACCCGTCGTCGGACGACTTCACCTTCTGCGGCGGCCGGGCCACGCAGGGGGTCTACTGCGCGACGCATGCAGCCCTGGCCTACCAGCCGCAGGCGCCGAAGAAGAGCGGGCGCTCAGGCGCGTCCGAGCTCGCCCGGTCGCTGCGTCGCTACATCTGACGCAGGAGGGAGGGCGGCGGGTGCTCGCCCCCGCCCGGCGGTCGGTGAGGGGGCCGCAGCCCCACCCTCACTTCTTCAGAAAGCCGCCGAACTTCGCGGCGAAGCGCGACACGCGACCGCCGCGGTCCATCATCTGGCGGTCGCCGCCGGTCCAGGCCGGGTGGGTGCGCGGATCGATGTCGAGGGCCAGCGTCGCGCCTTCCTTCCCGTAAGTGGAGCGGGTGCGGTAGGTGCTGCCGTCCGTCATGGTGACGTTGATGAAGTGGTAATCCGGGTGGGCGTCTTTTTTCATGTATGACTCGAGCGGACGGCGCGGACGCGCATGACGGGACGGCGCACGCGCCGGGGCGCGTGCGGGGGCGCGGAGCCATACGCGAGAAGCGGCGCTTTCCGCAAGCCGCGGGCGCGCTCGCCGTCCTGGCCGCCGCGACCCTCGCGGGCGCCGCACGGGCCGACGACGGCGACATCTGCGCCGACCGCCCCACCAAGGCGGACGGGGCGTGCACGCTGGAGCCCGGCGTCTTCCAGGTGGAGACGGACATCGCCGACGGCGCGTTCCGACGCTCGCACGGCGTCACTGACGACACCTGGCTCATCGTCGACCCGTTCCTGATCTATGGGCTGGCGCCGGGGATCGACGTGGAGGCGCACCTGCAGCCCCTGGTGCTGGACCGCACGCACGACCGCTCCGGAACCGATGTGCGCACGGGCCTCGGCGACCTGGAGCTCCGCGCCAAGGTCGCGGTCGTGGGCGACGGCGACAAGGCGAGGTTCAGCGCCACCCTGATCCCGCGCGTCACCGCGCCCACCGCGAGGAGCGGGCTGGGCGACGGCGGCTGGGGCGGCGGCGCGGCGCTGGTCGCATCCTACAAGCTGGACGATCGGTGGACGGTGACGGTGGAGCCGCAGCTGGACGGCCGTCCCAACGAGGAGGGCGGGGGCGCGCACCTTGTCCACACCGAACTCGTCAGCCTCACCCGCGCCCTGCCGCACGGCGTGACGGCCGCCGCCGAACTGTGGTCGCAGTGGGAGGACGAACCCGCCGGCCATGTCCACCAGGCCTCCTTGGACCTCGCCGCGGCCTGGATCCTGCACAAGACGCTGCAGCTCGACGCGGGGGTGAACATCGGCCTGAACCGCCAGACGCCGGGCGCGGAGGTCTACGCCGGAGTCTCCAAGCGCTTCTAGGCGAAAGGGCCGCTCCGCCCCATCTTGCGGGGGTGACCGACACCGCCCCCACCGACACCCGCGGCCGCGCCGGCCCCGGGGCCGAGCTCGCCGCCTCCATGCGCAAGGCCGCGCTCGGGCGGGAGCGCACGCGCGACGTGCGGCCGCTGGCGCGGCTGGCCCCCTACATGCGCCGGCACTGGGGGCTGGCGGCGGCGGCGGGCGTCTTCCTGGTGAGCTCCACCACCGCGACGCTGGGCCTGACCGGCGCGGCGCGCGCCGTGATCGATCGCGGCTTCACCACCGCCGCCTTCCTCGCCGCCCTGGTGGTCGCCGTCGCGCTGGCGGGGGCCACCGCCGCGCGGTTCTACTTCGTGACCCGGCTGGGCGAGCGGGTCACCGCGGACCTGCGCCGCGACGTCTACGCCCACGTGCTGTCGCTCGACCCCGCCTTCTTCCTGCGCGTGCGCACGGGCGAGGTGCTGTCGCGCATGACCACCGACATCGCCCTGGTGGAGAGCGTGGCGGGCACCACCGTCTCGGTGGCGGCGCGCAACCTGCTCACGCTGATCGGTTCGATCGTGCTCCTCTCCTTCGTCAACTGGCGGCTGACGCTGGCGGTGGTGGCGCTGGTGCCCGTGGTTCTGCTGCCGCTGTTCATCGTGGGCCGGCGCGTGCGCCGCCTCTCCACCGAGGCGCAGGACCGCTTCGCCGACGCGGCGGGCTATGCGGGCGAGACGCTGGACCAGCTGGAGACGGTGCAGGCCTTCGGCCGCGAGCGCGCCGCCTCCCAGCGCTTCGGCGATGCTGTGGAGGCCGCGTTCGCCGCCAGCCTGCGTCGCCTGTCCGCCCGGGCGGGGATGACGGCGCTCGTCATGGCGCTGACCTTCTGCGGCGTGGCGGGCGTGCTCTACCTCGGCGCGCAGCAGGTGCGCGCGGGGCACATGAGCGGCGGCACGCTGCTGCAGTTCCTGTTCCTGTCGGTGCTGGCCGCGGGCGCGGTGGGGGCGCTGGGCGAGACCTGGGGCGAGGTGCAGAAGGCGGCGGGCGCCATGCAGCGGCTCGGCGAGCTCCTGGCCAGCCGCCCGAACATCGCCGCGCCTGCGCACCCCACGTCCCTGCCGGAACCGCCGCAGGGCCGCATCGCCTTCCAGGACGTGCGCTTCGCCTATCCCGGCCGCCCCGACCTCGCGGCGCTGGACGGGTTCTCGCTGGAGGTGCGGCCGGGGGAGACGGTGGCGCTGGTCGGTCCGTCGGGCGCGGGCAAGTCCACCGTCCTGCGCCTCCTGCTGCGGTTCTACGACCCCACCTCCGGCGCCGTGCGGCTGGACGGGGTGGACCTGCGCGAGGCCGACCCCGCCGCGGTGCGCGCCAGGCTGGCGCTGGTGGCGCAGGACGCCTCGCTGTTCTCCGGCTCGGGCGCCGACAACATCCGCTTCGGCCGCGACACCGCGCCGGACGAGGACGTGCACGCCGCGGCCAGGGCGGCGGAGGCGTCTTCGCGGCCGGGGAACAGCTCCTCGCCGAAG
>CAXSHO010000002.1:25616-52996 GCA_964237305.1 uncultured Caulobacteraceae bacterium
CAGCCGCAGGGGCTCGCGCGGGGGGGCGTCGGGGTGCAGCGCGAGGCCCACGAGCGGCGAGTCGCCGGTGTCGTCCAGGGGGCTCGCGCGGCGCTCGCCGAGCCCCTGGGCGAGCGCGGCCGCACCCTCTCCGGCGGCCAGCGCCAGCGGCTGGCGCTGGCCCGGGCGCTCGTGCGCGACGCGCCGGTGCTGCTCTTGGACGAAGCCACGAGCGCGCTGGACGCCGAGAACGAGCGGCTGGTGCAGCGGGCGCTGGAGACGACCATGCAGGGGCGCACCACGCTGGTCATCGCCCACCGCCTCGCCACCGTGCTCCGCGCCGACCGCATCGTGGTGATGGAGGCCGGGCGCGTGGTGGAGGAGGGCCGCCACGCCGACCTCGTCGCCCGCGGCGGCCTCTACGCCCGCCTGGCCGAGCTGCAGTTCGGGACCGCCGAGGCCGCCTGAGGGCGTACGGGGCCGCTCAGCCCGCGTAGAACTGCCCGCCGTTGGCCGTGATGGTCGCGCCCGTGATGAAGGCCGAGTCGTCGCGCGCCAGGAAGGCGACGCAGGCGGCGATCTCGCTCGCGGCCCCCAGGCGGCCGACGGGGATCTGGCCCACGATGGAGGCCAGCACCTTCTCGGGGATGCCGCTCATCATGTCCGTGTCGATGTAGCCGGGGGCCACGGCGTTCACGGTGATCCCCTTGGCGGCGGTCTCCTGCGCCAGCGCCTTTGTGAAGCCGATCACGCCCGCCTTGGCGGCGGAGTAGTTGGTCTGGCCCATCTGCCCCTTCTGCCCGTTGATGGAGCTGATGTTGACGATGCGGCCGAAGGCGCGCTCGCGCATGCCCTCGATCACGTTGCGGCTCATGTTGAAGATGGAGGCGAGGTTGACGAAGATCACCTCGTTCCACTGCTCGGGCGCCATCTTGTGCAGCATGGCGTCGCGGGTGATGCCGGCGTTGTTCACCAAGACCTCGATGGGGCCGAGCTTGTCCTCGACCTCCTTCACCGCGCGGGTGGCGTCGGCGAACTCGCCCACGTTGCCCTTCACCAGCGCCACGCCCAGGTCGCGGGCGCAGGCCTGCGCCGCCTCCTCGTTGCCGCTGTAGCCCGCCGCCACGGTGAAGCCGTCGGCCGTCAGCCGCTCCACGATCGCGCGGCCGATCCCGCGCGTGCCCCCGGTGACCAATGCGACCCTGCCCATGCCCGTTCTCCCTGTCGTCGGCTTGTTGACGCAGCGCTATCGCCGAGTGCGCTGCAGCGACAAGGGCGGACTGCGGCCGCGGCGGCTTACGGCTGCTGATCCCCCCCGGCGGCGAAGCGGCGCCGCGCCGCCTGCACCTGCGCGAAATTGGCCTCGGCCCAGGTCCAGACGCCGCAGAAGGCGTAGCTGAGGCTGTCGCCAAGCTCGGTGAGGTCGTAGTCGACGTGCGGCGGGATCACGGGATGCACCGTGCGCCGCACCAGGCCGTCGCGCTCCATGCGGCGCAGGGTCTGCGTCAGCATCTTCTGGCTGATCCCGCCCACGGCGCGGCCGAGTTGGGTGAACCGCAGGGTGCCCTGCTCCTGCAGCGCCTCCAGCACCAGCATGGTCCACTTGTCGGCGACCTGGCCGATCACGTCATGGACCAGCGCCTCGACTTCGGGGTCTACCGGCGGCTCCGCCGGGCGGGCTGCGGCCTGGGTCATCGACGCTCTCCTTCGGGTGCCTACTGCACCTTACCGTGCCTACTTACCGCAACGAGAGCGGGTCCGTATCTGCGCGCCGCAAGACGGAGAGCGCCACCATGAACACCAGCGGCAACACCATCCTCATCACCGGCGGCGGGTCGGGCATCGGCCGCGGGCTGGCGGAGGCCTTCGTCGAGCGCGGCGACCGCGTGATCATCGCAGGCCGGCGCCAGGCGGCGCTCGACGAGGTGACGCGCGCCAACCCCGGCATGGCGTCCATGACGCTCGACATCGCCGACGCCGCGGCCGTGGAGGCTTTCGCCGCCGCCGTCGTGCGGGACCATCCGGCGCTGAACGTGGTGATCAACAACGCCGGCGTCATGCGCCTGGAGAAGCTGGCCGACGCCCCCGCTCCGCTGGAGGACGCGGAGGCCACGGTCGCCACCAACCTGCTCGGCCCGATCCGCCTCACCCAAGCGCTGCTGCCGCACCTGAAGACCAAGGCGCGCAGCTCGGTGGTGACGGTCTCCTCGGGCCTGGCCTTCGTCCCCATGGCCGCGACGCCGACCTACTGCGCCACCAAGGCCGCCATCCACTCCTGGTCGATGAGCCTGCGCAAGCAGCTCACCGGCACGCCCGTCGAGGTGGTCGAGATCATTCCGCCCTACGTGCAGACCGAGCTGATCAGCCCCGGGCAGAAGAGCGATCCCCACGCCATGCCGCTGGACGCCTTCGTCGCCGAGGTCATGGCCCTCATCGGCGAGGACCGGCACGACGAGATCGTGGTGGAGCGCTGCCGGCCGCTGCGCGACGCGCCGAGGAACGGCGAGGTCGAGGCCATATCGGCCATGTTCGACGGCATGACGTTCTGACGGCGCCGCTCGGCCGGCGCGACGTCCCGCGCCGGTCGAGCCTGCTTCCTCAGCCGCGCTCCACGCAGAGCGCCACGCCCATGCCGCCGCCGACGCACAGGGTGGCCAGCCCCTTTTTCGCGTCGCGCCGCTGCATCTCGTGCAGGAGGGTGGTGAGGATGCGTGCGCCCGAGGCGCCGCTGGGGTGGCCGAGCGCGATGGCCCCGCCGTTGACGTTCACCTTGGCGGGGTCGAGCCCCAGCTCCTTCAGCACGCACAGGCTTTGCGCCGCGAAGGCCTCGTTGGACTCCACGAGGTCGAGGTCGCCCACGCTCCATCCCGCCTTCTCCAGCGCCTTTTTCGACGCAGGGATGGGGCCGGTGCCCATGATCTCCGGCGGCACGCCGGCGTTGGACCAGCTCTTGATGCGCGCCAAGGGCGTGATCCCGCGCCGCTCCGCCTCCCCGGCCGTCATCAGGACGAGCGCGGCCGCCCCGTCGTTCAGGCCCGAGGCGTTGGCGGCGGTGACCGAGCCCGTCTTGGCGAAGGCGGGCTTCAGCGCGGCCATGGCCTCGTAGGTGGCGCCGCGGCGGATGTACTCGTCGGTGTCCACCACCGTGTCGCCCTTGCGGCCCTTGACGGTGACGGCGGCGATCTCGTCCCTGAACCGGCCGGAGGCCGACGCCGCCTCCGCGCGGTTCTGCGAGCTCACGGCGAAGCGGTCCTGGTCCTCGCGGGTGATCTGCCACTGCTCGGCGATGTTCTCGGCGGTCTGGCCCATGTGGTAGCCGTGGAAGGCGTCCCACAGCCCGTCCTTGATCATGGTGTCGACGAACTGGAGGTCGCCCATCTTCCTGCCGTCGCGCATGTGCGCGGCGTGTGGGCTGCGGCTCATGCTCTCCTGCCCGCCGGCGACCACGATCTCGGCGTCGCCGCCCGCGATCTGCTGGTAGCCGAGCGCCACGGCCCGCAGGCCCGAGCCGCAGAGCTGGTTCAGGCTCCAGGCGGGAGCGGACGCCGGAACGCCCGCCTTCATGCTGGCCTGGCGCGCCGGGCCCTGGCCCTCGCCCGCCTGCAGCACCTGGCCCAGCACCACCTCGTCCACCTCGTCCGGCAGCACCCCCGCCCGCTCCAGCGCCGCCGCGATGGCCGTGGCGCCCAGCTCGTGGGCGGCGAGGGAGGCGAGCGCCCCGTTGAAGGAGCCCACCGGGGTGCGCGCGGCGGAGGCGATGACGATGTCGGCCATGGGTGTGTCCTGCTCGGGGGTGCGGGCGCTTGGCGCTCTCCGCTCCGACCTTAGACCTCCCGCGCCCCGCAGACGAGCCGCTGGCGCTCCCGCACCTGCGAGGACTAGAGTGCAGGTGCGAACGGGCGCGGTCCCGAACGAGACGCGCCATGCCCGAAGACCTCGCCCGCCCCGAGCCCTCCGAAGCTCAGGCGCCCATCGTCATCAAGAAGTACGCCAACCGTCGGCTCTACAACACCGGCACCTCCACCTACGTCACGCTTGACCACCTGGCCGAGATGGTGCGTCGCGGGCAGGACTTCGTGGTGTTCGACGCGCGCAGCAACGACGACATCACCCGCCAGGTGCTGACGCAGATCATCTTCGAGGAGGAGCAGCGAGGGCAGAACCTCCTGCCCGTGCAGTTCCTCCGGCAGCTGATCCGGCTCTACGGCGACCAGATGCAGGGCTACGTGCCCGGCTATCTGGAGATGAGCCTGGACGCCTTCGCCCGCCAGCAGGAGGCGTTCCGCGAGCAGGCCACCCAGGCCATGGGCGCGGCGGGGGCGGCCAACCCGGCGGTGAAGCTTTTCGAGGAGCAGGTGCGCGCCAACATGGCCATGGTCTCCGACGCGCTGAAGGTCTGGGCGCCCGTGGTCCCCTCCGCCCGTCCCGCGCGCGCCGCCGCCGAGCCGAAGGCCGAGACGGGCGAGCTGTCCGACCTTCGACGGCAGATGGAGGCCATGCAGGCGCAACTGGCCAGGCTGGCGGACAAGGGCTGAGCCGGTCGTGCGGCCCGGGCCTTGCTGGCCCCGCCGGCATGGCCCGTCCTGACACGCTTCTCCGGCTCGCCGCCCCCGCCGCCGCCGCGTCGGTGGCCGCGGCGGGCGTGGTGGACGCGCAGGTCGCCGGGCAAGCGGGCGGGCGCCGCGGCCTGCGCGAGGGCGCGCCCGCGCTCCACCGGGCGCGCCGGGCCTACCTCCGTGCGGAGTGGACCGGGGCCGACGACCGGCGGCCGGAGCCCGGCCTCCTGGCCCGCCTCGCGCTCTGACGCCTCGGCGCCTCCCGACGCTGCGGCCCTCCTCGCCGCCAGGTCAGCGCACGATGTCCACGTCGCGCCGCGCCGAGGCGATGGTGACGATGAAGCCCGCCAGCACATCCAGCAGCACCATGGCGGTCAGGATGAAGAAGCTCGACGCCTGGAAGGCGCGGAACAGCAGGAACTCCACCAGGCAGGCGATGAACAGCACCATGGACAGCGAGTGGTTGACGATGGCCACCCGGCGGCTGGTCGTGGACTTCAGGAGTTCGACGAACAGAATCACGAGGCTGACGAATACGAGGAGGTCGCCGAAGCTCACCTGCCATCGCCCGCCCGACGTCATGGGCACGACGAACAGCACCTGCGCCGCCTGAGCCGCCGCTCCCTCGCCGTGCAGCCCGCCCGTCGCGGTGAAGGCGAGCGCGTTGAAGACGAGGACGGGCAGCACCAGCAGCGGCGTCGACCCGAACCACCCCACGCCGTCCTCCTTCGCCGCCTGCCGACCCCGGTGTCGCCCAAGCTGAGCCGCCCGGCAACGGCGGAAGAAAAAAGGCCGCGCCCACGAGGAGCACGGCCTGAAGTTTAGGGAGGAAACGCCCAAGAAGGGCATGCGACGCCGAAGCGCCGCACCTCCCTTCTACGCCGCAGTGCAGCATGAGGCAAGGCGAGCCTGGCCGCCGGCTCCGCAGATTTCCTGAGCACTGGTGTAGCCGGGACGTCGTGCAGCGCTTGCTGCGCCGCACGGTCGCCGGGCGTCAGAGGCCGTAGGTCCGGGCGCAGGCGGGATCGCGGGCGACGATGGCGCGGGCGGCGTCGACGAGCACGCGGGCCTGCTTCCACGTGGCGTCGTCCTGCATCTTGCCGTCGAGCATGGCCACCCCCGCCCCGCCGGGCACCGCCTCCAGGATGCGACGGGCGAAGGCCACCTCGTCGGGATCGGGGCTGAAGACGCGGTTGGCCACGGGGACCTGGCCGGGGTGCAGCGTCCAGGCGCCGGCGCAGCCCAGGAGGTAGGCGTTGCGGAACTGCTGCTCGCAGGCGGCGAGGTCGGCGATGTCGCCGAAGGGGCCGTAGAAGGCCTTGATGCCGTGCGCGGCGCAGGCGTCCACCATCCGCGCGATCGTGTAGTGCCACAGGTCCTGCTGCACGCTGGCCCGCTCGCCGCCCAGCCCGTCCGGGCCCGGGTCAGACAGCACGCGGTAGCCCGGATGGCCGCCGCCCACGCGCGTGGTCTTCATGGCGCGGCTGGCGGCGAGGTCGGCCGGGCCGAGGCTGATCCCCTGCATGCGCGGCGAGGCGCCGGCGATCGCCTCCACGTTGTTCACCCCCTCCGCGGTCTCCAGGATGGCGTGCAGGCCGATGGGTCGGGTGAGCCCGTGCTTCACCTCCAGCCCCGCCAGGAGCTGGTCCATGTAGTGGATGTCCCACGGCCCCTCGACCTTGGGGACCATCATCACGTCCAGCCGGTCGCCGACGCCCGCGACGATCCCGGTCACGTCGTCCAGGTGCCAGGGGCTGTTCAGCGCGTTGATGCGCGTCCACAGGCCCACGCCCATCCCGGCGAAGTCGTGCTCGCCCGCCATGGCGATGAAGCCGTCGCGCGCGGCCACCTTGCTGTCGGCGGGAATGGCGTCCTCCAGGTTGCCCAGCACCACGTCCACGGTGCGCGCGGTCTCGCCCACCTTGGCGCGCACCTTGTCCAGGTGGGGCGGCACGAAGTGGATCGAGCGCTCCACCCGCGCGGGCGGCTCGCGCCAGGGCTGAGGCGCGCCGAGGGCGAGCGGGCGGAAGTAGGCGCGGGGGGTCTTCATGGCCGCCGACGTGTCCCCGCGCGCCGGGCGGCGTCAACCCCGGCCGGCGAGGGGGCGGGCGAGGGGGTGGGCGCGGTGCACGGTGTCGCGCAGGCGGTCCTGGGCGACGTGGGTGTAGATCTGGGTGGTGGCGATGTCGGCGTGGCCGAGGAAGGTCTGCACCACCCTGAGGTCGGCCCCGCCCTCCAGCAGGTGCGTCGCAAAGGCGTGGCGCAGCACGTGCGGGCTGACGCGCGCGGGGTCGAGGCCGGCTGTGGCGGCGGTCTCGTCCAGCATCTGCGCGAAGCGGCGCGGCGTGAGCCGGCCTGAGGCTCCGCGGGAGGGGAAGAGCCACGGGCTTGGCCGGGCGCCCTCCGCCGGCCTGGGCCTCACCTCCAGCCAGGCGCGCACCGCCTCGCGCGCGGCGCCGTTCAGTGGGGCCAGCCGCTCCTTGCCGCCCTTGCCGCGCACGATGAGGAAGGCGGGGTCGCGCGCCACCGCCGCCGTGCTGAGGGCCGTCAGCTCCGACACGCGCAGGCCCGCCGCGTAGAGCAGCTCCAGCGCGCAGGCGAGGCGCAGGCCGTCCGGCGTGGGCGCGGCGCCAGGGGCGGCGCCGCGGGCGCGGGCGGCGTCGAGGAGGCGCACCACCTCCTCGCGGCTGACGATCTTGGGCAGCGGGCGGCCCCGGCGCGGCGCGTCCAGGCGGCGGGAGGCGTCGGCCGCGGCCCAGCCCTCCGTCACGGCGAAGCGGTGGAACTGGCGCAGCGACGCGCGACGCCGGGCGGCCGTGGCGGGGCTCAGGCCCCGGCGGCCCAGCTCGGTCATATAAGCCTCCAGCGCCTCCGGCCCGGCGAGCAGGAGGTCGCTTCCGCGGTCAAGGAGAAAGGCGCGCGCGTCGGCGAGGTCGCGGCGGTAGGCGTCCAGCGTGTGGCGGGAGGCGGCGCGCTCGGCCGCCATCATCTCCAGGAAGGCCTCGACCTGCGCGCCGCTCATGGCGCCACGTTGGCGGCGGCGGCCTAACAATCCGCTCACGCCGCCGCTACAAGCGCGGCCATGTCCCCCGACCCGGACCGCACGATCGCGCTGGTGGGCCTTATGGGCTCGGGCAAGTCCACCATCGGGCGGCGGCTGGCCTGCGCGATGGGCCGCCCCTTCGCCGACGCGGACAGCGAAATCGAGCAGGCCGCCGGGCGCAGCGTGTCCGACATCTTCGCCGAGCTGGGCGAGCCCGCCTTCCGCGACGGCGAGCGCCGGGTGATCGCGCGCCTCCTGGCCGGGCCGCCCCACGTGCTCGCCACCGGCGGCGGCGCCTTCGCGCAGGACGACACGCGCGCGGTGTTTCGGGCGGGGGCGGTGGTGGTGTGGCTCAAGTGCGACCTGGCCGTCCTGGCCCGTCGCGTGGCGCGCAAGGACACCCGGCCGCTGCTGCACGGCCGCGACGCCCTGGAGGTGCTGGAGGCGCAGGCGGAGATCCGCCACCCCCACTACGCCCTCGCCGACCACGTGGTGGAGACGGGCGAGCTGCCCCACGCCGCCGCCGTGCAGGCGGTGCTGGACGCGCTCGGCGCGCGGGCCGCGGCGTGAGCGTGCGCGTCGTTCCCGTCGCGCTGGGGGCGCGCAGCTACGAGGTGCGCATCGGCCCCGGGCTGCTGGCGGGCGCGGGCGAGGCCGTGGCCGCCCTGTTCGGCCGCCGGCGGGTGGCCGTGGTGGCCGACGCCACAGTGGCGGGGCTCCACGGCGACACGCTGATGCGCTCGCTGGCCGCCGCCGGCCCCGCCGCGAGCCTGATCCCCGTGCCGCCGGGCGAGGCCTCCAAGTCGTTCGCCGAGCTTGAGCGGGTGCTGGACGCGCTCCTGGCGCTGGAGCTGGACCGGGGCGATGCGGTGGTCGCCTTCGGCGGCGGCGTGGTGGGCGACCTCGCGGGCTTCGCGGCGGCGGTGTTCAAGCGGGGGATCGACTACGTGCAGGTCCCCACCACGCTGCTGGCGCAGGTGGACAGCTCGGTGGGCGGCAAGACGGCCGTCGACACGCCGCGCGGCAAGAACCTTGTCGGCGCCTTCCACCAGCCCCGCTTCGTGCTGGCCGACACCGGGGTGCTCTCGACCCTGCCCGGGCGGGAGGTGCGGGCCGGGTATGCGGAGATCCTCAAGCACGGCCTCCTGGGCGACGCCGCCTACTTCGACCGGCTGGAGCGCGAGGGCGCCGCGGTGCTCGCCCGCGACCCCGCCGCGCTGGCCTGGGCGGTGGGCCGCTCGGTGGAGATCAAGGCCGGCGTGGTGGCGCAGGACGAGCGCGAGGGCGGGGTGCGCGCGCTCCTCAACCTCGGCCACACCTTCGGCCACGCCTTGGAGACGGAGGCGCTGCACGCGGGCGCCGACCTGATCCACGGCGAGGCGGTGGGGCTGGGCTGCGCGCTGGCCTTCCGCTTCTCCGCCGCGCAAGGCCTGTGCCCGCCGCAGGACGCGGCGCGGGCGGAGCGCGCGATCGCCGCGGCGGGGCTGCCGGTGCGGCTGGAGGCGGCCGCGGGCGCGCCCTTCGACGCCGACCGCCTCCTCCTCCACATGGCGCAGGACAAGAAGGCGGAGGGCGGGCGGCTCACCTTCGTGCTCGCGCACGGGATCGGCCGCGCCTTTGTCGCCCGCGACGTGGACCGGGAGACGGTGCGCGCCTTCCTGGCGGAGGAGGGCGCGCGCTAGAAGTCCAGGTCGTCGTAGTGCGCGGAGGGCGGCAGGCCGGGCTGGCGGTCGGCCAGGAGCGGACGGAAGGCGGGGCGCGACTTCAGCCGGGCGTACCAGCGACGGCTGAACGGGTGGTCGTCCCAGCGGACCTCGCCCAGGTAGTCCACCACCGACAGGTGCGCCCCCGCCGCGAGATCGGCCAGCGTCAGCGCCGGCCCGGCCAGCCAGTCGCGGCCCGCGAGCAGGCCCTCCAGCATGAGGAGGTGCGCCCGCAGCGCCTCGCGCCCCGCGCGCAGCGCCGACAGCTCGGGCGCGCCGAGGCCCAGCAGTCGCTTCTCCATCTTCTCGTGGAGCAGGAGGCCGTTCACCTCGTAGTCGAACTTGCGGTCGAACCAGCCGACGAGGCGGCGGGCCTCCGCGCGGCCGGCGGGGTCGGCCGGCAGGAGCGCGGGGGCGGGGTGGCGCTCCTCCAGGTGCTCCAGGATGGCGCGGCTCTCGCACACCACCACCGCCTCGCGCCCGCGGCCGTCCACCAGGACGGGCGGCAGGCCGGAGGGGTTCATCGCGGTGAGCTCGTCCGGCCGCTCCCAGTAGCGCACCGCGGTCTCCGCCCAGGTGAGCCGCTTCTCGCCGAGCGCCAGGCGCACCTGTCGCGAGAAGGGGTCTAGCGCGAAGTGGAGCAGGGTGCGGTCGAGGGCCATGGCGGGCTGCGGCGGAGGGCGGCGGACCCTGCGGCCGCCCCCCTTAACGCCCCGTTCACCGCCTGCGCGCGAGGCGCCCCGCCCGCCGCGTGGACACGCACCTGTGACCGGCGGGCGCCGCCGCGACCGAAACCCCCCGCCGCCGCACGCGTTTTCACGCTCCTTAGGGCGGAGCGGCCCGCAAGGCGGGCGACCGCCCGTTGACAGAGCCGCCCCCGCCCGTCGACGGAGTGATCCCATGCAAGCGGCGCAAGCGAACGACCTGTCCGGCCCGGTGATGGACGTGAACGTCTCCGGCAAGCACATGGACGTGGGCGACGCCCTGCGGGAGCGGATCGTCGATGCGGTCACCACCGCGGTCGGCCGCTACTTCGAGCGCGGCGGCGAGGCCGACGTCTACGTGGGCAAGGAAGGGCACAGCGTCTGCGTGGACGTGGTGGTGCGCCTCGCCAACGGGCAGCGGCTGGTGGCCAAGGGCATGGGCGGCGACGCGCACTCCGCCTTCGACGCCGCCCTGCAGAAGGTCGAGACGCGCATCCGCCGCTACAAGCGCCGGCTCGTCGCGCACAAGCCGCACAACGGCGGGGCCACGGGCCGGTCGGAGGTCGCCGCCTACACCGTGCTGCGCCCCGCCGACGAGGAGGAGGACCTCGTGGGCGACGGCGACTACGGGCAGGACGGCTCGGCGGGGAACGGCGCGCCGGGCTCCGCCATCATCGCGGAGTCGCAGTCCGAGGTTAAGTCGCTCACCGTGGGAGGCGCGGTGATGGAGCTGGAGCTGACGGAGGCGAACGCGATCATGTTCCGCAACCTGGCGCACGGCGGCCTGTCGGTGGTCTACCGCCGCGCCGACGGCGACATCGGTTGGATCGATCCCGCGCGGACGGGAACGACCGCGCCCGCCACGCCCGCCGCGCCCGCCCAGGCGGCGGCGGGGGCGCGCTGACGGCGATGGACGTTTCGGACTGGCTCGCCCGCGACGGGGTGGGCGACAAGGCGGGGGCGGGCACCAAGCGCGCCGCCCTGGCCGCCGTGGCCGAACTGGCCGCCCGCCGCTTCGGGCTGCAGGCGGAGGTCGTCCTCCACGCGCTCCTGGAGCGGGAGGCGCAGGGCTCCACGGGCGTGGGCCACGGCGTGGCCCTGCCGCACGCGCAGCTGGAGGGGCTGGACCGCATGCGCGCGGTGTTCCTCCGGCTGGAGACCCCCGTGGCGTTCGAGGCGCTGGACGGCCGGCCGGTGGACCTGCTCCTGGCGCTGTTCGCCCCGTCCGGCGACAGCTCGGCGCACCTGCGGGCGCTGGCCCGCGCCTCGCGCCTGCTGCGCCGGCCGGACGTGCGCGAGCAGCTTCGCGCCGCGCGTTCGGCCGACGCGCTCTACGCGCTCCTGGCGCGGGAGGAGGCGGCGCCGACCGCCGCCTGACGCCTCAGCCGTTCGCTGTTTTCGGCGACTGCAGCACGCCGATCAGCTGCAGGCGGAACACCAGCGCCGCGCCGGGCGGAATGTCGTCGCCCGCGCCGCGGTCGCCGTAGCCCAGGCTCGCCGGCAGGAAGATCTCCCACTCGTCGCCGGGACGCATCAGCGGCAGGGCCTCCAGCCAGCCGGGCACGAGGCCCGCCAGCGGCATGACGGCGGGCACGCCCCGCTCGAACGAGCTGTCGAACACCTTGCCGTCGATCAGCCGGCCCTCGTAGTGGACCTTGATCTCGTCGTCGGGCGTGGGGTGCGGTCCCGCCGCCGGGCCGGACTTGATCACCCGGTATTGCAGGCCGGACGGCAGCGTCGTCACGCCCGGCTTCTTGGCGTTGGCGGCCAGGAAGTCCGTCCCGCGCTTGGATTCGGCCGCGACCGCAGCCGGGTCGGCGGGCTGGGCTCCCGCGCGGGTGCAGGCCCCCAGCGGGGCCAGGAGCGCGAGGGCCAGGGTCAGGAGGGGGCGGCGCATGGGGGCTCCGTGCAGGTCAGAGGAGGCGGGGCGGGTAGCCGCTGGCGGTGAGCGTGGCGGCGATGGCGTCGGTGTGGGCGGCGTCGCGCGTCTCCACCAGGAGGTCGAACTCCGCGCCCTTGGCCGGAACGTCCAGCGCCAGCCGGTTGTGCGTCACCTCGATGATGTTGCCTCCCGCGCCGCCGATCACGGCGGAGACGGTGGCGAGGAGGCCCGGCCGGTCGTCGCCCACCACGCGGAAGCTGGCGATGCGCCGCTCGCGCACCAGCTCGCGGGTGAGCACGCTCGCCAGGAGCCGGCTGTCGATGTTGCCGCCGCATAGGATCAGGCCGCAGCGACGCCCGCGGAAGCGCTCGGGATAGGCCAGGAGCGCGGCCAGGGCGGCGGCGCCGGCCCCCTCCGCCACCGTCTTCTCCACGTTGGCGTAGAGCGCCACGGCCTGCTCCAGGTAGGGCTCGTCCACTAGGAGCACGTCGTCGATCAGCGGGCGGGCGGTGCGGAAGGTGAGGTCGCCCACCGCCTTCACCGCGATGCCCTCCGCGATGGTCTGGCCGCCGATGCGCTGGCTGAAGCCGCGCAGGCGCGCGGTGAAGGAGGGGTACATGGCCGCCTCCACCCCCAGCACCTCCACGTCGGGCTTGACCCCCTTCAGGGCGGTGGCCACGCCCGAGATCAGGCCGCCGCCGCCGATGGGCACGGGGAAGACGTCGAGGTCCGGCGCGTCCTCCAGCATCTCCAGGGCGAGGGTGCCCTGGCCGGCCATGACGTCAAAGTCGTTGAAGGGGTGGACGAAGACGAGGCCGCGCTCCTCGCACAACCGGCGGGCGTGGGCGTCGGCGTCGTCGTAGGTCCCGCCGTCCAGCACCACCTCCGCGCCGAAGTCGCGGGTGTGCTCCACCTTCACCGTGGGGGTGGCGAGCGGCATCACGATCGTCACCGGCACGCCCAGCTTGGCGCCGTGGTAGGCGAGCCCCTGCGCGTGGTTGCCCGCGCTGGCGGCGATCACGCCGCGCGCCTTCTCGTCGTCGCTCAGCTGCAGGAGCTTGTTGAGGGCGCCGCGCTCCTTGAAGGAGGCGGTGAACTGCAGGTTCTCGAACTTGACCCACACCTCCGCGCCCGTGATCGCCGACAGGGTGCGCGAGTAGCGGCAGGGCGTGCGCTCCACCCGACCGCCGATGCGCTCGGCCGCGGAGCGGATGTCGTCGAGGGCGAGCGAGCGGCGGGCGAGCATGGCGCGCCCCTCTAGCCTCCGGCCGCGCCCGCGCCAAGCTTCGGAACGGGCGGCTCCGGCCGTGCGTTGGCGATTGGACCTGTACAGGAGCCGCCCGTGACCCCTCGCCGAGCCAGAGCCCGCATCCGCGCCGCAACCCTGCCCGACCTCCGCTGGGCGGTGCTGGCGACCGGGCTCGCGGCCCTGGCGGCCGCGGCTGCGCCCGTGCTCGCCGCCGCGCTTGCGACGCGCTAGGGACAGGGAATGAGCGACCCGCATATCGAGATCTCCTCCGCCGACGCGAGCGGGGCCGGCGACGGGGTGGAGACCACCGGCAACAACGCCGCGCAGGGCCGGCGCGGCATGCACACCTTCGTGGTGCTGATCGTCTCGCTCGTCCTGGTGGTGATCGTGCTGTTCGGGCTCTACGCGCTGAACCACAAGGCGCTATCGACCAACCAGGGTGCGGGCGGCCAGTCGGGCACCAACAACCCGCACGCCGCAGCGGAATTCCACACGGCTCCGCCCAGCCCCAAGCAGGCCCCTCCCGGTGCGCCCTCCACCACCGGCGACAGCCGCGTCAGCACCGACACCCGCGGCGCCAACACCACGCAGTGAGGTGCGGGCGGCGCGGCGCCCGCCCGCCGCCTCGCCACCCGGGGTCAGACCACCGAGCGCCCGCGCAGCGCCCGGATGACGAAGCTCAGCACCAGCAGCACCAGGAAGACGACGAACAGCACCTGGGCGATCGACGCGGCCACGCCGCTCAGCGCGCCGAAGCCGAGCCACCCGGCCAGGAGCGCGACGACGGCGAAGACGATGGCCCAACCCAGCATGACGACCTCCCGCAGGCTCGCCCGACCAACGTAGCGAGCTGCGGCGCGTTCCCGTCAGGGCCGCACGACCACGGGCGCCGCGTCGTCCGTCAGGTCGCGCTCGATCAGCGTGGCGCGGTCGCCCACCTCCACGCGGGTCGGCCGGGACGCGGTGGGCAGGGCGAGGACGATCTCGCCCGAGGTCAGCCGCACGCGCGCCATCACCGGCGGGCCGCCCTGCACCTCCACCCGCACGGGCGTGAGCTCGTCCAGCGGCGCCTCGCGCTCCACGCCGCGCCCGTCCGTCTGCAGCTTGCGCGCGAGGAGGCGCACGCGCGTGACCCAGCCCTGCGGCGTGCGCTGCGCCACCGCGCCCCTCACGCGGAGGTCGTAGAAGGTGATCCGCTCGAACAGGTCGGTGAGGAGCTGCTGGCGGCGGGGATCGGGTCCCGCCTCCTCCCGCAGCACGCGCAGGAGATCGACGGACCGGGCGAAGGGCGGCCCCTTCAGCCGGAACTCGGCCAGGAAGCGCCGCAGCGCGCGGTCCACCGTCGCCTCGCCCAGCTCCTGGTGCAGCCGCCACATGACGAGGGCGCCCTTGCCGTAGTGGATGTAGGGCTGGTTCTCCACGCGCACGAGCGGCAGCTCGTCCCGGTCGGCGGCGGCGCGCCCGCGGAGGTAGCGGTCGCGCTCGTAGGCCAGGGCCGCCCGCACCTGCCCCCCGCCGTAGAGGTGCTCCAGCACCAGGAGCGCCGAGTACTGGGCCAGCGTCTCGGTGGTCATGGCCGCGCCCTGCTGGGCGGAGGGCGTCTCCTGGTGCGCCCACCACTGGTGCGCCAGCTCGTGCGCCGTGACGTAGGTCACCGCGTCCAGCCTCCCTGAGCGGCGAGGGTCGGCGGGCGCCTTGAAGATGAAGCCGATGCCCTCCGAATAGGGCACGGTGTTGGGCAGGCTGACGGCGAAGGTGCGGTAGTCCGGGAACTCCACGACCCGCACCTGCCGGAACTGGTAGGGCCCGAACTCGGCGGTGTAGAGGTCGAGCCCCGCCTTGAGCGCCGCCGTCATGCGGTCGGCGTTCCACGCGTGGGCTGGGTGGTGCAGCACCGCGAGGTCCACGTCGCGCCAGCGGTCCCGCCGCTCCGCATAGCGCGCCGACTGCACCGCCAGCACCGGCAGCATGGGCGCTTCGCTGCGGAAGCGCGCGGTGCGCCGCCCCCCCGCGACCACGTCGGCGACCTTGTAGCCCGGGGCCACGGGCGTCTGGTCCGCGTCGGTGGTCACCGTGACGTCCGCGTCGACGAAGTCGGCGTCGCGGCGCAGGGCGTTGAAGCGGCGGGCGGCGGCGTCCTCCAGCGTCGGCGGGCGCAGGTCGTACGGGTGCAGGCCGAACTTCCGGCGCTTGGCCCGGTCGTGCAGGAAGGCGTCCTGGTCCACGCCCAGGCCCGGCGCCACGTCGCGGTCGAAGAAGAAGGAGCCGTCGGCCACCACCGCGGTCTGGTCGCCGCCGTCGCGGAAGCCGCGCTGCGCCAGGCGCGTCTCGAACGAGACCCGCCGCGTCTCGCCCGGCTGCATGGGCGTGTCGAACACGAAGACGCGGTGGTCGAACCGCTCGTAGCTCCGCAGCGACCGGCCCCCCTCCACCGACAGCGCCTTCACCTTCAGGAGGCGCGGCGTGTGCAGGTGCAGCTCGCGGACCGGGCCGGCGGTGTCGTTGCGGACGAGGTAGCTGCCGCGGATGTCGGCGGACGCGGCGCGCGGGCGCAGGTCGATGCTGAGGGAGACGGCGGTGATCTTGGGCTGGGGAAGGTCGGCGAAGGGGCGCAGCGTCCGCTCCATGTCCGCCAGCCGCCGCTCCTCCGCGCCGCGGGGGGTGCGCGTGTTCCACACGTCGGTATTGAGGAAGATGAAGCCGCCCACCGCGGCGGCGCCCCCCAGCGCCGCCGCCAGGAGCGCCGCCCCGCCCCGCCCCAGCCGCAAGGGAAGGCGGAGGAGGCGGGGCCGCAGCGCCGTCTGCTCGCCGCGGCGCCACAGGCCGTGGCTCAGGACGGCCAGCACCAGCGCCACGCAGGTCCAGTAGGCGCGGAACCACCAGCCCGCCTGCGCCGCCACGCCGCCGCCGTTCATGTCCGACAGGGGCTCGGGCGGCGTGGCGGCGTAGATGAGGAGGTCGTTCTCCACCCCAAGGGCGCCGCCGACGGTGATCAGGAGGACCACGCCGATCATCAGCATCCAGCCGACCACCTTGTGCGGCGCGATCGTCTGCAGGAACACGGCCAGGACCGCCACCTGCGCCCCCGTCAACGCCTGCGGCAGCACGAACCAGACCAGGTATTCGGCCAGGTCGGGCGCGGCGCCTCCCTTGGCGAGCTGCACCGCCACCCCCGCCAGCGCGCCCGCCCCCGTCAGCGCGAGCAGCACCAGCGACACGGCCAGCATCTTGGGCAGGGCGAAGGTCCAGTCCGGCGCGGAGGTCGCGCCCACGATCTCGTCCAGCCGGCGGTCGCGGTCGCGCCAGACCAGCTCGCCCGCGTAGAAGACGGCCACCACCAGCGGAATGACGGCGAAGCTCTCGCGCAGGCCCTCCACCATCAGGCGCGTCACCGGATGCACGGGCACGCCCGCCACCGGCCCGTCCGCAAGCCCCAGCCGCAGCGCGGCGTTCAGGAGCCCCACCGCCAGGAGCACCAGGAAGGCGGGCGAGCGCACCACCAGCCCCGCCTCGAACCGCGTGCGCAGCGCCGCCTGGGCCAGCGCCGTGCGCGCGCCACGCCCGGGCGCGGCGCGGCGCGGGGCCGTTGGAGGGGGCGCCTCGACGACGGCGTCGCCGCGTCCGCGGCGCTCCGCAGGGGCGGCGTGCGGGCGGAACAGCAGGCGCGCGGCGGCGAGGCACAGGACGCCGAACGCGGCCCAGGCCAGTCGCGGCCCGAGCACCCCCCAGGTCAACGCGGGTCCGCCCGCGTTCTTCTCGGCGGTGGAGGCGTAGCGCGTCGCGTGCGCGAAGTCGCCCAGCCCGAACGGATCGAGCCACGCGCCCGCCGCCGACAGCTCCATGCGCGAGGCGAACAGCCGCTCGGCGAAGACCGCCGCCAGCAGCACCACCACGCCCACATAGGTCGCCATCATCGACCGCGTGGCCGTCGCCAGCGCGTAGAGGAAGGCGGACGTCGCGAACAGCGTCGGCAGCCCCCAGACGATGTAGGCGGCCCCGTAGTCGGCGGGGCTCGCCGGCCCGAGCCGCTCCGCGTCCAGCCACGGGGCGAGCGTGCCCGCCGCGAAGCCCGCGGGGATGAACAGGAAGCCGAGCGCCGCGGCGGCGAAGGCCCCGGCGAAGCGGCCGTGGACCTGGGCGGCGGGGGTGATCGGGGTGGACTGCAGGATGGGCCCGAACCCGGTCTCGCCGTCGCGCACGGCCGCGCCCGCCACGAAGGCGGTGGTCACGAACATGTAGAAGACGCCCATCACCAGCACGGTCAGCGACAGGGCGTAGGGCGAGTTCAGGTGCACCCCGCCCCGTCCGCCGATCTGCACGGTGTCCACGGTGACGGTGGCGAAAACGAGCAGCGCGAACAGCACCCCCGTCACCCAGAACACCGGCGCGCGGAGCTGTTGGCGCAGCTCGAAGGCGGCGGCCGCGGCGAACATCCGCCCGCTCAGCGCAGGGCGGCGGCGGGGCGGCCGCGCCCGCCGTGCAGCGCCGCGAAGTACACGTCCTCCAGCCCCCCCGGGTGCGGAAGGAAGCCCGGCCCCGGATCCGAGTCGGCCACCACATGCGCCTCCGTGCGGCCGCCGTGGAGCCGCGTGGAGATCACGTCATGGCGGGTGCGCAGCTCGGGCAGCTCGGCCTTGTCCACCGTCTTCTTCCAGATGCGGCCGTGCAGGTCGGCGATCAGTTTGCCCGGCGCGCCCTTGCGCACGATGCGCCCGTCGCAGATCACCGCCATGGCGGGGCAGAGGTCGGCCACGTCCTCCACGATGTGGGTGGACAGGATCACCACCACGCCCTCGCCGATCTCCGCCAGGAGGTTGAGGAAGCGGTTGCGCTCCTCGGGGTCGAGGCCCGCGGTGGGCTCGTCCACGATGATCAGGCGCGGCGAGCCGATGAGCGCCTGCGCCACCCCGAAGCGCTGGCGCATGCCGCCGGAGAAGCCCGCCAGCGCCTTCCTACGCACGCTCCACAGGTTGGTCTGGTCCAGCAGGCGCTCGACCTCCGCGCGGCGGTCGGCGCGGACGGTGAGGCCCTTGAGCACCGCCAGGTGGTCCAGCATCTCGTAGGCGGAGACGCGGGGGTAGACGCCGAAGTCCTGCGGGAGGTAGCCGAGCGTGCGGCGCACGGCGGCGGGCGAGGCGACGACGTCGATCCCGTCGAAGCGCACGGCGCCGCGGCTCGGCGTCTGCAACGTCGCCACGCACCGCATCAGCGTCGACTTCCCGGCCCCGTTCGGCCCGAGGAGGCCGAACATCCCGGGCGGGATCAGGAGGCTCACCTCGTCCAGGGCGCGGACGCCGTTGGGGTAGACGTGGCTCAGCTCGTCGATCTCAAGCATGCGCGCGAAGGCTTGCGCGAGCCGGGGGCGGGCCGCAAGTGAACACGTGGTGAGACGCGCCGCGATGCGGCGTGAACGGGCCCGGCCGAGGGGCCGGGAAGACGGCCTATTCGGCGGCCATCGCCCCGGTCGCGGCGTCGTCGTTGGCCGGCACGATGTTCACGTAGGTGCGGTCGTCGCGCTTGGTCGTGAACTTGACGTGGCCGTGCGCGGTGGCGAACAGCGTGTGGTCGCGCCCGAGGCCGCAGTTCTCACCCGGCCAGAACTTGGTGCCGCGCTGGCGCACGATGATGTTGCCCGCGAGCACGGCCTCGCCGCCGAACTTCTTCACGCCGAGGCGCTTGGAGTGCGAGTCGCGGCCGTTGCGCGACGAGCCGCCTGATTTCTTGTGAGCCATGGGAAGGTGTCCTTACGCTCTGAGGTGTTACCGGTCCGCGTCGTCGCCGAGCACGGCGGTGTCGCGGGTGATCGTCTCGCGGGCGGAGCCTTCTTCGGACGCCATGGAGCCGACCTCCGCCGCGGCGGAGGTGTCGACGTCCGTCTGCGCGCCCGTCTCCGGCGTCTCGCCCACCGGCTGCTCGACCATGGCGTCCGTCGCGGCCGCCGTCCTGGCGCGCTTGGGCGCGGCGGGGGTCGTCGCGGCCGCCGGAGCGGTCGCGGGCTGCGCCTGCACCTCGGCGGTGGTCGCCTTGGGGGCGAGGCCGCGGGCCCGGGCGTCGCGCACCGACTTGGGCGTGAGGTCGACCTCGCCGTCCCACTTCAGCGACTGGCCGGCGCCCTCCAGCCCCGTGACGCGCAGCACGCTCTCCGACTGGCGGTGGCCCTGGGTGCGGCGGTAGCCCTGGCGGCGGATCTTCTTGAAGACCTTGATCTTCTCGCCCCGGCGCGTCTCGATCAGCGTGGCGCGGACCACCGCGCCCTCCACCAGCGGCGCGCCGAGGGTGACGCCCGCCTCGCCGCCGCCCATCATCAGCACCTGGTCGAAGGAGACCTCGGCCCCCACGTCGCCGTCGAGCTTCTCGACCACCAGCACGTCGCCGGGCTGGACGCGGTACTGCTTGCCGCCGGTCTTGATCACCGCATACATCGTGGGTCGGCCTTCTTGGTTTTGGCGCACGCGCGGCTTCTGAACGGCCGCGTCTCGGCATGAACGGACAACCGCCCGACGGAGGTCCGCGGGCGGGAGGCGCGTTCCCCCGCGCGCCCGGGCGCGCCACATGGGCGCCATGACCGAACCCGTCCCCGTCACCGTGCTCACCGGCTACCTGGGGGCGGGCAAGACCACGCTCCTGAACCGCATCCTCACGGAGGACCACGGCCGCCGCTACGCCGTGATCGTCAACGAGTTCGGCGAGATCGGCATCGACAACGACCTGGTGGCCTCGTCCGACGAGGAGGTGTTCGAGATGAACAACGGCTGCGTCTGCTGCACCGTGCGCGGCGACCTGGTGCGCATCGTCAACGGGCTCATGCGGCGCCAGGCGGGCGGCGGCCGCGGCGCGTTCGACGCCATCGTGGTGGAGACCACGGGCCTCGCCGACCCCGGCCCCGTGGCGCAGACCTTCTTCATGGACGACGAGGTCAAGGCGCGCACGCGGCTGGACAGCGTCACCACCGTAGTGGACGCCCGCCACGTGCTCGACCGTATCGCCGACAGCCGCGAGGCGCGCGAGCAGATCGGCTTCGCCGACCAGATCGTGCTGAATAAGATCGACCTCGTCACCGCCCCCGAGCTCGCGGAGGTGAAGGCGGCGCTCAGGCGGCTGAATCCGCTCGCGCCGGTCCACGAGGCGGTGCGCTCCGACGTGCCGCTGGAGGCGGTGCTGAACCGCGGCGGCTTCGACCTGGGGCGCATCGCGGAGGTCCAGCCCGACTTCCTCAACCCGGCGCACGGGGAGGAGGGGCACGTCCACGACGACCACTGCCAGGACCACGGGCACGACCGCGCGCACGACCACGGCGCCCGGGGGCACGCCCACGCCGACCAGGACATCCGCGGCGTCTCGCTCAGCCTCGACCGGCCGGTGGACGGCGGGCGGATCACGCAGTGGCTGAACACCCTGTTGGAAGCTCAGGGGGCGGACATCCTGCGCGCCAAGGGCATCGTCGACGTGCAGGGCGAGGACCGGCGCCTGGTCTTCCAGGCCGTGCACATGATCCTGGAGGGCGACCTGCAGCGGCCCTGGGGCGCCGACGAGCGACGCTGGAGCCGCATGGTCTTCATCGGCCGCAACCTGGACGAAGCCGAGCTGCGCCGCGGCTTCGAGGCGTGCGCCGCCTAGAACGACGAAGGCCCGCCCCGGCGGACCGGAGCGGGCCTGACGCGCCCGGGAGAGCGACCGCCTAGATGCGGTCTTCGGTGATCAGGGAGATCTTGTAGAAGCCGCCGTCCTGCAGGGTGTTGAGCACGTTCATGAAGGTCACGTAGCGGACCTCCTTGTCCGAGCGGATGTACACGGTCTGCGCGGTGGGATTGGGGTCGGCCAGGGCCCGGGTGACGTCGGGCACCAGGTTCTCGATCCGCGTCTCCGGCGTGCCGATGTAGAAGTGGCCGGACGCCTGCAGCGAAATCACCGTGGGCGGCTTGGGCTTGACGTTGTCCTTGGGCGGAGTCGCCGGCGGCAGGTCGAGCTTGATGGAGACGGTGGCCAGGGGGGCGGCCACCATGAAGATGATGAGGAGAACGAGCATGACGTCCACCAGGGGCGTCACGTTCAGGTCCGCGTTGGTGGCGATCCCGTACTTCTTGCCGACACCGCCGCCGGCCGTCTTGGCGCCCATGCACCGTCCTCCACGCCGCCCGCCGTGACCGCGGGCGCTCTCAGGCGGACACTTGCCCGGTCGGGACCGGCGAGGTCAAGCGCGGTGGGCGCAATCTCAGGGGGCGGGCGCGTCCGGCTGGCGGTCGGGGTGCGCCGCCCGGAAGGCGGGCAGCTCCGCGCACCGGGCCTCGATCTCCGTCAGCCGCGGCAGGACGCCGAGGTCCACGCCGAAGCGCCGCGCGCCCAGGAGCTGGGTGACGAGGTGCAGGTCGGCCAGGCTGAGGGCGTCGCCGTGGCAGAACAGGCCGCCGTGCTCGCCCACCATCGCGTCGAAGGCCGCGAGCCCGCGCGCGATGAAGCCTCCGACGAAGGCCGCGACCTGCGGCGGTTCGGCGCCCGTCTTCGCCGCGAGTTCGCGCGTCACGATCAGGTTCTGCAGGGGGGTGATGTCGCTCGCCACCAGCGCGCAGAGCGCCCGAACGCGCGCCCGCGCCCACGGCTCGGAAGGCAGCAGGGGCGGGGAGGGCGCGACCTCCTCCAGCCACTCCAGGATGGCGGGCGCCTGCGTCAGGGGCGCGCCGTCGACCACCAGCACCGGCACCCGGCCGTTCGGGTTCAGCCGGAGGTGGGCCGGCTCCGTCTGCTGGCCCGCGACGATGTTCACGGGGGCCACGTGGTAGGGCAGGCCCTTCCACTCCAGCGCGATGCGGAGCCGCCAGGTGGGGCTGGACCGCCAGTAGCCGTGCAGGACGAGGTCCACGGCGTCATACCACGGTGAAGGCGACGGGCGGCAGCCCCGCGACCTCGCCCGTCACGCGCTGGCCGCGCACCACCGGCCCCACCCCCTCCGGCGTGCCGGTGAAGAGGAGGTCGCCCGCCTTGAGCTCCCACAGCTTGGACGCCTCCGCGATGATCTCCGCCGGGCTCCAGATCATGTCGGCGAGCGGGGCGGACTGCCGCGTCTCCCCGTCCACCGAGAGGCTGAGGCTCCCCGCCGGCGGCGAGGCGCCCTCCATCCGCCGCAGCAGGCCCAGCGGCGCCGACCGGTCGAACGCCTTGGCCGCGTCCCAGGGGCGGCCGCCCTTCTTGGCCAGGCCCTGCAGGTCGCGCCGGGTGAGGTCCACGCCCGCGGCGTAGCCCCACACGCAGGCCAGCGCCTCGTCCGCCGCGATGTCGCGGCCGCCGGAGCGGAGCGCCACCACCAGCTCGATCTCGTGGTGCAGGTCGGCCGTGGCCTGCGGGTAGGCGATGTCGGCCCCGCCCGTCACCACCGCGTCCGCGGGCTTGGTGAAGAAGATGGGGGGGTCGGCCTTCTCGTCGCCGCCCATCTCGCGGACGTGCGCGCCGTAGTTTCGTCCCACGCAGAAGATGCGGCGCACGGGGAAGGCGCCGCCGCCCTCCACGGGGATCGTCACGGGCGGCGGGGCGGCGAAGACGAGGTCGGTCATGCCCGCGCCCTAGCGCAGGGCGCCTCATCGCGCCAGCGGCGCCCCTCAGGCGGCGGCGGGGCGGAGCGCGCGGGGCAGGGAGGCGAGCTCGGCGTGCTCCCACACCCGGGCGGAGGCCACGATGCGGCGCATGCGGCGCAGCTCGCGGCGCAGCCCGTTGGAAGTGACGAGCTCGTGCTTCAGCCGCGGGCTCTTGCTCTCCAGCTCGGCCCAGACCTGGCCGAAGTGCGGGCGCTGGAGGGCGTGGCGGAACTCCAGCTCGGGCACGCGCAGCCGCCGCGCCCAGCGCTCGGGATCGAGCCGGGCGGCGGTCCAGGCCTCGCGCATCTCGCAGCGCCAGAGCGCGCGGCGGAGCGTGGAGGTGGCCACCTCCAGCGCCTCGTCGCAGGGGTGGTCGGGGTCGGTGCGCAGGCGGATCTCGTCGGCCAGGCCGCCGCAGGCGCGCCCGTCGGTGCGGGCGCTGGTGACGACCTGCACCTCCAGGCTGTGGCGCACGCGCCCGTCCTGGCGGCGCACCTCCTCGAACAGGGCGCGGTCCTCGCCCACGGGCTTGGGCGGCAGTCCGCCGATGGCCTTGTAGGCGGCCACGGTGATGGCGGCGGAGGCGCCGCAGTTCTGGTTGTGCCGCGGCCAGGGGTCGTGCGCCTCGCGGTCCACCCGCGCCACCAGCTCGGCCGCCAGCTGCTGGTACTGCCACTCCAGCCGGCCGCGATCGAGCACGGCGGGGTCGAGCTGCATCAGCTCCATGGGGTCGGCCATGACGTAGCCGGCCACCGCGTCGGCCCCCGCGGCCACCTCCCGCCGGTTGGAGGCGGCCCAGTCGTCGTTGACCAGCGTGTCGGCGTCGGTGGTGAGGAGCAGGCCGTTGGGCGCGGCGAGCGCCAGGGCGGCGTCCATGGCCAGGCGCCGCGCCCAGCCGGCGTTGGCCTGGCCCGGCGGCAGGTCCACCCGATGCATCCAGGTGACGTAGGGGGCGTGGGGGGCCAGCGCGCGCACCTGCCCGGCCGTGCCGTCGGTGGTGTTGTTGACGAGCAGCACCACCGCCATGTCGGCGAAATCCACGCCCTCCTGCCGCGCCAGCGAGTCGAGGCACAGGCCGATCCGCTCCTCCTCGTCGCGCACCGGCACGGCCACCACCAGCAGCGGCGCGCGGTCGGAGGCCGGCGGGCCGAACCGCTCCACGACGGCGGCGGAGCCGGCCGCGTCAGGCAATGCGACGGCGGCGGAGCCGGCCACGTTCGGGAGTGCGACGGCGGCGGAGCCGGCCGCGTCTGGGAATGCGACGGCCGCGGGGGCGGCGCCGTCCAGGGGAGCGGCCGGGGCCGCGGGGCGCGAAGACGCGTCCATCAAGTCGTCAACCTCATCAAGCGCGGCCCCGCAGGCCGCCGCCGGACGCGCCACGCTCTCCCCAGCCGACGCACGGCGAGTAGAGCGGCGAACCGTCCCGCGATCAAGGCGAGGCCGCGCCTTCGACACCGTCGCGCCTGCGGCCGCTTGAAGCGGGGTGGGCGGTCGGCGGTCGAGGGGAGCGGCGGGCGCCGCGCCGGGGGGCGCGGCCGGAGCCTGATCGCGCGGGCGGCGGCGCGCATCCCCTCCATAGCGCGAACGGCCCGCCAAGACCAGCGACGCCCGTCGCAGCCCGTCCAAGCTTCGCGCCGACGCCCGTCGCGGCTAGGACGCGCCCATGCCCGCCTTCCGCTTCGACGCCTACGTCGCCTCCGCCCTGTTCCCCCGTGAGGGGGCCGCCTTCGCGCTCGGCGACGGCACGGTGCGCTTCGAGGACGGCGCGGTGGCGGAGGCGCACGACGGCACCGTGCTGTGCGCCGCCGTCCATCCCTCGGGCGAGGGGGTGGTCACGGGCGGGGACGACGGCAGGCTCGTCTGGTCGCGGCCGTCCGGCGCCGTGCGCCTCCTGGAGCTAGGCGCGCGCTGGATCGACGCGGTGGCCTGCACGCCGGAGGGCGGCCTGATCGCCTGGGCCGCGGGGCGCGAGGCGGGGGTGCTGGACGCCGCCGACCCCGCCCTGCGCCGGAGCTGGACGCACGAGCGCACGGTGGCGGACGTGGCCTTCGACCCCCGCGGCAAGCGGCTGGCGACCGCCACCTACGGCGGGGTGCAGCTGCGCTACGCCCGGGTGGCCGAGCAGAAGCCGCAGGTGCTGAAGTGGCCGGGCGCGCACCTGCACGTCGCCTGGAGCCCGGACGGGCGCTTCGTCATCTCCAGCCTGCAGGAGGCCGAGCTGCACGGCTGGCGGCTGTCCGACGCCAAGGACATGCGCATGTCCGGCTACCCCGCCAAGGTGCGCAGCCTCGCCTGGCTGGCCAAGGGCGCGCTGATGGCGAGCGCGGGCGCGGCCGGGGCGGTGATCTGGCCCTTCGCCGGGGCGAACGGGCCCATGGGCAAGGACGCGGTGGAGATCGGCTACAAGGAAGGCGCCCTGGTGACGCGGGTGGCGGGCGCCGGCTTCAGCCTGTTCGGCGGCCGCGGCGACGGGGAGGTGTGGAGCGCCGACCTGCAGAGCTCCGCCTTGCGCACGGTGCGCGAGGCGGGCGGCGCGGCGATCACCGCGTTGGCCGTCTCGGCCGACGGCGGCCGCTTCGCCTGGGGTGACGAGGCGGGCGCGGCGGTGGTGGAGGCGGCCTAGAGGCTCACCCCGCCGTCCACCGTCAGCTCCGCGCCGGTGACGAAGGCGGCGGCGTCGGACAGGAGCCACGCCACCGCCTCCGCCACGTCGTGGGGCGCACCGATGCGGCCCAGCGGCGTGGCCTGCACCCGGGCCGCGATGCGCTCGGCGGGGAAGGGCTGCGTCATGGGGGTGTCGATCAGGCCGGGGTGCACGCTGTTCACGCGCACGCCCAGCCCGCCGAACTCCACCGCCGCAGCCTTGGTCAGGCCGCGGATGGCCCACTTGGAGGCGGTGTAGGCGGCCTGCCCGCTCGGCGCGCGCAGGGCGGCCACTGAGCTCATGTTGACGATCGCCCCGCCGCCCGCCGCCGCGATCGCCGGCGCGCCCAGCCGCATCCCGAGGAACGTCCCCAGCGCGTTGACGCGCATCACCTGCTCGAAATGGGCGGCGTCGGTGTCCAGGATCGCGGCGGGGCGGTGCAGGCCTGCGTTGTTGACGAGGCCCCGCAGCGGCCCGCGGGTGGCGGCGAGCGCCAGGGCGGCGGTCCAGTCCGCCTCCTCCGCCACATCCAGCCGGGCGAAGGCGCCGCCCACCTCCTGCGCCACGGCGCGGCCCTCCGCCTCCAGGACGTCGGCGACCACCACCGTCGCCCCCGTCGCGGCCAGCCGCCGGGCGATCGCCGCGCCGAGGCCCCTCGCCGCGCCCGTGACGAGGACGACGCGCGCCGCCGCGCTCACGCCGCCCCCTCGTCGAAGCCGCGCATCTCGGCGAAGTCGGCGAACGGCGCGCGATCGGTGCGGAACTCCGACAGGGGGTGGGCCGGGTCGCGGCGTCCGAGCGCCATGCCGGCGAACAGCATGACGCCCTCGTCCAGCCCCAGCACCTCGGCCACCGTCTTGGGCCACACGGACCAGGCCTCCTGCGCGCAGGTGTCGAGTCCCGCCTCCACGGCCAAGAGCATCAGCGTCTGCATGTACATGCCGAGGTCGCACCACTGCGGCGGCCCCATGCGCCGGTCCAAGGTGAAGAAGAGGCCCACGGGCGCGCCGAAGAAGTCGAAGTTGCGCGCGAACCACATGAGGCGGCCGAACCTGTTCTCCCGCTCGATCCCCAGCCGCGCGTACATGGACTCGCCCACGGCGAAGCGGCGGCTGCGCCAGGGCTCGGGCAGGCTCTCGGGGTAGACGGCGTACTCCGGCGGCTCGCCCCGCGGCAGCTCGGACAGGCGCGAGGCGATGGTGGCGCGGAAGGCGGCCAGGGGCTCGCCCGCCAAGGCGTGCACGCGCCACGGCTGGAGGTTGCCGCCCGAGGGGGCGCGGTGCGCCCGGTCGATGAGGCCGCGCACGACGGCGCCCGGGATGGGGTCTGGCACGAAGGCTCGGACGGAGGCGCGCCGCTCCACCGCTTCGCTGACGTCCATGGTGCGCGCTCCGTCGACCTCGACCCCGCGCACCGGCTAGCATCCCACCCCCACGTCAAGGCAAGGGTGGCGACATGACGGACGCGCCGCCCCCCTCCCGCCCCCGCTCCCGCGCCCCCCGCAAGGTCCGGCGCGGCGGCGGATGGAGCATCGCGGCCGTCCTGGCGCTCGTGCCGGCCGGGCTCGTGCTCGGCCCCGTGGCCGCCTTCCGCTTCCTGCCGCCGCCCGCGACCTTCCTGATGCTGGAGCGGCTGGCGGAGGGGCGGGGCATGGACAAGGCGTGGCGGCCGCTCTCGCGCATGGCGCCCACCCTGCCCCTGGCCGCCATCGCGGCGGAGGACGCGCGCTTCTGCGAGCACCGGGGCTTCGACTGGGACGCCATGGAGGCCGCCGCCCGGCGCAACGCCGAGGGGGGCAAGGTGCGCGGCGGCTCCACCATCAGCCAGCAGACCGCCAAGAACGTCTTCCTGTGGCCGCACCGCGACTACGTCCGCAAGGGGCTGGAGGCGGGCTACACCGTGCTGATCGAGGCGCTGTGGGGCAAGCGGCGGATCATGGAGGTGTACCTCAACGTGGTGGAGTGGGGGCCGGGCGTGTACGGGGCGCAGGCCGCCTCGCGCCGCTGGTTCCACAAGGACGCCGCCGCGCTGACGCCCGGGGAGGCGGCCCGGCT
>CAXSHO010000002.1:53006-57634 GCA_964237305.1 uncultured Caulobacteraceae bacterium
GAGGGCGGGCACCGGTACTCCCGCCAGGTCGGGGAGGCGGCCCGGCTGGTGGCCATCCTGCCGAGCCCGCTGAAGTGGCGCGCGGCCGGCGGGGGCGCCTATGTCCAGCACCGCTCGCGCCGGATCGGGGCCAACGCCCGGCTGGTGCGGCGCGAGGACCTGGCCTGGTGCGTGCGCTGAGCGCCGCAACCTCCCGTTCACCGCCTTCGTAAGCCCGACGTTCACCGCCTCCGTGCGAGACGGGCGCCGAGCGGAGCCGTATCCGCGGTGCGAGGGGCCACGCCCGTGCGACTTTTGAACGCCGCGACCCGGACCTGCCGCCGGCTCTGGGCCGACCGGCGCGGCGCCATCGCGCCCATGGCCGCGGTCAGCCTGATCCCCGCCCTGATCGGCGTGGGCGCCGCCATGGACGTGTCGCGCCTGATCTCGTCCAAGACCGCCCTGCAGGACGCGGTGGACTCCGCCAACCTGGCGCTCGGCCGCATGCCCCAGACCTCCACGACGGCGGAGATGCAGGACAAGGCCCGGGCCTGGATCGAGGCCAACACCTCGGAGGCGGGCATCCAGAACCTGGTGGTGAAGCCGCCGGTGCGCACGACGGGCCAGATCCAGCTGGACGTCACCGGCCGCGTCCCCACCACCTTCTCGCAGTTCCTGGGGCTCGACTTCATGGCGGTGGAGGGGCACTCCACGGTCAAGTACGGCACGAGCCACGTCGAGTTGGCGCTCGTCTTGGACAACACCGGCTCCATGGCGCAGGACGGCAAGCTGGACGCGCTCAAGGTGGCGGCGAACACGCTGGTGAACTCCCTGGAGGCGTCGTCCAATCTCAGCGGCGACGCCAACGCGCTGAAGATCGGCGTCGTGCCTTTCTCCATGACCGTGAACGTCGGTTCGCAATACAAGGGCCAGATCACCTGGCTTCGTGGCGACATGCCGGCGGCCTACGGAAGCTCCGCCGATGTCGTGGGAGGTTCCACGCACCCGGACCGCTTCCTCCTGTTCACTGCGTTGAACAACCCCTGGCAGGGATGCGTGGAGAGCCGCCCTCAGCCCTACGACATCTCAGATGCGCCTCCGAATGCGACCAAGCCGGAGACGATGTTCGTGCCTTTCTTTGCGCCGGACGAACCCGACGCCGGATATTACAAGCTCGGCTCGAGCACCTACTATATGAACAGCAATGACAACGGCAGCCGCACGAGCTACAACAACTACATATCCGATGCCTACACATCCGATACGACCGGTTCCAGCAACAACATAACCAGTCCGTCCAACGGCAGCCAGCGTTGGCTGCAACGGCAGCAAAACGTCGCCAAGTACGTCAGCACCTCGTTCTCTTCGTCCGCGGGCTACTGGGGTGGTTCCGACAAGGTGGGTCCCAACTCCGGCTGTGACGTGACGTCGCTGCAGCGCCTCACCACCGACATGTCCGCGGTGCGCACCAAGCTGTCGAAGATGATCGCGGTGGGCGATACGGAGATCCCGCTCGGATTGGTGTGGGGCTGGCATCTCCTCAGCCCCAACACGCCCTTCGCCGACGGCGTGGCGTACAACACCGCCGGAACGCTCAAGATCGTCGTCCTGGTGACGGATGGGCAGAACACCTACAACAGCAACAACAACCCGAACGCGTCCTTCTACACCGCCTACGCCTACGCCGCCGCGCAGCGCATCGCCGGCTCCACGTCGGCGGCCGCCACCGCTTCGGCGCTGGACGACCGCCTGACGCAGTTGTGCGCGAACATGAAGACGCCCAAGAACACCGACGGGAACGACCACGTGATCATCTACACGGTGCCCGTCGGGGTGACCGACGCGAACATCAAGTCGAGGCTGCAGGCCTGCGCGTCCAAGCCGGAATACTACATCGACGTGGCGAACGCGGCGGGGTTGCAGGGGGCCTTCGCCAACATCGCGGGCTCCATCAGCGGGCTGCGCGTCGCCCACTGAGGGGGCGGCGTCAGTCCTCGCCGCGGGGACGGGAGCGGCCGGCCTTCACGCCCGAGCGCAGGGTCTTGCCGTCCAGCCGGCGGCGGACGGAGCCCAGGGTGGGGCGGGTGGCGCGGCGCTTGGGCGGCGGCGGGGCGGCGGCGGCGGCCACCAGCGCCCGCAGCCGGTTCATCGCGTCCAGCCGGTTCATCTCCTGCGTGCGGTGGCGGTCGGCGGTGAGCACCAGCACGCCGTCCTTGGTGAGGCGGCTCCCCGCGAGCAGGAGGAGGCGGTCGCGCACGCGCTCGGGCAGGCCGGGAGAGCGCGCGGCGTCGAAACGAAGCTGCACGGCCGTGGACACCTTGTTCACGTTCTGCCCGCCGGGCCCGCCCGTTCGGATGAATTTGAGCGCCACCTCGCCGTCGGCCACCTGCACGCCCGAACCGAGATCGATCACCCGCGCGCTCCCGCACCCTGTGGCCCGGCGGCCACAAGCTGCACCGTCTGTAATGTTTCGCGGCGGCAAAGCAACCTTCTCGACTCAATGTGATTGGCGTAATTGCGGATCGCTACACCGCGATCGAGGCCTCCGCATCGTGCATCGCCTTCGCGCCCTGATCGTCGAAGACGAGATGCTCGTGGCCATGAACCTCGAGAGCATGCTGGAGGAGTTCGGCTACGAGGTGGTCGGCCCCTACCCCACCCTGGCGGAGGCTTCGGAGGCGGACGACGACGTGGACGTGGCGGTGCTGGATGTGAATCTCCGCGGCCAGCTCGTCTTCCCCCTGGCCCAGCGGCTGCGCGACCGCCGGGTGCCCGTGGTGTTCTGCACCGCCTACGTGGAGACGCGCGGCTTCCCCGACGGGCTCGCCGGGCTGCCCAAAGTGACCAAGCCCTATACGCCCGAGGCGATGCGCTCCGCACTGGAAGGCGCGTTGGCTGCGGCCGCGGCCTGATCGGCCAGCTCGGCGGGATCGGTCCAGGCGCTCTGCGGCCAGGAGTTGGGAAACTCCAGCACCGCCTCCACGCCCTCCGGCGCGTAGGTGACGGCGGCCCGGCCGTCCAGCTCGTAGCGCAGGCTCCGCTCGATCAGGACGCCGCCGAAGCCCCGCCGCTCGGGCGGGCGCACCTCGGGGCCGCCGCGCTCGCGCCAGCGCAGGTGGACGCGGCCCGCCGCCGGATCCACCGCCCAATCCACCTCCACCACGCCGCCCTCCGTGGAGAAGGCGCCGTACTTGGCCGCGTTGGTGGCCAGCTCGTGGAAGACGAGGCTCAGCGCCACGGCGGGCTTGGGCGGCAGCGGCAGGACGTCGCCCGTGAAGCGGACGCTCTCGCGGCCCTGGGTGAAGGGGCGCAGCGTGCGCTCCAGCACGCGCCGGATGTCCGTCTCGCCCCAGTTGGCCTCGAAGATGAGCCCGTTGGCGTCGGCCAGCGCGTTCAGCCGGCCGAAGAAGCCCGCCTCGAACTCGGCCAGCGAGGCGGAGCGCTTCAGCGTCAGCCGCGCGACGGAGACCACGGTGGCCAGCGTGTTCTTCACCCGGTGGCTCAGCTCGGCCAGGAGCAGCTTGCCCCGCTCCTCCGCCTCGCGCCGCTCCCGCCGCTCCCGCGCCTCGTCCAGCGCGCGCCGCACCGCCGAGGGCAGGCGGGTGAGGCGCTGCTTGAGCACGTAGTCCACCGCGCCCTCCTTCAGCGTCTCCACCGCGCGCTCCTCGCCCAGCACGCCGGAGACGAAGATGAAGGGCGTGCCCGGGGCGTGCAGCCGGGCGAGCTTCAGCGCCTCCAGCCCGTCGAAGCCGGGCAGCTGGTAGTCGGACAGGATCAGGTCGAAGCCGCCCTGGAGGAGGGCGGTGCGGAAGCCCTCGGCGTCCACCACGCGATCGACCACCGTGTCGACCCCGCCCTTGCGCAGGGCGTGGCCGATCAGGTCGGCGTCCAGCTCGCTGTCCTCGACGAACAGGAGCCGCACGGGCGGGCGCTGGCGCTCGGGGTCGCTCACGCGGGCTCTGCGCGGTCCGCCGTCCCGGGCGGCGGCGGCTCGTTCAGCAGCGCCCAGAAGACGCCGAGGTCCTGGATGGCCTGGAAGAAGTCGGAGAACTCCATGGGCTTCACCACGAAGGCGTTCACCCCCAGGTCGTAGGAGCGCACGACGTCCTTCTCCTCGCGCGAGGAGGTGAGCATGACGACGGGCACCTGGCGCCGCTTGGGATCGCGCTTGACGCGCTCGAGCACCTGCAGCCCGTCCACCTTGGGGAGCTTGAGGTCCAGCAGCACCACGGCGGGGTCGCCCGGCGGGTGGTCGGCGAACTGGCCCGCCCGGTCGAACCAGTCCAGCGCCTCCGCACCGTCCCGGGCGACCACGATCTCGTTGGCGAGCTGGCACTTGGCCAGCGCCGCCAGCGTCAGCTCCAGGTCGTGCGGACTGTCCTCCACGACGAGGATGGGGCGCAGATCAGCCATGTTCCGTCTCCTGCGCGGGTCTGGCGGGGTCGGCGAGGCGGGGGAGCGAGAAGCTGAAGGTCGCCCCGCGGCCCAGCTCGCCCCGGGCGCGGACATAGCCGCCGTGCCGCTCGACGATCCGCCGGGCCAGCGCCAGGCCGATGCCGGTGCCCTCGAAGTCCTCCGCGCGGTGCAGCCGCTGGAACACGCCGAACAGCTTGTCCACGTAGGCCATGTCAAAGCCCACCCCGTTGTCG
>CAXSHO010000003.1:0-18865 GCA_964237305.1 uncultured Caulobacteraceae bacterium
GACCTGAATGTCTGCAGATGGCGCTAGTGAGCCGCGCCGCGCGACGGTAGCTAGCGTTCGGTCCAATCAACCCATGCCGCGTGGGCTTGGCAGGTGGCCAGGTCAAGATCGTACCCGCTGGGCCAGCTCCTCACCGTCAGCGCCGCTCTGCCCTGGCCGGTTCCGCTCGAACGCAAGCCAAACCAAGGGCCTCTCCGGCGTTGCGCGATCACCCGCCGCTTGAACGGCGGCCTCCGCGCACGTACGCGCCGGTGCAGGGAGGTACTGCAGGACGATCGAGTGAAACACGACCCGAGATCCTCGCCTTCTACGAGTCGGCAGGACGCGATCGCGTGCGCGAACTCAGCCTACAACTGAGCGCCCAGAGCGAGGCGAACAGCCGCTGGCGCGGGTGCCCCAGCGCCGTTATGACAGCACTGTCAGGCGGAGAAGCTCTCATGTCTTCAGCACCAGGTGGGATGAGCCGTCGCGCGGCGGCTAGGCTTTTGAGCGCCGGGCTGGCCTCGGCGGCGAGCGGCGCTAGGGCGGCGGTCGCACGGCCACCCAACTTCGTGGTGGTTCTCTGCGACGATCTGGGTTTTGGCGACATCGGGCCCACCGGCGGAACGGTGATCCGCACGGCGAACATCGACCGGTTGGCGGCGCAGGGCCTGACGCTGACCAACTACTACGCCCCGGCCAACCTGTGCTCGCCATCGCGCGCGGGGCTGCTCACCGGCCGCTATCCCATCCGCACGGGGCTCGGTTACCAGGTGATCATGGCCAACGACGACCGGGGGCTGCCGCTCTCGGAGATCACCATCCCGCAGGCGCTGGGACCCGGCTACGCCAGCGCGCTGATCGGCAAGTGGCACCTGGGGCACACCGGACCTGCGTGGCCGCCTACCCGGCACGGCTTCGACTACTTCTTCGGCATTCCCTACAGCCACGACATGTCGCCGCTGGCGCTCTACGAGAGCCGCGATCCGAACGCGACACCGGCCAAGTTCCCGGTGGACTACCCGCAGCTGCAGCAGACGTTCTACGCGCACGCGGAAACCTTCATCACCGAAAATGCGCACCGGCCCTTCTTCCTCGAGTTGGCGCTGAGCGCGCCGCACCTGCCGGAGTACGCGCACGCGCCGTTCAAGGGGACGACGTCGGCGGGCGACTACGGCGCGGTGGTGGCGGAGATCGACTCCATAGTCGGCCGCCTGACGGCGCACCTGGAGCGGCTCGGTCTGACCCGCGACACGGTGGTGGTCTTCACCAGCGACAACGGGCCCTGGTTCGAGGGCTCCTCCGGCGGCCTGCGCGGGCGCAAGGGCGACGGCGGCTACGACGGCGGCTGTCGCGTGCCCTGCATCGTGCGTCGTCCGGGTGTGGTTCCCGCTGGTCGCCGCAGCGACGCGCTGGTGAGCGGCATGGATCTCCTGCCCACCTTCTGCGCCATGGCCGGGCGCGCGCCGCCTGCAGGCGTGAAGCTTGACGGCGTCGACGTGGGCGCCGTGCTGACGCGCGGCGCGCCGTCGCCACGCGAGGAGCTGGTGTTGTTCGACAACGAGGACGTGGTGGGCGTTCGCACGCAGCGATGGGCCTATGTGGCGTCCGACTACTACCGGGGCTACCGGCTTCCGACGGAGACGCTGTACCCCCAGCTCTACGACATGGCCGCGCCCGGGCCGAACGAGAGCTACAGCGTCGCCTCCGATCAGGCCGACGCCCTGGCCGACATGCGTGGGCGGCTCGCCCGGGCGCGGACGGAGTTCGCGCCGCTGAAGCACAAGGACATCCCGCCGGTGTTCAAGGCGCTCGCCGCACAGCTCCAGCGCCAGGACTGAGGGTGGGCGCGTTGGCCCGTCGCGCGCCCGCGGCCCGGCGGGAGAGCCGCTTCGAGGGAATGCAGCGCCTGCGCGGCGGACGCTTCGCCATGGGCGCCCAGGGCTTCTACGCCGACGAGGGGCCGGTGCGGGACGAGACTGTGGGCGCCTTCTGGATCGACAGGACGCCGGTGACCACCGCCGCCTTCGGCCGCTTCGTGGCGGCGACCGGTCACGTCACCCTGGCCGAGACGCCGCCCGAGCCGCTCGACTATCCGGGCATGGATCCCAGGCTCGCGCAGGCGGGGTCGATCGTCTTCACCCCACCCGACGGGCCTGTGGACGTGGAGGCGGGCGCCTCGTGGTGGAGCTACGTTCCCGGCGCGTGTTGGCGTCGACCGTTGGGGCCGGACGGGCCGGAGGCCGAGCCCGACCATCCCGTGGTGCACGTGGTCCACGCCGACGCGGCGGCCTTTGCGCGCTGGGCGGGCAAGAGCCTGCCCACGGAGGCGGAATGGGAGTTCGCCGCCCGGGGCGGGCTCGACGGCGCGACCTACGCCTGGGGCGAAGAGATGGAGCCGGACGGGCGGCGGATGGCGAAGATCTGGCGGGGCGCCTTCCCGTGGCGCAACGACGCGTCGGCCGGGCTGGAGCGTACGGCACCCGTGGCGAGCCATCCCGCAAACGGCTACGGCCTATACGACATGATCGGCAACGTCTGGGAGTGGACGCAGGACTGGTACGCCGCCACCCCGGGCGCGGCCCCCGCCCGCGGCTGTTGCGGAGGAGGAGAGCACCGGAGCGAGGCGGAGGTGCGGAGCCGCGACCCAGCGAGCGCCGCACCGCACATCCCGCGGCGCGTGCTCAAGGGCGGATCCCACATCTGCGCTCCAGAGTATTGCCGCCGCTACCGACCGGCGGCGCGGTGGGCGCAGCCGGTCGACACGTCCACTTCGCACGTGGGTTTCCGCTGCATTGCGCGGCGGCCGGGCGCGGCCTGAAGCGTGCGCGCGACGCCGACACGCGCCGGGCCCGGACCGGCGACGATCGAAGAGGTGGCCGCGCGGGCGGGCGTCTCGATCAAGACCGTCTCGCGCGTGATGAACCTCGAACGCTACGTCGCGGCGGCCACGCGCGAGCGGGTGGAGGCGGCGATGGGCGCGCTCGGCTACACACCCAACATCGCAGCCCGGGCGCTGGCGGGGCAGAGATCCTACCTCGTCGCCCTGTTCGGCCGCGCCCTGGAGACCAGCTACGGCGCCAGCCTGCAGGCCGGCGTGCGCCGCGCGTGCCGGGCCGCCGGCTACCACCTGATCGTCGAGGAGTTCGAGGGCGACGAGGCCCCGGCCGTGCGGCTCGCCGCCTTCCTGTCGGCCGTGCGGGTGGACGGTGTCGTGGCGTCGCCGCCCGAGTGCGACGATCCCGCCGTGCTCGGAGTGCTGCGCGAGCGGGGCGTCGCCTTCAGCCGCGTCTCGCCCGCGGTCGTCGAGGGCGGAGGCGGGGCGGTGGCGATGGACGACGCGGCGGCGGCCGAGGCCATGACCAAGCACCTGCTGTCGCTGGGCCACCGGCGCGTCGCCTACATCAGGGGGCACGACGTTCTGGCCTCGGCCGCCGCGCGTCTGCGTGGCTACCACGCCGCCATGGAGAGCGCGGGGCTCGCGCCCGAGGTGGTGCGGGGCGGGTTCGACTTCCGCGCAGGCTTCGGCGCCACTGACCGCCTGCTGCAGGGCGACGCTCCGCCCACGGCCGTCTTCGCCTTCAACGACGAGGTGGCGCTCGGCGCGTTGGCGGCGGCGAACAGGGCGGGCGTCGCCACACCCGCCCAGCTGTCGGTCGCCGGGTTCGACGACAGCCCGGCCGCTCGCGCGGTCTGGCCGCAGCTGACGACCGTGCGCCAGCCGACACTGGAACTCGCCGCCGCCGCCACAGCGATGCTGTTCGACGGCCGCTGGCGCCAGGGGCCGACTCAGCACCTCGACTACGCCCTGGTGATCCGCGGTTCGACATCCGCGCCGTCGTCATGACAACGTGAGACATTGACGAAGCTGAGCCAAGTGTGCTGCTTTATGACAACGGTATCATAAGGGGGAGCGTCGGTGGTCTCGGAGTTCAACAGGCGTAGTCGAAGAGCCGCGTTGGCGGCAGGCGTGGCGGGGGTGGCGTTTGCAACCGCCGCCTGGGCGCAGGATCCGCCCTCGACGCCGACCAACGCACCGACCAGCACCGCCAAGCAGGACCAGAACCTCGCCCAGACTCCGTCGGTCGACGAGGTGGTCGTCACCGCCCAGAAACGCTCCGAGCGGCTGGGCGACGTTCCCCTGGCCGTCAGCGCCTACACGGGTGCGAACATCCAGGCGCAGAACATCACCAGCGCCAGCGAGCTTCGCGAGATTGCGCCCAGCCTGAACTTCAACCCGTCGGCCAACTCGCGCGGCGAGGGCTTCACCATCCGCGGCGTCGGCACCGCCATCTTCTCGGACGCGGTCGAGCAGAGCGTGGGGGCGGTCGTGGACGGCGTGCCGCTGGCCCGCTCCGGCCAGGTCACCACCGAACTGCAGGACATCGACCGTGTGGAGGTGCTTCGTGGGCCGCAGGGCATCCTGTTCGGCCGCAACGCCTCGGCGGGCCTCGTCTCCATCAACACCCGGCGGCCGGTGCTGGGCGCCACCACCTTCGACGGCTTCTTCGAGTACGGTTCGCGCAATGACGTGAAGGTCCAGGGCACCGCCAACCTGCCCTTAGGCGACACGGCAGCCCTGCGCGTGTCGGTCGCCAGCACCACCTACGACGGACTGATCCACGATAAGTTCCTGGGCGTCGACCTGAACGGCCGGGACGAGCAGCTCGTCCGCGCGCGTTTCCTGTGGAAGCCGAACGAGAAGTTCAGCGCCTACATCATCGCCGACGCCCAATCGAGCAACCAGAAGAGCGGGTCCTGGACCTCGCGAGTCGCGCCCGCCGGCACGAATTTCGCAAACCTTAACGCCGCACAAGGGATCGTTCCCAGCCCCGACAACCTGACCAACGCTGCGGGTGGCGCGTTCTACAATAAGTCTGAGCAGAAAGGGATTTCGGGCCAGCTCGATTACGACCTCGGCTGGGCGCAGCTGACCTCGATCACCGCTTACCGCGGTTGGCTCTCGAGCGATAACAACGACCCCGATATCCTGCCGATCAACTATCTCGACCGTAACAGTGGCATCTCTCGCCTGCGCCAACTTACTGAAGAGGCGCGGATCTCTTCGCCCGCCAACGAGCGTTTCGAGTGGCTGGGCGGGATCTTCTACGAGAAGATCATCAACTCGGGCGCGGCTGACCAAGCCGGCACGCTCGGCGTGGCGCTGCCCGCGGGGGCGGTGATCGGCAGCGCGCTGGAGCGCATCACCGACAACGACACCAAGGCGGTGTTCGGTCAGGTGCTCGTGCGGCCGATCCCGCGCGTGAAGCTGATCGCCGCCGCACGCTACACCGACGAGTCGCTCGACGCCTCCGTTCGCCAGTTCCAGTCCATCGGCGCGATCGCCAACATCCCGGGGCGGTACATAGGCCGCACCAGCGGCTCGACGGAGGATCACAACTTCTCCTACCGCTTCACGGCGCAATACGACCTACGGCCGGGTGCGATGGCCTACGTGACCTACGCCAAGGGCTACAAGGGCCCAGGCTACGACACGCTGAACGTCACCTCCTCGACGCTGCGCTACGTCGCGCCCGAGATTCCCGACAGCTACGAGGCGGGTGCTCGCTTCCAGCTGCCGTGGCGCACGAGCGTCAACGTCGTCGGCTTCATCACCAACTTCGAAAATTTCCAGGCGCAGGTGTTCGACACCAGCATCACGCCCTCCGCGTTCCGCGTCAGCAACGCGGGCGAACTCGACACGCGCGGCGCGGAGGCGGAGATCGAGACGCGGCCGCTGGCGGGGCTGACGCTGGGCGGCTCCTTCACCTACCTCGACGCTTACTACGGCGATTTCAGGAACATCGCCTGCTACGCCGGCCAGCCGGTGCTGCCGTTTGGCACGGCGCGCAGCTCCGACCGGCAATGCATCGCTTCGACGGCTGCCGCTGGAGCGGCGGGTCTGACCAACGGCACCGGCGAACCGCTGGTGAACGCGCCAAAATATACGTTCAACCTGCGCGGCCGCTATGAACGGTCGATCCGCGACTGGCGCGGGTTCGCGCAACTTAGCTACTACTATCGGGGGCGCGCTTACTTCTCCGCCGCTGGCGATCCCGCGCTGGTCGAGGGCGGTTATGGGCTTCTGGGCGGCTCGCTGGGGATCGGGCCGGAAAACGGGCGCTGGCAGGTGGCCGTGTTCGCGCGCAACCTCACCGACGAACACTACGCGACCAACCTCTTCAGCCAGCCGGTGCTGAACTCGCCGGGCGTGGTCTCACAGTTCATCGCGCCGGACTCGCGGCGTATCGTGGGCGTCCAGCTGCGCGTCGCCCTGGGCGCATGACACCCCGGCCTAGAGCCTCGATCCCGATGAGGCGCGTCCTCTGCAAGACGACGACCCTTGCGGCCGTGGGTGCGGCGCTGTGCGCGAGCCCCGCCTCGGCCGCGTCCCCGGCCCGGCCGTGGGCCGACGCGCGACTGTCGCCCGAGCGGCGATCGGAGCTGCTGCTCGCGGCCATGACGCCGGAGGAGAAGCTCGGCCTCGTGCACGGGCGCTTCCCGCTGCTGATGAGCCCCCGGCCGCCGGGGGTGCAGGTCTCGGCTGGCTGGTTCCCGGGCGTGCCACGCCTGGGCGTGCCGCCGATCACCGAGACCGACGCCAGCTTGGGCGTCTCCAACGCCCGGCGCGGACCTACGGATGACGCGACGGCGCTGCCCTCCGGCCTGTCGTTGGCCTCCAGCTTCGACCCGGACGTCGCCTTCGCGGGCGGGGCCATGATCGGCAAGGAGGCGCGCCAGAAGGGATTCAACGTGCTGCTGGCGGGCGGCGCCAACCTGGTGCGCGACCCTCGCAACGGCCGCAACTTCGAATACCTCGGCGAGGACCCGCTGCTCACGGGCGTGATGGCCGGGGCCTCGATCCGCGGGGTCCAGTCGAATGGGATCGTCTCCACCACCAAGCATCTGGTGCTGAATGCGCAGGAGACCGGCCGGCAGGTGCTGGACGCGCAAATCGATCCCGCGGCGCTGCGCGAGAGCGATCTGCTGGCCTTTCAGATCGCCGTGGAGCAGGGCCGACCCGGTGCCATCATGTGCAGTTACAACCGGCTGGGCGGCGCCTACGCCTGCGAAAACCAGGAGCTGCTCTCCATTCCCAAGCGCGACTGGGGCTGGCGCGGCTGGATCATGAGCGACTGGGGCGCGGTGCATTCGGTGCGCGCCGCGAACGCGGGGCTGGACCAGGAGTCCGGCCAGGAGCTCGACAAGCAGGTCTTCTTCGACGCTCCCCTGAAGGCGGAGCTGGCTTCCGGCGCGGTCACGCAGGCGCGGCTCGACGACATGGTGCGCCGGGTGCTGTGGGGTCTGTTCTCCACCGGCGCCATGGACCGGCCCGTGCAGGCGGGCGGCCTGGACACGAAGGGCGACGGCGCGGTCGCCCAACGAGCCGCAGAGGCGGGGATCGTGCTGCTGAAGAACGAGGGCGGCGTGCTGCCCCTGGTGGGCGCGGCGCAGAGCTTGGCGGTGATCGGTGGGCATGCGGACGTGGGCGTGCTGTCGGGCGGCGGCTCCTCGCAGGTGCTCCCGATCGGCTCCACGAGCTTCCCCGCGCCCAAGGGGTCGCCTGAGTGGGGTGGAGGTCAGGTGTATCACCCGTCACCACCCCTCGCGGCGCTGCGCGCGAGGAACGGTCGCGTCACCTTCGATCCCGGGACCGATCCGGCGGTCGCAGCCGCATCCGCCCACGCCGCGGACGTGGCGGTGGTGTTCGCCCCGCAGTGGACGACGGAGGGGCAGGACGTCCCGCTCTCCCTGCCGGACGGGCAGGATGCGCTGATCGCTGCGGTGGCCGCCGCCAATCCGCGCACAGTGGTGGTGCTGGAAACGGGCGGCCCAGTTCTGATGCCCTGGCTCGACAAGGTCGCCGCTGTCGTGGAGGCCTGGTACCCCGGCTCGCGCGGCGGCGAAGCGATCGCGCGCGTGCTGTCGGGCGAGGTGGACGCGCAGGGGCGCCTGCCCGTCAGCTTCCCGAACTCGGCCGCGCAGCTGCCGCGGCCGGTGCTAGACGGCTACGCCGACGCCAAGCCCGAGGGGCTGACCGGCCAGACCATGGCGCCCTTTCCCGTGCGTTACGCAGAGGGCTCCGATGTCGGCTACCGTTGGTACGCCCGCACGGGCGCGCGGCCGCTGTTCGGCTTCGGCGGGGGGCTCTCCTACACGCGCTTCCGCTATGCGGGGCTGCAAGCGAAAGGCGACGGCGCGTTGCGGGTCAGCCTGCAGGTCACCAACACGGGCTCCCGGCCCGGTGTGGCGGCGCCGCAGGTTTACGTGCGGCCGCCGGGCCTCACGCCCCGCCTCGTCGGGTGGGCGAGGGCGGAGCTGCGGCCAGGCGAGACGCGCCGCGTGCAGGTGGATTGCATGGCGACAGTCGGCCAGGTCGCGCACGCCTGGCGGCGGCCCGCAGGGCGCTACCTCGTCACCGCCGGCGCCTCCTCGGCGGACGCCCCACTCGCTCAGACGGTGACCCTCTCGGCGAGCGAGGTGCGGGACCGGTGATCGGCGGGCGGCGGAGCATGGACCTGCGTTCGATGTGGCTTTGGAAAGGAGCCGCCATGCTGATCGCGGCGGCGCTCGCGACGGTGGCGGGCGCGCAGACGGTGCGCGTCGACAGCGGCGCGCTTCAGGGCGTGACCGTCATGGGCGTCGCCAGCTTCAAGGCCTGCCCTACGGCTGGCCGCCGGTCGTAGACCTGCGCTGGCGGCCGGCCCGTCCCGCCGCGTCCTGGGCTGGCGTGCGCCGCGCCGACCGGGGCGGCGCGATCTGAATGCAGGCCTACAACAAGACCGAACAACGGCGTCGGTTCGCTCCCCTGAGCGAGGACTGCCTGACGCTGAACATCTTTGCGCCGGCCGGGCCAGGTGCCTGCCGGTGATGGTCTGGATCCACGGCGGTGGCCTGGTGAACGGCTCCGGCACGGCGCCGCTCTACGACGGCTCCGCCCACGATCGGCAGGGCGTTGTGGTCGTCACGTTCAATCACCGCCTCGGCCGCTTTGGCTTCTTCGCTCACCCTGCGTTGACGGCCGAGATCGGCTACTCGACCTCACCAACGAGGGACCGGTCACAAAGGTCACGCCTGACGCCACCGTGCTCGACGCATCGGCCGCGATGCAGGCGCAGCCAGAGAGTCAGCGACCTGGTCTGGACCAGCTAGCCTCTACTCGACGTGCAGCTTAGCGGAACCCCGCAGGTACGACGGCTTCGGAGGAGTGAGCCGCGAATGTCGGCTTTCCGGACCTGAGCTAAGTTCCGCTCCTGGCGCCACTCGGCCGCTACGCCTTTGGTGCGATAGGAGCGGCTGTGTAGGCGCTGAAGAAGACGTCGAGGGCGCGGTCTACTCTGCGCTCGAGCGTCTCCCGGATGCGCGCGGCCTCGACGCCGAGCGACAGCTGCAGGTCGAGAATCCCTGCCAGAGGCCGAAGATGTGTTCGGCGGCCTCCTCCGCGTCGGCGATCTCTAGCTCGCCCCGATCCGCCGCCGCCTGCAGGAGCGCTGCTAGCGCGCCGCGCGTGCGCCCTGGTCCGGCATCGTAGAAGATACGCGCCAAGGCCTCATGCCGCCGCAGCTCGCCCGCGAGCGCAGTGTAGAAGTCCACGGCCGGGTCGCTGACGAGGAAGCCCATCAGCCCGAGGCCGAAGGCGCGCAGCGTCGCGCGCAGATCGTCCGCGCCCGAGCCCGACGGCGCCTGGGCGGCCTCGATGCGTTCGACCTCACGGCGCACCCCCGCCTCGAACAGCGCGCCCTTGTCGCGGAAGTGGCGGTACAGCGTAACCTTTGAGACGCCCGCGCGCGCTGCGATGGTCTCCACCGAGACGCCCTCCACGCCGTGCGCCAGGAACAATGTTTACGCGCGCACTGTCAGGCTAACGGGCCGGCTGGGGAGCGGCTAGTGATCGGGCGTGCCCGCCCGCAAGCCTCCCAGCCCGTTCCGTCGGTTCAACTCATCGCCCGAGGTAATCCGCCTCGTTGTGATGATGTACGTCCGCTACCCGCTGTCGCTGCGGAACGTGGAGGACCTGCTCGCCGAGCGGGGGATCGACGTGAGCTACGAGACGGTGCGGTTCTGGTGGAACCGCTTCGGGCCGATGTTCGCCGCCGAGATCCGCAGGAAGCGGGTGGATCGCATGCGGGCCTACACGCACTGGCGCTGGCATCTGGACGAGGTCTACGTCCGCATCAACGGCGTGCAGCACTACCTCTGGCGTGCGGTGGACCACGAGGGCGAGGTGCTCGAGTCCTTCGTCACCAAGACGCGGGACGAGGCCGCCGCGCTCCGCTTCATCAGGAAGGCGCTCAAGCGCCACGGCTCCCCTGAGGCCATCACCACCGACGGGCTGCGCTCGTACGGGGCGGCCATGAAGGAGCTGGGCAACGCTGAGAAGCGGGAGATGGCCCGCTGGGCCAACAACCGGGTGGAGAACTCGCACCTGCCGTTCCGACGAAGGGAGCGGGCCATGTCCCGCTTCCGCCGCATGCACACGCTGCAAAAGTTCTCAGCGGTGCACGCCTCCTTCCACAACCACTTCGCCACGGAGCGACACCTCACCGGACGAGACCAGATGAAGGCCTGCCACTCCGCCGCTCTGGCGGAGTGGCAGGCGCTCGCCGCCTAGACCACGGCCGAGGAGGGGAGGGCTGCGCCTAGCGAAGACAGGTTGCCGTTGGTCTGACAGCACCCAGGCGGGGTAGGGGAGCTTGCGCCCTAGCGGAGACAGGTTGCGTTTGGACTGACAGCACCGCCACCCTCCTCGCGCCACTCTGATCCTCAGCCCGTGCGCGCGCCCTTGCCGAACGGGGGTGGTGCGCGGCATGGGGGGTCGTCCGTCCTTCGATCCCCGAGGCCAAGTTGAAGACCCGCGCCGCCGTCGCGTTCGAGGCCAAGAGGCCGCTGGAGATCGTCGAGCTCGACCTCGAGGGCCCCAGGGCGTTCGAGGTGCTGGTGGAGATCAAGGCCACCGGCATCTGCCACACGGACGCCTACACGCTGGACGGGCTGGACAGCGAGGGGCTGTTCCCCTCGGTGCTGGGCCACGAGGGCGCGGGCGTGGTGCAGGAGGTCGGGCCGGGCGTCACCTCCCTGAAGGTGGGCGACCACGTGATCCCGCTCTACACGCCCGAGTGCCGCCAGTGTAAGTCGTGCCTGTCGCGCAAGACCAACCTGTGCACCGCCATCCGCGCCACGCAGGGCCGCGGGCTGATGCCGGACGGCACGAGCCGGTTCAGCCACAGGGGCGCGCCGATCTTCCACTACATGGGTTGCTCCACCTTCTCGAATTACACGGTGCTGCCGGAGATCGCGTGCGCGAAGATCCGCGACGACGCGCCGTTCGACACCGCCTGCTACGTCGGTTGCGGCGTCACCACGGGCGTCGGCGCGGTGGTCAACACCGCCCGGGTGGAGCCGGGCGCCGACGTGGTGGTGTTCGGCCTGGGCGGCATCGGGCTGAACGTGATCCAGGGCGCCCGCATGGTCGGCGCGAACCGGATCATCGGCGTCGACCTCAACCCAGACAAGGCCGAGTGGGGCCGCCGCTTCGGCATGACCCACTTCGTCGATCCCAAGGAGGTGGAGGGCGACATCGTCGCGCACCTCGTGGCGCTCACCGACGGCGGGGCGGACTACACGTTCGACTGCACAGGCAACACCACCGTGATGCGCCAGGCGCTGGAGGCCTGCCACCGCGGCTGGGGCGTATCGGTGGTGATCGGCGTGGCGGAGGCGGGGCGCGAGATCTCCACCCGGCCGTTTCAGCTCGTCACCGGGCGGGTGTGGAAGGGCTCGGCCTTCGGCGGCGCCCGGGGCCGGACCGACACGCCCAGGATCGTCGACTGGTACATGGACGGCAAGATCGAGATCGACCCGATGATCACCCACAGGCTGACGCTGGAGGAGATCAACCGCGGCTTCGACCTGATGCACGCGGGCGAGAGCATCCGCTCCGTGGTGGTCTACTGACCCGGCGGTCATGGCCGCGGGTGCGGTCCGGGCCGCGCGGCCCGCACCCCTGCGGCGGCGCAGGATTTGACCGCCGCGCATGATAGCTCTAGCTACCACCTGACGGCCGCCGTCGCCGGAGGAGTCCGATGTCCATCCGTTTCGCTGCGTGGGGCGTGGACCACATCCATGTGTTCGACCACGTCCAGGGGCTGCTCGACGCGGGGGCCGAGTTCGCCGGCTACGCGCCCGAGACCACCGCGCCGGGGATCGTCCGCGGCCTGGAGAAGATGTACCCGGACGCCCGCAAGCTCAGCGTCGATGAGATCCTGAACGACGAGAGCATAGCGGTGGTGTGCAACGCCGCCATTCCCGCCGACCGCGCCGCCATGTGCGTCACCGCCATGCGCCACGGCAAGGACGTGATGTGCGACAAGCCGGGCGCGACGACCTCCGCCCAGCTGGCTGATCTGCGCACCGCGGTGGAGGAGACGGGCCGCATCTTCTCCATCTGCTTCTCCGAGCGCCTGATCGTGAGGGCGGCGCAAAAGGCGGGCGAGCTGGTCGCGGCCGGGGCGGTGGGCCGGGTGGTGCAGACGCTGGGTGTCGGTCCGCACCGGCTGAACCGGCCGCGGCGGCCGCCCTACTTCTTCGAGCTGGAGCGCTACGGCGGCGTCCTGACCGACATCGCGTCGCACCAGATCGACCAGTTCCTGTTCTACACGGGGTCCACCACCGGCGAGGTGGTGGCCGCCACCGTGGGCAACTACGGCAACCCGCAGGATCCGGGCCTGCAGGACTTCGGGCAGGTGCTGCTGAAGAGCGAGCGCGCCACCGGCTACATCCGGGTGGACTGGTTCACGCCGGACGGCCTGCCGACCTGGGGCGACGGCCGCCTGACCATCCTTGGGACCGACGGCTACATCGAGCTGCGCAAGTACGTGGACATCGGCGGGCGCGAGGGCGGCGACCACCTGTTCCTGGTGGACAGGGAGGGCGTGCGCCACATCGACTGCAGCGGCGAGGCGCTGAACTACTTCACCGACTTCCTGGCCGACGTGCGCGACCGCACGGAGACGGCCATGCCGCAGCAGCACGTCTTCGAGACCAGCCGGCTGGCGCTGGAGGCGCAGGCGCAGGCCGTCGACCTCACCCCCGCCGCCTGAGGAGCGCGACGCCCATGACCCGCCTGAACGTCGCGCTCGTCGGCTCCGGCATCGGCTGGCTGCACGCCAAGGGCTACCGCTGGCTGCCCGAGCGCTTCGACGTGCCGGTGCTGTGCGCGCTGGACGAGCCGCGCAGCCGCAAGCTGATGGCCAAGTTCGCCATCCCCGACTTCACCGAGTCGTTCGACGAGGTGATCCGCCGGCCGGACATCGACGTGGTGGACATCTGCACCCCGCCCAGCCTGCACTTCGAGATGACCAAGGCGGCGCTGGAGGCCGGCAAGCACGTGATCTGCGAGAAGCCGCTGTTCGGCTCGCTGGCCGAGTGCGACGAGATGGCGGAGGTGGTCAGGCGCTCCGGCAAGACGCTGACGCCCGTCTTCCAGTACCGCTTCGGCATGGGCCTGCAGAAGCTCAAGCACCTGATCGCGCTGGGCCTCGCGGGCGATCCCTTCATGACCACCATCGAGACGCACTGGTGGCGGGATGCGGAGTATTACGCGGTCCCGTGGCGGGGGAAGTGGTCCACCGAGTACGGCGGCGGCCTGCTGGGCCACGCCATCCACGCGCACGACATGCTGAACTACATCCACGGCCCGTCGGCGGAGGTGTTCGCCATGACCTCCACCCTGGTGAACCCGATCGAGACGGAGGACACCGCCGCCCTGTCGGTGCGGCTGGAGAACGGCTCGCTGGCCGCGCTGTCCATGACGCTGGGCTCGCGCCGGGAGATCTCGCGGCTGCGCTTCGCCTTCCGCGGCTTCGCGGCCGAGAGCACCACCGACGCCTACGCCATGTTCCGCGACCCTTGGACCTTCGCCGCCGAGGACGAGGCGCACCAGGCCCGCATCGACGAGGCGCTGGCCGCCTACCCGCACCACGAGGACGGCTACACGCGCCAGTGGGAGCTCGTCCATGACGCGATCACCGCGGGCGGCGAACCGCCCGTGACGCTGGAGGACGCCCGGCGCTCGCTGGAGCTCGTCACCGCCGCCTACCACTCCGCCCGGACGAACGCGCCTGTGAGGCTGCCGCTGGACGCCTCGCACCCGCTCCACCGCAGCTGGCTGCCGCCGGGCTGAGGCGCGCGCCTCAGCCGCGGGGAGGGGGGCCGTCCAGCCGTGTGCTCTGCATCATCTTCGCCACCTCGCGCAGCAGCTGCTCGCGGTCGACGCCGATGCCCTCCGCGATCATCTCGTCCACGGCGAAGCCGAACTCCACGGTGATGCGCAGGCGGATCCACAGGACGTCGCGGGGCACCTGCGGCAGCATGGGGCCGTACACCTCCACCAGCCGGTCGGTGACCTGCCGGTGCGACTCGATCCGCACGGGGGCGAGCTGGGGCACCGCCCGCAGCGCCCGCAGCGTCCACAAGGCCCCGGGCTCGGAGGCGGTGGCCTGCGCGGTGCGGCGGGTCAGCTCCAGCGTGGCGTCGTTCAACGCGCGGGGCCCCTGCGGCCCGTAGGTGTCCAGCCAGTCGAACAGGACGGCGTTCTGCCGCTCCATCAGCCGGCGGCCCAGCGCCTCCAAGACGGCGTACTTGTCATGGAAGTAGCGGTACAGCGCGGGCGGCGTCATGCCGGCGCGCGCGCAGATCAGGTTGGTGGAGATGCGCTCGACGCCGACTTCGGCCAGAAGCTCGCCCGCCACCTCCAGCAGCCGGTCGTAGGTCTGCTGCGACCTTTCCTGCCGCGGCATGCGCTTGCGGCCGGGCCGGGCTGCGGCGACGGGCGCGCCGGGGGAGGGGGGCGCGTCGCCGGGCGGTGCGCTCACGGGCGGGCGCGTCGGGGGGCGAAGCGCAGCGCCGTGAACACCAGCATCCCGCCAAGGAGGAGCCCGGCGCTGGCCAGCACCATCAGCCGCATGCCCCCGGCCTCCACCGCCCACGCGCCGACGAAGGGGCCGAGCGCGGCGGCCATCAGCTGCGCTCCCGCGCTCTGCAGCGCCGCGCGCCGGGTGGGGTCGGCCTGGATCAGCATGGGCAGCAGGAACGGCGGCACGAACATGGCCACGAGCCCGCTGAAGCCCGTCATCACCACGAACGGCCAGGTGGAGCCGGGAAGCAGGTAGTATCCCCAGACGAAGAGATAGCCGACGGTGGTGGCGACGAACACGCTGAACCAGCCCACCCGTCCCGCCAGGGCGGCCGCCAGCGCAGAGCCGACGATCTGGACGCCCAGCCCCGTCGAGAGCGCCAGCCGCGCCGCCCCAGCGCTCAGGCCCGCCGCCTGCGCCAGCGGCACGAGGTAGACGCTGAGCGCCCCGGTGGCCCCCGTGTACAGAAGGATGCCGAACAGCCCCACCCAGCCGGCGGGCGGCGGCAGCCCCTGCGCGCCTCGCCCCACGCCGGGCAGCGGCCCCAGCGCGGCGGGGGACAGCGCCGCGAAGGCGAGGCCGGACAACCCCAGCACCGCCAGGAGGACGTAGCCTCCGTCCGCCCCGAACCTCGGCAGCACCACCGCGCCCAGAGCGGCGGAGATCGCCAGCTGCGCAAGGCTGAGCACCAGGAACAGCAACGCGGCCCACCGCTCGGGCGTGGCGGCGCGGGCGATCATCACGGAGGCCAGCCACAGCAGCAGCCCCTCCGCCACCCCCGCCGCGGCGCGGACGGCGAACACCGCCTGCCCGTGCGCGCCCGTGACGAGGAGGGTGGAGACGGCGAGGCCCAGGGTGGCCGCCACGCCCCACAGCCGCAGCCGCCGCGCGGGCAGGACGACGCTGACGACGGCCAGCGTCACCGCCATGGTCAGCGCCTCCAGCGTGGCCGCCACGCCCACGCCCGACGCGCTCAGCCGGTGCTCGTCGGCCAGGGCGCCCAGGAGCGCGCTCTGCACGCCCGTCATCAGGAGCGACACGACGCCCAGGCCGATCAGCGCCCACGCCTGGACCGGTGTCAGGGGCGGGCCCGTGACCTCCTCCACCGTGGCGTGCGCGTCCGTCGGCATCGGCGTCACCATAGCTGCAGATCGATGGACGTCAGAAGCGGTAGTTGACCTCGGCGCCCACCGTGCGGGGCGCGCCCACGATGCCCTGCACGAGGCCGAACGGGTCCACCAGGTTGAACTTGTCGATGTAGTACTGCTTGCCGGCCAGGTTGCGCGCGAACACCGCCACCTCCCACGGCGCGCCGTCGCGCTTGTAGGCGACGCGCAGGTTGGCCAGCCAGTAGCCCTCTTGCACCAGGAAGGGATCGTTGGCGACGTCGAAGAACTGGCGCGAGCGGTAGTTGGCGTTGGCCTGCACGTCGACCACGCCGCCGAACAGCGGGCGCTTGTAGTCCACGAAGGCCGCCAGGCTCAGGTGCGGCGCCAGCGGCAGGTCGTTGCCCGAGAAGTCCTGCGAGGTGGAGGAGACGTCGCTGATCAGCCGGTCGAGCTTGGCCTCCAGCACGCCGAGGTTGAAGCCGAGCGTCAGCTCGCGCACCGGGCGCGCCTGCACCTGCAGGTCGATCCCCTGCGTGTGGGCGCTTTCCGCGTTGCCGAGGACGCTCACGGGCAGGCCGCCCACGCTGCCGGGCGGGGGCGAGGCCAGCTCGAACACCTGCTCGTCGCTGTAGTCGTTGTAGAAATAGGCCGCGTTGAACACCAGCCGGCGGCTGAAGAGCTCCGATTTCACGCCCACCTCGTAGGAGGTCACCGTCTCCGGCCGCACCGGGTCCAGCTGTCGGCTGATGACCGCGGGGTCGGTGGACGACAGGAAGCCGCCGTTGAAGCCGCCGCTCTTGAAGCCGGTGGTGACGCTGGCGTAGCCGAGCACGCGGTCGGTGAACCTGTAGTCGGCGGCGACGCGGAAGGAGAAGTTGTCGTCCTCCAGCGCCTTGTCCACCACCGCCAGGGACATGCGCGGGCCGAAGTTGCCCGACCCGCCCTGCTGCAGCGCCCGCGCGCCGTCGTAGTGGAAGCTCTTGTCCTCCCGCGTGACCCGCCCGCCGAGCGTCAGGCTGAGCTTGGGGGTGAGCTTGTAGGCGCCCTGGCCGTAGACGGCGTAGGCGTCGGTGATCTGGTCGTTCTGGTTGAAGCTCTGGAAGGCCACGCCGTCCAGCGCGCCCCTGGCGCCGAACACGGCGTCGCCGCCCTCCAGGATCTGGCCCGGCTGATTCTGCTTCAGGTCCTCGTGCAGGAAGTAGAAGCCGGCCTGCCAGTTGTAGCGCTCGGTCGTCTGCGCCGCGCGAAACTCCTGCGTGGCGGTGTCGGACCGCGCGTGGCCGTCCAGCTCCAGCAACTGGTCGGCCGAGGCGTCCGTCTCCTCCGGATGGAACTTGTCGTTGTGCTCGAAGGCGCTGATGGAGGTCAGGGTGACGTCGCCGAGCTTGTAGTCGGCGCGCAGGTAGGCGCCCGCGCTGTTCACGGTGAGGTGCTCGCGGCGATTGAAGGCGCCGTAGCCGAACAGGTCCACGCACCCGCCCCCGTTGGCCTGCGACACCGTGCAGAGGTCGCCGGTCTTCGGGTCGTTTGTGCCGATGTGGCGGTATTCGTTGGGCCGGTTGTCCACCCGCCCGCCGTGCACGTTGAACAGCACGGTGAGGTCGTCGACCGGCTTCCACTGCAGCGCGCCGCGCAGGGCGAAGTTGTTGGCTCCGTTCTCGTGGCCGCCGGTCTGCAGGTTCTTGAAGTAGCCGTCGCTCTCGTTGACGACAGCGGCCACGCGCCCGTTCAGCCCGGGCGCGATCGGCCCGCCGACCCCGCCCTCCAGCTGATAGGTGTTGTAGGATCCGTATTCCGCGTGGAGGTCGCCGGTGTAGTAGTCGGTGGGCTTGGTGGTGACGAGGTTCAAAGCCCCGCCGCTGGCGTTGCGGCCGTAGAGCGTGCCCTGCGGCCCTTTGAGGATCTCCACCCGGTCTAGGTCGAAGGTCTGGAAGGTCTGCGCGGTGGGCGAACTCTGGTAGACCTCGTCCAGATAGACGCCGTTCGGCCCGGAGTTGTTGGTGGAGGCGTCGTTCAGCCCGATGCCGCGGATGGTGATGATCGGCTGGTTGCCCGCGCCGCCGGGCAGCGCGATGTCCACGTTGGGGGTGAGCGCGCCCAGGTCGCTGGTCGTCTTCACGCCGAGATCCCTCACGTCCTTGCCCGTGAAGGCCTGGATGGTGATGGGCACGCTCTGGATGTTCTCGTCGCGCCGCTGCGCGGTGACCACCACCGTCTGCACCGCGTCCGCGTCGGGCGGGGGAGCAGGGGCGGCCGCCGCCGGTGCCCCCTGGGCGTACGCCCCCGTCGCGGCGAGGGCGAAGGCCAGGACGGCTCCGCATGAAGACGACACCAGAACCCGGCGCGACCCTGTCATCTCCGCCCCTCCACCACGTGATGACGATACGATAACTGTCATTACCGATCGTGCAAGGGATTTGATAGCTGCGACTACCGAACGTGGTCGGTGGTGCTCTGAGGTGTGAGAAGCGGGACATGGGCGGCCGGCGCATTGAGATAGCGATGGATACCGACTAAGTCCGGTCGGGACGGCGGAGCGGGCGACGATGGCCGAGTGGAGCAACTGGTCGGGTGGCGTGGTCGCGCAGCCGAGCGCCATCGTGCGCCCCCGCACGGAGGCCGAGCTGTCGCGGCGGGTGGCCGAGGCCCCGCAGGTGCGGGTGGTGGGCGCCGGCCACTCCTTCATGCCGCTCTGCGAGACCGACAGCGTGCTGGTCTCGCTCGACGCCCTGCCTGGCGAGCTGGAGGTCGCCGCCGACCGCACCACCGTGTGGGCCCCTGCCGGCTGGACGCTCGCCAAACTGACGGCGGCGTTGTGGGACGAGGGCCTGTCGCTGCCCAACCAGGGCGACATCAACTGCC
>CAXSHO010000003.1:18875-25408 GCA_964237305.1 uncultured Caulobacteraceae bacterium
CTCTGCGCCACGGACGGCCTCCTGCTGGACCTCGGCGACATGGAGGGCGGGCTTGACCTCCTGCCGGACGGCGTCGTCGAGGCGCCGGCGGGCTGGAGCCTCGCCAGGCTGACCGACGCCCTCTGGGCCAAGGGGTTCTCGCTCATGAACCAGGGCGACGTGAACCCGCAGTCGCTGGCGGGGTCCATGGCCACGGGCACGCACGGCACGGGCGAGGCGCTGGGCAGCCTCTCCACCTTCGCGCGGGGCTTCCGCCTCGTCATGGCCGACGGCGCGGTGGTGGACTGCGACGCGCACCTGCGGCCGGAGCTGTTCGAGGCGGCCAGGCTGTCGCTCGGGCTCGTGGGCGTGGCCAGCCGCATCCGCGTGGCGGTGCAGCCCGCCTTCCACCTGGAGGAGCGGATCGAGCGCAAGCCCTTCGGCGAGGTGCTGGAGCGTTTCGACGAGTGGTCCGCCGCCCGCCGCCATGTGGAGTTCTTCGTCTTCCCCTACGCCGACGACGTCATCCTCAAGACGCTGCACGAGGCCGAGCCCGAGGGGGATTGGCGCCACGCCGTGGACATCGACGAGACCGCCTTCCGCCTCCTGTGCGAGGAGGGCGCGCGCTCCCCCGCCTCCATCCCCCACCTGCACCGCACCCTGATGGGCAAGCCCATGCGATCCAGCCGCCGGGTGGCGCCCGCGCACCGGATCTTCCCCTCCGACCGCACCATCCCGTTCGAGGAGATGGAGTACGAGATCCCCCGGGCCAACGGGCTGGAGGCGCTGCGCGCGTCCATCGAGCGGATCCGCGCCCGGCAGCTGCCCGTCACCTTCCCCTTCGAGTTCCGCACGGTGGCCGCCGACGACATCTGGCTCAGCCCCTTCCACGCGGGCGGGTGCGCCTCCGTCTCCATGCACCAGTTCGCGCCCATGCCTCACGAGACGGTCTTCGGCGAGATCGAGCCGATCCTGCGCGAGGCCGGGGGGCGTCCCCACTGGGGCAAGCGCCACACGCTGGGCGAGGCCGACGTGCACGCCCTCTACCCCCGGGCGGCCGACTTCCTCCGCGTGAGGCGTGCGGCCGACCCCCGGGCCAAGTTCGCCAACCCGTTCCTGCGCGGTCTGTTCGGCGTCGCGCCGGAGTCCGGGCATGGATGACCTGCGGCTGCACGCCGCCCTGGTGGGCGTGGAGGGCGGCCGCGCGGCGCTGAACACGCCGGTGCTGGTGCTCGATCTGGACGCGCTGGACCGCAACATCGCGAGCATGGCCGGTTGGGCGCGCCGCCACGGCGTGGCCCTGCGGCCCCACGCCAAGACGCACAAGAGCGTGGACGTGGCGCGTCGGCAGGTCGCGGCGGGGGCGCTCGGCCAGTGCTGCGCCAAGCTGGGCGAGGCCGCGGCCCTGGCCGAGGGCGGGGAGGAGGGGCTGCACATCACCTCGCCCGTGGTCACCGCCCCCGGCCTCCAGCGGCTCGCCGCCCTGAACACGCGCACCCGCGGGCTCAGCGTGGTGGTCGACCATGCGGACGCGGCGCGCGCCCTGGCGGCCGCCGCGGCGCCCACCGGGCGGGTGCTCGACGTCGTCATCGACATCGATCCCGGCATCCGGCGCACCGGCGTGTCCTCCCCCGCCCAGGCGGTGGAGTTGGCGCGCGCCCTGCGCGACCTTCCCGCGCTGCGCTGGCGCGGCGTGCAGTTCTACTGCGGCGCCCAGCAGCACATCGCCTCCTTCGACGCCCGCCGCGACGCGGTGCTCGGCAGGGCCGCCTACCTGCGCGAGGTGCTGGACGCCCTGTCCGCCGAGGGGTTCGAGAGCGAGATCGTCACCGGCGGCGGCACCGGCTCGCACCGTATCGACGTGGAGCACGGGCTGTTCACCGAGCTGCAGGTCGGCTCCTACGTCTTCATGGACGACCAGTACGCCGCCTGCGCCCTGGCCGCCGGCGAGGCGCAGCCCTTCGAGACGTCGCTTGTGGTGGACGCCAGCGTGATCAGCGCCAACGCCCGCGGCCTCGTCACCCTCGATGCGGGGTTCAAGGCCTTCTCGACCGACGCCGGGCCGCCGACGGTGACGGCCGGCGCGCCGGAGGGCTCCACCTACGCCTTCATGGGCGACGAGCACGGGGCGTTGGTGCTCGCGCCGGGGGCCGTCGCGCGCCCGCGGCTCGGCGACCGCGTGACGCTGACGACCCCCCACTGCGACCCCACCGTGAACCTCTACGAGGCCTACCATGTCGTGCGGGGCGACGAGCTGCTCGCGGTCTGGCCGGTGACCGCCCGGGGCCGCTCGCGGTGAGGCCCGCGCGCAGCGCCTGACATCACGCCCGCCCGCGGTTTGGCCGAACGTGATCGCTCCCGCGGCGTGCGAAGTTGCTTTGCGGAAAGGCTTTTTTGCGGCCCGAGGTGTGTTTATGACAGCCGGGCGCAGCATGCGCGTCGGGGCGGGGGATCGGGTGTCTCAGGGACGGTTGGGCGGTCTGCGCCTGGGCTTGCTCGCCGCGGCCTGCGTCGGCGCGGGGCTCGCGGGCCCGGCATGGGGCCAGACGGTGACCGCCTCCATCCGCGGCGCGCTGCAGGGCGGCGCGGCCGGGGCGACGGTGACGGCGCGGGACCCGGCCACCGGGCGGACGGTGAGCGCGGCGACGGACGCGAACGGCCGCTACGCCCTCAGCGGGCTCAGGCCCGGGTCCTACGTGCTGCGGTTCCAGGGGGCGGACGGCGCCGAGCACACGCAGGCCGTCACCGTGGCGGTGGGACAGGCGCTCACGCTCGACCTGGACGCCGGCGCGGGCGGGGCCGGGCCGGTGGCCGAGGTGGTGGTCACGAGCCGCCGGCTCGTGGAGACGAAGACCTCGGAAGTCGCCACCAACGTCTCGCCCCAGCAGATCCGCAATCTTCCGCAGACGGACCGCAACTTCCTGAGCTTCGCCGCCCTGGCGCCCGGCGTGAAGTACAACGACTCCCAGTTCGGCCGCGGCTTCACGGCGGGCGCCGGCAATCCGTCGGACGTGAACGTGTTCATCGACGGGCTCAGCCTGAAGAACAACGTGCTGGCGGGGGGCATCGCCGGTCAGGAAGGCAGCCGGGGCAACCCGTTCCCGCAACTCGCCGTCTCCGAGTTCCGCGTGTTGACGCAGAACTACAAGGCCGAGTACGAGCAGGCCTCATCCGCCATCATCACCGCCGTGACGAAGACCGGCACGAACGAGCTGCACGGCGAGTCCTTCTTCCAGTACACGAACAAGGACCTGACCGAGCAGGACGTGTTCTCCAAGGAGATCGGCGCTCCGAAGCCCGACTATGAGCGCAAGCAGTACGGCGTCTCGCTCGGCGGGCCCATCATCAAGGACAAGCTTTTCTTCTTCGCGGCCTACGAAGGCAACGAGCAGGTCCGCTCCGAGCAGGTGCGGCTGAACTCGACCGATCCGGCGCTTCTGTCGCAATTCGGCAAGTACCTCGGCTTCTTCCCCTCGCCATTCAGCGAAGACCTCTACTTCGGCAAGCTGACCTGGACGCCCGATGACAGGCAGACGTTCGACCTCTCCGTGAACATCCGCCGTGAGACGGACGTCCGCGACTTCGGCCGCAACACCGCCTACACCGCGGCAACCGAGCTGGACAACGAGGTCGACACCTATCTCCTGCGCCACACGTTCCGCGGTCAGGGCTTCGTCAACGAGGCGGCGGTCTCGGTCTTGGACTACACCTACAATCCTCGCAGGTTCACCGACACGCCGACCTTCAACTACCTCGGATACATCCAGGTCGGCGGCGCCACGTCCACCCAGAACGTGAAGCAGACCTCGGTGACCTTGCGCGACGACCTGACGCTGAACAGCATCGAGTTTCACGGCAGCCACATATTCAAGTTCGGCGTCCGCTACTCGCACCAGGACTACGACGTCAGGAATGAACTCTACTCCCAGCCGTATTTCGAGTTCAGGCTGCCTGACCTCGGCATACCCTACCTCGCCAACCTCGGCGTAGGCGATCCCGACATCAAGGCGGACAACTTCCAGGTCGGCGTCTACGCGCAGGACGACTGGGCGGTGAACGACCACCTGACCCTGAACCTCGGCCTTCGTTGGGATTACGAGGACAACCTCTTCAACAACGACTTCGTGACGCCGCCCGCGGTGGCCGCCGCGCTGCGGGCGCTGCCGCGCACCTTCTACTTCACCAACCCCGAAGACTTCATCACCGACGGCTCGAAACGGCCGCAGGACCTCGGCATGTTCCAGCCGCGACTGGGGTTCTCCTACGACGTTTTCGCCGATCAACGCACGGTGCTGTTCGGCGGGTACGGACATTACTACGACCGCAACGTGTTCTCCAACACGCTGAACGAACGCTACCGGCTGCAATACGACCTGGCGACGTTCTTCTTTTCGCGGGACGGGCAGCCCAACGTGGAGGGCCAGCCGACGGTCGTCTACAAGGACAGCTATTCCACCGCGGCCGGTCTGCAGGCGCTGCGCGGCTCCACCACGCAGACGGGGCTGAAGGAGATTTTCGTCGTCAAGAACGACGCCTCCTCGCCGGAGACCGACCAGTTCACCTTCGGCGTGCGGCAGCGCCTGGGGATGTTCTACGCCTCGGTGGCGGGAACCTACATCCGCGGCTATCACGGACTGACCAACATCTTCGTCAACCGCGACCCCGTCACCGGCGACTGCTGCGTCACGGGCCCCGGCACGCCCGCGGGCGACAACGGTTTCTCCTACATCACCACGGCCGTCGACCAGCTGAAGACGCGCTACAAGGGCCTCTACGTCACGCTGGACAAGCCCTACACCGAGGCGTCGCGCTGGGGCCTGAGCGTGGCCTACACCTTGGCGCGCGCCGAGCAGAACGGCGATCCCTCGGGCTACGGGGCGGTCTCTCCCACGGAGACGCAGGGCTTCTACAGCTACAACTGCCTGTCGCCGGACTCGTGCGGCGTCAACCCGCGCTTCAACGACACGCTGCACACGATCGTGGTCTCGGGCCAGGTGCGCCTGCCGTTCGGCCTGCGCTTCTCCACGCTGACCACGCTGAGCTCGCCGACACCCTACCTGTACGAGAACTACACGAACGGCTACAGCTACAGCCAGCAGCAGATCGACTTCGACCGCTTCCGCCAGCGCGCCAACTGCCTGGGCGTGTTCTCCCGCTGCACGGTGGACATCAAGCTGCAGAAGGAGTTCGTGCTGCACGCGCAGCACGCCGTGAACTTCTATGTGGACATCTTCAACCTGTTCAACAACAAGAACTACGGGCAGTACGACGGCTACACCGGCCTGGACGGGCAGCCCAGCAGCACCTACCGCCAGCCCCTGGACCTGGCGACCAACCCGCGCTCGTTCCAGTTCGGGGCGTCCTATCGCTTCTGAGCCGCACCGGCGGGCGCTGCTCGCCGGAGGCGGCGCGGCGGCGCTGGCCGCTTGCGGGCGCGGCGGGGCCCCCGGGACCGTGTCCCTGTGGGCCATGGACGTGGAGGGCGAGAACGCGGCCCTGCTCCTGCCCGCCTTCGAGCGCGCCACCGGGCTGAAGGTCGACCTGCAGTGGCTGCCCTGGACGGCGGCGCACCAGAAGCTCCTCACCGCGTTCGCGGGCGGATCCATGCCCGACGTCACCATGCTCTCCGACGCGTGGACGCCCGAGTTCGCGCGCATCGGCGCCATCACCGCCCCCCGGGCGACCCCCGCCTCCGACCTGTACGCCCCCGCGGCGGTGGAGGCGCAGGGCCGCGCCTTCGCCACGCCGTGGACGGTGGACGCCACGGTGCAGTACTTCCGCCGCGACCTCCTCGCCGCCGCCGGCCACGCCGCCCCCCCGCAGGACTGGGAGGGCTGGAGGGGGATGCTGCGGGCGGTGAAGCGCCGGGCGCCGGACGGCTACGCCGTCCTCATGCAGCTGAACTGGCCGGACCACCTGTTCAACCTCGCGGTCCAGCAACCCGACCCGCTGCTGCGCGACGACGACACGCGCGGCAACTTCGCAAGCGCAGGCTTCAAGGCCGCGCTCGCCTTCTACAAGTCGCTGTTCGACGAGCGCCTGGCGCCGCTCGTGGGCAGCGTGGAGGCCGGCGACCCCGTCGGCGAGCTCGCGCGGGGGTGGGTGGCGGTCTACCCCGGCGGCTCCTGGACGCGGGCGGACCTCGGCAGGCGCACCGCGGACCTCGCGCCCGGCCTGTGGGCGACCGCGCCGATGCCGGGCCCCCATGGTCCGGGCGCCACGGTGGCGGCCGGCGCCTGCCTGGCGGTGACGCGGGACGCGCGCGACAAGGCGGCCGCCGACCGGCTGATCGCCTTCCTCACCGACCCCGCCGTGCAGGCGCGGTTCTGGGATGTGGCGGGGGCGCTGCCTTCCCGCCGCAGCGCCTCCGCAATCACCGCCGCTTCGGCCTTGAACCGCTCGCGCTGCTCCGGCTCCGCCCCGTATCCGCAGCCCGCCACCACCAGGGACAGCGCCCGGCCGGGATGGCGGAAGCCGAAATGCAACGTCGCGAACCCGCCCATGGACAAGCCCACCACATGGGCGCGCGCGATCTCCAGATGGTCCAGCACGGC
>CAXSHO010000003.1:25418-26444 GCA_964237305.1 uncultured Caulobacteraceae bacterium
GCGGATGCAGGCCGATCCGGCCACCGCCACCTTCGCCGCCGCCCTCCTGCGCACCCGGGCCACCCCGGCGGTGCTGGAGTGGCCGCGCATCGCGGAGGACGTGCAGGTCGTGGCCGAGCGGATGGTGCGCGGCGCCTTCACCGTGGACGCCGCCGCCGCCGAGATGGACCGCATCGCCGACCTGAGGCTCGGCAAGCGCCGCTGGCTGCTGGACCGCGGGCGGCGCGTGTGAAGGGGCAGGGGACGGCGGGGTGGGTGTTCGTCGCCCCCGTGCTGGCGCTGGTGCTGCTGCTGTTCCTGCTGCCCACGGCCGGGGCCATGCTGCTCAGCCTGACGGACTTCGACATCTACGCCCTGGGCGACCTGCGCACCCTGCGCTTCACCGGCCTGCAGAGCTTCGCGCGCCTCGCCGCCGACCCGCTGTTCTGGCGGGCGCTCCTCAACACGCTGATCTTCGCGGGGGTGGGCGCCCCGGCGGCCGTCGTCGCGTCGCTGGCGTCGGCGCTGCTGCTGGACGCGGCGACCACGCGGTGGAAGGGCGCCTGGCGCGTGGCGCTGTTCGCCCCATACGTCACGAGCCTGGTGGCCACCGCGGTGGTGTGGCGCTACCTCCTGAACACCCGCTTCGGCCTGGTCAACGCGGGCCTGCGCGCCCTGCACCTGCCGGCGGTGGACTGGCTGGGCGATCCCCGGGCGAGCATCCCCGCGATCCTGATCTTCATGACGTGGAAGCTGTTCGGCTACAACATGGTGATCTTCACCGCCGCCCTGGCCGTCGTGCCGCAGGAACTGGCGGAGGCCGCGCGGCTGGACGGCGCGGGCGCGGGGGCGCGCTTTCGCCACGTCACCCTGCCCGCCATCGCTCCCATGCTGGTGCTGGCGCTTCTGCTCAGCGCGGCGGGCTTCCTCCAGGTGTTCGACGAGCCCTACGTCATGACGCAGGGCGGCCCGGCGCAGAGCACGGTGACGCTGCTCTACTTCATGTTCAAGCAGGGGTTCGAGTGGTGGAACCTCGCGGGCGGCTCG
>CAXSHO010000003.1:26454-39098 GCA_964237305.1 uncultured Caulobacteraceae bacterium
TCGATCCGGCCTACGTGCCCGGGGGCTCCAGCAGCGGCTCGGCGGTGGCGGTGGTGTTGTTCGCGCTGACCATGGCGGTCGCGCGCGTGCAGGTGGGCCTGTCGCGCGGGCGGGGCTGGTCGTGAGCCGCGCCGGGGCCCGCACGACGGCGCTGAACCTCGGGGCCGCCGCGCTGGCGTTGGCCACGCTGGCGCCGCTGGCCTGGATGGTGTCGGTCTCGCTCATGGCGCAGGGCGAGGCGCTGGCCGCCCCGCCGCCGCTGTGGCCGCGCCGTCCGACGCTTGAGCACTACCGCCAGCTGTTCCGCGACTACCACCTCGTGCGGCCTTTCCTGAACAGCCTCCTGGTGGCGAGCCTCTCCACCGTCCTGTCCCTGATCCTGACCGCGCCCGCCGGATACGCCTTCGCCAAGCTGAGGTTCGCGGGGCGCGCGCGGCTCCTGCAGATCCTCCTCGCCGCGTTGGTGACGCCGGGGCAGGTGGCCATGCTGCCGCTGTTCCTCCTGATGAAGGCGGTGGGCCTGGTGGACAGCTACGCGGGCGCCATCGCCCCGGCGCTGGGCAGCGTCTTCGCCGTGCTGTTCATCCGCCAGGCGGCCCTGTCCATCCCCGACGAGATGCTGGAGGCCGCGCGGATGGACGGGGCGGACGAGCTCACCATCCTGCGCACCGTCGTCATGCCGCTGCTGCGGCCCGCGCTCGTCACGCTGGGCCTGTTCGTCTTCCTGTCGAGCTGGAACGACTTCATGTGGCCCTTGATCGTCCTGGCCGACCAGCGCCTCTACACCCTGCCGGTGGCGCTGGCGGCCCTGTCGCGGGAGCACGCGCAGGACGTGGAGGTGATGATGGCGGGCGCGGTGATCACCACGGCGCCCGTGCTGCTGATCTTCCTCGGGCTGCAGCGCTACTACGTGCGGGGCGTGCTGGGCGGCGGCGTCAAGGGTTGAGGCCGGGCGACGTGTGGGGGCCGAGGCGGGGGTAGGCGCGCCCGTCGGCGGCGAACAGCTGCGCGTCATCCGCCGCGACGTCGAACGCCAGCCGCTCGCCCAGGACCACCTGCCGGTCGCCCGGCAGCTGCGCCACCACCGTCTGCGCTCCTCCCCGCTCGCCCAGGTGCGCGAACGACAGGGGGCCCAAGCGCTCGAACAGCTCCACCCGCCCGGCGAACGGACCGTCGCCGGCGACCCGCAGGTGCTCGGGCCGCACCCCCAGCACGGCGGAGCGGCCCACCTCGCCCCCCGCCACGGCCGCCGAGACCCTCACCTCGCCCCCGTCCGCGAGGCGCACGGTCGCGCCGCGGGGGTCCGCCGCGACGATCGTGACGTCCGCCTGATTGATGGCGGGCGCCCCCAGCGCCACCGCCACCTCGCGCGACGCGGGGCGTGCGTAGAGATCCATGGGCGCGCCCACCTGCATCACGCGCCCGGCGTTCATCACGACGATGCGCTCGGCCAGCGTCATGGCCTCCACCTGGTCGTGGGTGACGTAGACGAAGGTGGAGCCCAGCTCCTGGTGCAGGCGGGCGAAGGCGTGGCGCATCTGCACGCGCAGCGTCGCGTCCAGGTTCGACAGCGGCTCGTCCAAAAGCAGCACGCGCGGTTCGCGCACGATGGCGCGGCCGATCGCCACCCGCTGCCTCTGCCCCCCCGAAAGGCCGGACGGACGCCGGTCCATCAGCTCGCCCAGCTCCAGCAGCGCCGCCACCTTGGCGACGCGCGCGGCGGCCTCGCGCCTGGCGACCTTCGCGATGCGCAGCGGGAAGCCGATGTTCTCCGCGACGGTCAGGTGCGGGTAGAGGGCGTAGGATTGGAAGACCATCGCCACGCCCCGCTCGGCGGGCGGCGCCTCCGTCACGTCTCGGCCCCCCACCCACACGCGGCCGGCGTCGGGAGCGTCCAGCCCCGCGATCAGCCGCAGCAGCGTGGACTTGCCGCACCCCGACGGCCCGACCACCACGATGAACTCCCCCGCCTGCACCTCGAGGTCGGTGGGCTTCAGCGCGTCGAACGCCCCGAAGCTCTTGCGCAGTCCCAGCAACCTGAAGTCGGCCATCCACGATCCTCTGGGGTGGAGATGAACGATTTGCCGGGCCAAGCCAACGGTCGGGCGGGGGGTGCGGGCCGTCCCGGCCCCGGCGCACATCGCAGGGTCGCCCGTCGCGGCCCTCGCGCGATCCGGTGTAGGGAGGTGATGATGGGCGCAGATGCGACGAGGAGCTTCGATCCGGCGGCGCCGTCCGGCCGGGCGACGCCCTGCGGACGCGCGCGCCGCCCTCCCGCGCCTTCGGTCCGGAAGGCGCCGTGATCCGGGCCGCCTGCCTCGGCGAGTGCATGGTGGAGCTCCGCCCGGCCGGAGACGGGCTTTACGCGCGGAGCTGCGCCGGCGACGCCTACAACACCGCCGTCTACCTCCGGCGCTCCCTGGGCGAGGCGGCGGACGTCGCCTTCGTCACCGCGCTCGGGGACGACGGGGCGAGCCGCGACATGGCGGCCGCCTTCGCCGCCGAGGGGGTGGCCGCGCGCTGGGCCTTCCCCGTCCCCGGCGGCGCGCCGGGACTTTACATGATCGAGCTGGACGCGCGGGGGGAGCGCAGCTTCCTGTACTGGCGGAGCGCCTCCGCCGCCCGGGGCTGGTGGCGCGAGCTGAAGGCGCGGGGCGGCGCGGACCTGCTGGCAGGCCTGGACCTCGTCTACCTGTCCGGCGTCTCCCTCGCCATCCTCCCGCCGCAGGACCGGCTGGAGGCGCTCGACCTCCTGCGGGCGCTGAAGGGGCGCGTCGGTCGCACGGCTTTCGACCCCAACATCCGGCCCCGCCTGTGGCGCGACATGGCCGAGGCCGCCGACGCCGTCGCCGCCGCCACGGCGTGCGCGGACATCGTGCTGCCGAGCGCCCAGGACGGCGAGCTCCTGTGGGGCGAGACCGATCCCGACCGCCAGCTGGCCCTGTGGCGCGGCGCGGGCGCGGCGGAGGTGGCGCTGACCCTCGCCGCCGACGGCTGCCGGGTGGTCTGGCCGGGCGGCGAGGCGGCGGCTCCGGCGCCCGCCTGCACGGTGGTGGACACCTCCGGCGGCGGCGACAGCTTCAACGGCGCCTACTTGGCGGAGCGGCTGGCCGGCGGGTCTCCGGAAGCGGCGGCCCGGGCGGGCGTGGCCCTCGCCGCAATGGTGGTCGCCTCCCCCGGCGCGATCACGCCCGCGGCTCGGGCGCCGAACGGCGCGGCGGTTCCTACGTGACGAAGGTTTAACTGGCGGCGGCGGGCGGCGGCGGGGCAGCTTGAGGCGCGGAACGGGGGTGGGGACGAGCATGACGAGGAGCCCGGGCGCGGACCGAGCGTGCGAGCCGCGGCGCTGATGCTCGGCGCCTCGCTCCTCCTCGCCTTCCGCGAGATCCGCCGCCACCTGCTCCGGTCGTTCCTGACCGTGCTCGGCATCGTGATCGGCGTGGCGGCGGTGATCACCATGGTGACGGTGGGCAACGGCGTCACCGCGTCGGTGCGCACGCAGATCAGCGCGCTGGGGGCCAACACGCTCCTGGTGGTGCCCAACACACAGGGGCGCTCGGCGGGCGCCGGCGCGCCGCGGCCGTTCCTGGCGGGCGACGTGGACGCCATCCGCGAGCAGGTGGGCGGCGTGCGCGCCGTGGCGGGGCAGAGCCAGACGGGCGTGGCCGCCTTCAACGAGGGCGTGAAGTGGTCCACCACCGTCACCGGCACCAGCGACGCGGGCATGGACGTGCAGAATCAGGCCCTCGTCTCCGGCCGCCGTTTCACCGACGCGGAGGAGAGCGCGGGCCGCGCCGTGTGCGTCGTGGGCGCCACCGTCGTGAAGAATCTCTTCGCCGGCGAGGATCCCGTGGGGCGCCACCTGCGGCTGAACAGCCTCTCCTGCCCCGTCATCGGCGTGATGAAGGAGCGCGGACAGGGCGGCGGCGGGCAGGACCAGGACGACGTGGTGCTCATGCCGCTGCGCGCCGCCCAGCGCCAGCTCGTGGGCAACCAGAACATCATCTTCATCGTCATCGGCGTGGACCCCGCCTACGACAACGCCACCGTCGGCCAGGACGTGGAGCGCCTGCTCAAGGAGCGCCGCCACATCGGGCCGGACCAGGAGAGCGACATCCGCCTGATCGACGTGAAGCAGATCTCCGACACCATCTCCGGCACCATCGGCGTGCTCACGGGGCTGGTGGCCGCCATCGCCTCCATCTCGCTGGTGGTGGGCGGGATCGGCATCGTCAACATCATGCTGGTGTCGGTGACCGAGCGCACGCGCGAGATCGGCATCCGGCTGGCCATCGGCGCGCTCGCCCGGGAGGTGCGGCTGCAGTTCCTGACGGAGGCGGTGGTGCTGTGCTCCATGGGCGGGGCCATCGGCATCGCGCTGGCGTTCGGGCTCTCGCTCCTGCTCACCGGGCTGATGAAGGTGGAGTTCGTGATGGAGCCGGCGGTGGTGGTGGGCAGCCTGGCCTTCTCCTCGCTCCTGGGGGTGGTGTTCGGCTACGTGCCCGCCCAGCGCGCGGCCGCGCTCAACCCCATCGAGGCGCTGCGGCATGAGTAGGGCGAGGAGCCTGGTCGCAGCCGCCGCCATGGCGGCGCTGGCGTCGGGCTGCGCGCTCGGGCCGGACTACCGTGCGCCCGAGGCTCCGGCGCTCGGCGTGCCGCAGGCCTACACGGTCGCGCCCGGGACGGGGCGGGAGGCGCCGACGGACCTGGCGTCGTGGTGGCGCCGCTTCGACGATCCGTTGCTGACCGAGCTGATCGCGCAGGCCACCGCCGCCAACCTGCAGGTGGCCGAGTCGCTCGCCCGCCTGACGCAGGCGCGCGAGTCGCTGATCCAGTCGCGGGCCGACCAGCTGCCCTCGCTCACCGGCTCGGCGGGCTACACGCGCAACTTCAGCCGGGTGTCCGGCTCCAGCGTGGTGTTGGGCACGGGCGACAGCGCCACCGGCGGCGCGGTGATCAACACGGGCGGGAGCGGGTCGTCGAACCAGCTGTCGCTGGGCCTCAGCGCGTCGTGGCAGACCGACATCTTCGGCGGCCTGCGCCGCACGGTGGAGGCCTCGCGCGCCGCCGAGGACTCCGCCCGCTTCGACCTGGAGGGCGTGCGCACCTCCGTGGCCGCGGAGACCGCGCAGAACTACATCGAAGCCCGTCTGGCGCAGGCGCGCCTCCTCATCGCGCGCGACACGTTGCGCACGCAGGACGACAACCTGCAGATCGCCCGCTGGCGCGTCCAGGCGGGGCTCGTCTCCTCGCTGGACGTGGAGCAGGCGCGGGTGCAGCGCGCGCAGACCGCGGCCACCATCCCGCTCCTGGAGACCAACTTCACAAGCGCGGTGAACCGCATCGGCGTGCTCACCGGCCAGGCGCCCGGCGCGCTCCGCGGCGAGCTCACCGCCGTGCGCCCGGTGCCGAGGGCGCCGGACGCCGTCGGCGTGGGCGTGCCCGCCGACACCCTGCGCCTGCGGCCGGACGTGCGCAGCGCCGAGCGCCAGCTGGCGGCGGCCACCGCGCGCATCGGCGTGGCCAAGGCGCAGCTCTACCCCGCGCTCGCCATCTCCGGGAATTTCAACACGGCGGGCGCCGCCCTGGGCGGCCTCGCCGACACGCTCACCGGCGCGCTCTTCGCCGGGCTGACGCAGACCCTGTTCGACGCCGGGCGCCTCCGCTCGCAGGTGCGCTCCGCCCAGGCGGGGGCCGAGCTGGCCTTCGCCACCTACAAGCGCACGGTGCTGAGCGGGCTGGAGGACGTGGAGAACGCCAGCCAGTCGCTGGAGTCCGCCCGCCGCCGGCAGGCCGAGCTGCGGGTCGCCGTGGACGCCGCGGAGGCCGCCGCCCTCTACGCCCGCAGCCAGTACTCGGCGGGGCTCGTCGACTTCCTCACCCTGCTCCAGAGCGAGCAGTCCCTGCTCTCCGCCCGCGACGCCCTGGCCTCCTCCCAGGGGGACGGGGCGCTGGCCGCCGTCCAGCTCTATCTGGCGCTGGGCGGCGGCTGGGAGCCCGCACCCCTCACGAGCGCCTCCGCACGATGACCGCCACTCCCGACATCGACGCCTTCCTCGACCGCAAGAAGCCCGCGGCCTGGCGGCGCATCGCCAAGTGGGCGGGCGTCGCCCTGGGCGTGCTGTTCGTGCTGTTCCTGCTGTCGCGCTGCTTCCGCGGGCCGCCGCCGGTCCAGTACGCGCAGGCGCCGGTGGAGCGCGGCGACCTCACCGTCAGCGTCTCGGCCACGGGCAACCTCGCGCCCACCAAGCAGGTGAACGTCGGGTCCGAGCAGTCGGGGCTGATCGACGCCGTCTTCGTCGGGAACAACGACCGGGTGGCCAAGGGCCAGCCCCTGGCGCGCCTGGACCTCACCCGCCTGCGCGACGCCCTGGTGCAGAGCCAGGCGTCGCTCCTGGCCGCCCAGGCGTCGGTGCAGCAGGGGCAGGCCACGGTGGAGCAGACCACCGCCAATCTCGCCCGCGAGGAGCAGGTGTTCAAGCTGTCCGGCGGCAAGGTGCCCTCGCAGACGGAGCTCTCCTCCGCCCGCGCCGACCGCGCCCGCGCCGTGGCGAACGTCGCGGCCGCCCGGGCGCAGGTGGCCCAGGCCCGCGCGGCGGTCTCCACCAACCAGACCAACCTGTCCAAGGGCACGATCTACGCCCCGGTGACGGGCGTGGTGCTGTCGCGGCAGGTGGAGCCCGGGCAGACGGTGGCGGCCTCCTTCAACGTGGCGACGCTCTTCACCATCGCCGAGGACCTTTCGGCCATGAAGCTGGAGGTGAAGGTGGACGAGGCGGACGTGGGCGAGCTGCACACGGGCGCGCCCGCGACCTTCACGGTGGATGCCTACCCGGGCCGCGTCTTTCCCGCGACGGTGACGCGGGTGGACCTGGGGGCCAACGCCACGCCCACCGTGAACAGCGCGGGGACCACCGCCACCTCCACCTCCACCGTCGTGGCCTACACGGCGGTGCTCAGCGTCGCCAACGCCGACCTCCTGCTCAAGCCCGGCATGACGGCCACCGCCGCCATCGTCACCAGCCAGCGGCGCGGCGTGCTTATGGCCCCCAACGCGGCCCTGCGCTTCGAGCCGACGCTCAAGTCCGACAAGGGCGGCGTGGTGCTCGGCGGCCCGCCGGGGATGGCGCCCAAGCCCAAGCGCGCCGCCATCGGCCGCGGCGCCCGCCAGCAGGTCTTCGTCGTCGGCGCCGACGGCAAGCCCAAGGCCGTCCCCGTCATCATCGGCGACACCGACGGCAGCCGCACGGAGGTGTCGGGCGCGGGCGTCCACGCCGGGCTGAAGGTGGTCACCGGCCAGCTCGCCAAGGGGACCCGCTGACGGTGGAGCCGCCGCTGATCTCGCTGCGCGACGTCACCAAGCGCTTCGGCGAGGGGGCGGCCGCCTTCCAGGCGCTGAAGGGCGTGGACATGGACGTGGCGCGCGGCGACTTCGTCGCGGTGATGGGGCCGTCCGGCTCCGGCAAGTCCACCACCATGAACATCCTGGGCTGCCTGGACGTGCCCAGCTCCGGGTCGTTCACCTTCAAGGGCGTGCACGTCGAAGGGTTGGACCGCGACCAGCGCTCGCTGGTGCGGCGGCGCTATCTCGGCTTCGTGTTCCAGGGCTTCAACCTCCTGGCGCGCACCACCGCGCTGGAGAACGTGGAGCTGCCGCTGCTCTACCGGGGCGAGTCGGCGGCCAAGCGCCGTCGCCAGGGAATGGCGGCGCTCGACAAGGTGGGCCTGGCCGACTGGGCGACCCACACGCCCGCCGAGCTCTCAGGCGGCCAGCAGCAGCGCGTGGCCATCGCGCGCGCCATCGTCACCGGGCCGGACGTGCTCCTGGCCGACGAGCCCACGGGCAACCTCGACAGCGAGCGTTCCGTGGAGATCATGCAGCTTCTCACCGAGCTGAACCTGAAGGGCGGCGTCACCGTGCTGATGGTCACCCACGAGGCCGAGATGGCCGCCTTCGCCCGCACGGTCGTCCACTTCAAGGACGGCCTGGTGGAGCGTACGGAGGTGCGGCCCGCCTAGGCTCCGGGCCTGCGGCTGCGCCGCGCCACGAAGATCGACGTGACCAGGACGGCGGTGAGCCCGGCCAGCACGCCCAGCTCGATCATGTTGTGGCCGAAGTTCTGCGCGCCCCCCTGCGGCGTCATCCCCGCGTCGGAGGTCTCCAGCGTGACCAGGAGGATCCGGCGGACGGTGGCGATCAGCCCCACCACCAGGAACGGCTCGGCCTGGAGCTCCCGCGCCTCGATGGACTGGCGCACGGTGTGCAGGATCTCCACCAGCACCAGCACCAGCAGAAGGTGGTCGACGACGCTGACGATCAGCCGGGCGTCCAGCCCCTGGCGGAACAGGCCTTCCGCCAGCCGGAAGCCCGCCACGCCCAGCGCCAGCACCGCCGCGAAGACGAGGAAGGCGGCGATGAGGATGGAGATCCACCGCTCGGCGATGATCACCAGCGCCGGCGCGCGCTGGGCCAGCTCCTCCGCGTGCCGCTCGGCCGCCGGGACGTGTTCCTCCACCGCGTCGCTTCCCCTTGGGCTGGAAGGCGAGCCTAGACCCGCCCGCGGCGGCGGCCTAGCTCTGGCCGACCCAGGGAGGCGCGCATCACCGGTCGGGACGCCATGATCGCCGAGCCCGCGTCATCCGGGAAGGGCCGGGTGTTCGTCCTGGGCGCCACCGGCTCTATCGGCGCGGCGGTGGTGCGGGCGCTGCTGCGCCGCGGGCGGGAGGTCGCCTGCCTCGTGCGGCCCGGGAGCGATCCCGCGCGCCTGCCGCCGCTGGCGGGCGCCGACGTGCGCTTCGGCGAGGCGGCCGACCCGGCCTCCCTGGCGCGCGACGGCCTGCGCGGCGAGCGGTTCGGCGCGCTGGTCTCGTGCATGGCCTCTCGCACGGGCTCCCCCGCCGACGCCTGGGCGGTGGACCACCTCGCCCACCGGCACGCGCTGGCGGCCGCGCGGGCCGCGGGCGTGAGCCACTTCGTGCTCCTGTCCGCCATCTGCGTGCAGAAGCCCCGGCTGGCGTTCCAGCACGCCAAGCTCGCCTTCGAGAAGGAGCTGGCGGCGTCGGGGATGCGGTGGTCGATCGTGCGGCCCACCGCCTACTTCAAGTCGCTGTCGGGGCAGCTCGAGCGGGTGCGGCGAGGTCGGCCCTACCTCCTGTTCGGCGACGGCCGCCTGACCGCGTGCAAGCCCATCGCCGACGAGGACCTGGCCGACTACATGGCCGACTGCCTGCAGGACGAGACGCGCTGGAACCGCGTCCTGCCCATCGGCGGCCCCGGACCGGCGATCACCCCGCGCGAGCAGGGCGAGCGGCTGTTCGCGCTCCTGGGCCGCCCGCCCCGGTTCCGCAGCCTGCCGGTGGGCGCGATGGACGCGGTGGTCGGCGCGCTGTCGCTCGCTGGCCGCGTCTCGCCCGCAATCGCGGCCAAGGCGGAGCTGGCGCGGATCGGGCGCTACTACGCCACCGAGTCCATGCTCGTGCTCGACCCGTCCACGGGCCGCTACGACGCCGACGCCACGCCGTCGACGGGAGTGCGCACGTTGTTCGACGCCTACGCCGACATGGTCGCCGGCGCCCCGCCGCCGGACCTGGGTGACCACGCGGTGTTCGGCCGCAGGCGTGGAGACGGCGCTTAGCTCGATTTCCCCAGCCTACTTCGCCGGTCCGTGCAGGTTGTCGGTGCGCCGGATGAAGGCGGCCACGCTGTCGTGCAGGTCCTTCAGCGCGGGCTCGTGCGCGTACACCATGTGGCCGGACTCGTAGTACTTGTACTCGATATTGCCCCTGAGCTTTTCGGGAATGGGCATGTGGTGCATCTCGTACCAGCCCTCGTAGTACGGCGTGGCCAGGTCGTAGTAGCCGCCGTTGACCATCACCTTCATCTGTGGGTTGTACTTCATCGCCACGGCGAGGTCGGGCATCAGGTTGGTGATGCCCGGGATGGGCGAGGAGGTGCCGGGCGGCTGGTGGGCGGAGTTCCAGTCCTTCCCCACGTCCGTCTCGGGCCGGTAGGTCCGGCCGGCGCCGAAGCCCAGGGTGCGGCGGACGTAGTCGTTGAAGGCCGAGACGTAGGCCGAGCTGATCGCGGCCGACTGCGGGTCGTAGTCAGCCTCCTTGCTGAGCGGGTCGATGTCGGGGCCGGAGAAGCGGGTGTCGAGCCGGCCGGTGGTGAGGCCCGCGGGGTCCTGCAGCGTCTTTTCCAACATGCCGCCGTCCACCCGCAGGTCGGCCTTGAGCACGTAGGCGACGGGCAGCCCCGTGTAGCGGGCGTAACGCTCGGCCACCACCTGCCGGCGCGCGGGGTCGAGCTCCGAGCCCGCCTGCAGCGCCTGTGCGTAGTCGCCGGTGGCGAACCGCTCCACCTCGTTCAGGTAGGTCCGCAGCTCCGGCGGGCGCGCGCCCGTCAGGCGGTTGTGGTACCAGGCGGTGGCGGCGTAGGTAGGAAGCGCGGTGACGTAGGCTTGGTCGCTGCCCGGGTTGTACTGCGGCGCGTCGGCCGAGAGGTCGAAGTTCAGGATCTGTGACAAGAGGATCACGCCGTTCAGGTCGGTGTCGTTCCCCGTGGTCAGCTGGTTGGCCACAATGGCCGAGCGCGGCGTGCCGTAGCTTTCGCCGAACAGGTACTTGGGGCTGTTCCAGCGGTCGTACTTCGACAGGAAGGCCAGGATGAACTGCGTGAAGGCGTAGGCGTCGGGGTCCACCCCGTAGAAGCCCTTCTCCTTGTCCTTGCCCGCGACCCGGCTGAAGCCCGTTCCCGGCGCGTCGATGAAGACGAGGTCGCTGGCGTCCAGCAGGCTGTAGGCGTTGTCCACGACGCGGTAGGGAGCGGCGGGCGTGTGGCTGTCGTCGGCGGTCACCACTCGCCGCGGGCCGAAGGCGCCCATGTGCAGCCACACGGTGGAGGAGCCCGGCCCGCCGTTGTACAGGAAGGTGATCGGCCGATCCGCCGCGGGCGCGCCCCTGGCGAAGTAGGCCACGTAGAACATGGAGGCCTCGGCCTTCGGATTGGCCGTGTCGCCCTCGTCCACGCCTGGAGCGGGGGAGGGGGCGCCCGCCTTGCCGCCCAGCGAAGGCGGCTCGCGCGCCGCCGCGTCGTCCCAGCCCTTGGGATGGACCACGATGGTGCCCGCCACGGCGCGGTAGTCGATCCGCCGCCCCTCCACCGCCACCGACCCCTGGCTCTCCACCTGCTCGGGCCGGAACAGCACGCCCTGATCGGGCGCCGCGCTGGCGCCGGCGTCGGGCTTCTCCGGCTGCGCCCTGCCGGGACGCGGCGGCTCCGCCGCGAGCGCGGCGCCGGCGAGGAGCGACAGGGCGAGGGCGGCGAGAAGGCGAGGGGTCATGCGGGGTTCAGCATTCGTGGCTGGTGAGAGCGGCATCCTCGCCCGTCCGCGCCTGTCGGACAACGCCGGGGCGCCGCCTCTCCCACGCTCTCGCCCACGACGGCGATGCGGCTCATTCCCGCTCGCCCTCAACCGACGCCGTATCGGGCGAGGATCTGGTCCGCGGCCGCTTGCCCGGCCGCCGACGATCCCGCCAGTCTCTCCCAAAGCGCGTTTGTCTGGATCACGACGCCTACCCCGACACCACGGCGCCGCCACGCGGGGGGAGGTCCTCACCACCGGCTCCGACCCTGACCATAAGCTGCGGGTGGAGGTCGCTCAACCGCGTCGCCCCAGTCGGCGCAAGGTCGGCTTCGGCATCGAGACTCCGCCGCAAGCCGCACCTTGACCTCGCACCCGGCGCAGACCGGCGGCCGCCCCTCAGCGAGCGGCCCGGTCGAAATTCCAGCGGGGTTGCAGCAGGGCGTCCCAATCGACGGGGTCGTAGCCGTAGTCCGCCTCGTACTCCCCGCCGGCCCGCAGATGGAGCTTGGCCTGCGTGAAGGGCGGACGGCCCGCCTGCGCCAGGTGGTCGCGCAGCCTGCGCATCGTCGGGTCGAGCTTGGGATCGTAGGGCAGGGCCTCCTCCACCGGCCCCTGCGGCCTGTCCGCGAGGCAGGTGACGACCTGGGCGCTGCGATCGCCCTCCACGTAGTAGCGGATCATCAGCTCGGTCCAGCCGCTGGGAGCGATGCGGCTCGATGACGTCAGAACATCCGAGATGAGGCTGAACTGGTCTTCGTCCATGTCAGCCGCCCGGTCGGTTCAAGAAGGTCTGGGTCACCGGCGGGCCGCTGTTGACCTCGAAAATCACCGCGAATGCGTCCGGCCTCGATGTCAAGTTACCATCCTCGAAGACGGCGCGGAAGTCGGCGGTGACGGTGTTGCCGGGCGTATCCGCGAGCCTCCGGAGCTGGCCCTCCAGGGTCTTGTAAGCTCCGCCGTTCAGGTTGGAGACGCCGGGAAAGGCGTCGAGCGGCGCTCCGTTGCCCGGGTTCACGTTCAGCCTCCCGCCGGGAAAGCCGAGGACGTCCGCACCGCGGTGGAAGCCGACGTCACCGGCCTGGGCGCCGGGCCCCCTGCCGATGGCCAGATCGACGGAGGGGATGCGCTGGCCGGCCAAGCCGGTGTCGATCACGCCGCGCGTGCTGATGGAGCGGCCGAGGGCGTCGGTCTCGAACTCCCGGCCGGCGTAGGTGTAGATGGTGTCGGGCGCCAGCGTGCCGCTGCCCGCACGGGCGAAGGGCTCGTGGGCGCTCCGCA
>CAXSHO010000003.1:39108-40729 GCA_964237305.1 uncultured Caulobacteraceae bacterium
GCGGTAGGCGTCGGCGTCGGCGATGGCCACACGGGGTTTGATGATGCTCCCCACCTCGGCGGGCCTCACCGGATCGGCTCGCTCCGCGGCCGTGCGGGCGGCCGCGTCGCCGGCGTCGCGGGTGGCCGCTTCTGCGCCGGACTTCGCCACATCCTCCCCGGCGTCGCGCGTGGCGGCCCGGGCACCGTCCTCGACCACCGTGCGCGCCGCGTCCTCCGTCAGGGCGCCCGCCAGCCCGCGGGTCGCCGTCTCACCCACGCCGGCGACCGCGCGCACCTCGCCGCCCACCGGGATGGCGTAGGTGGCGAGGTTGCCCACCACCATGCCGAAGCTCTCGGGGCCGTGGCCCTCCGCGACCGCCTGCTCGGCGCTCGCCACCTCGCCCTCCACCCAGCCGCCCACCGCGCCACCCGCCGCCTCCACGTCGCCCAGGACGCGCGAGGGGTCGTGCGCCACGCTGTCCGCATAGCCGGCCACGGCCTTGACCCCGTCCAGCACCGCGCCGCCGATCTTGGCGTCCTGCGCCGCAGCAGCGGCCGGGGAGAGCTGGCGCTCCGCCGCCATGACGCCCAGCTGGCCGGCCGAGCCCACGAGCCCCACCGCCGCCGTGCCGACGCCGCCCACGACGCCCAGGTCGAAGCGCGCCTGCGTCTCGGTGTAGGTGATCGCGCCGCGGGCCAGGCTCAACAGCGGATCGCTTCCGGTGATGTGGCTGCGACCGTAGTCCGCCGCCGCGTGGACGCCCTGTCCGGCCTGCATGACGCCGGAGCGGATGCCGTTCTCCGCCCATGCCTGGGCGTGGCCGATCGCGCCGATCGCGGTCGAGCCGAGTTTCTGCACGTCCACGTGGCTGAGCGTGGTCACCGCCGAGCGGCCGAGGTCCAGGCCCGCGCGGCCGAGCGAGGCGGCGTGAGAGACGGCGGCGCTCCCGAGATCCTCGGTGGTGTGTAGGGCGGAGGAGGCCGCGCCCGTCACCGCCCTCGTGGCGTCGGAGACGGAGGGCAGGAGGATGCCGAACATGACGCGCCTCCGTCGATCGCCCGGAGCGCAGCCGACCGTGGAGATAGGCTCTGCGCCGCACCGCTGGTATCAGGGTGTTCCCTAGGTCCGGGATGCGCGGAGGCGGTACGGTGGTCGTCGGGCACGCGGACATGGCCGGGCTGGACGCGGCGGCGCAGGCTGTGGCGGTGCGCGGGAGCCTGCTGTTCCACCTCCTCCTGGCCGAGGCGGTGGCGGGCGACGCCCTCCGGGCGATCCCGATGGAGGCGGTCGAGGGCTGGGCGGTGGACGTGGGGCCGGACGGCTACGAGGTGGCGGCGCTCGGCCCCGCCGGAGCGGACGTGCTGCGTCGCGTCACCTTCGCCGCGGACGGCGGCGCGATCGTCGAGTCGGGCGGCCCGGCGAGCGCCCGGCAGCGCAGGCTGGCGGCGGCGCGCCAGGCCGGGGCGCTCGCCGCGTCCGGTGACCTGCGCTTCGCCGCCGTCGCAGTCCCGCCGCCGCGCGACGGGCGGGAGGTCGGCAGGGTGGAGGTGCACCTCCTGCGGCTGGCGGACCGCACGGAGGACATGGCGGCGGGCCCCCACCGGCGACTGCGGGTCGGCGCCGGCGGCGAGGTGGAGGC
>CAXSHO010000003.1:40778-49236 GCA_964237305.1 uncultured Caulobacteraceae bacterium
TCGCCCACGCCGACGGCCCCACGCCCGCGGCGGCGCACGTCTTCCTCAGCCTGCGCCACGGCTTCGCCTTCGACGTGGTGACGACGCCCTCGCGGCTGCGCTGGCGGGTGGACGGGGAGCGGGTGACGCGGCTCTGAGGCCCGGGCCGCTCCGGCGGACCCGAATCGCCACCTCCGCTCTGTTTTCCTCCCGGCCTCGCTTGCGTCGGATCGTCGCGTGGAGGAAAGCCACGCCGTGCCGACATCGATGCAGGCTGAGCGGCGGGACGAGCGCGGCGGGCGCGTGTTCCGCCTGGCGTCGGCGGCTGCGGTCTTCCTCCTGGGCGGGTGCGGCGCGCCCGTGCTCACGCCCGCCGGACCCGTCGGCGCGGGCGACGTCAAGGTGCTGTTCGACGCGGTGGCGGTCATGCTCACCATCGTCGTCCCGACGATCCTGTGCACCCTGGCCTTCGCCTGGTGGTTCCGCGCGTCCAACACCAAGGCCAAGCGGCGGCCCAAGTTCGCCTACTCCGGACGGGTCGAGCTTGTGGTGTGGGCGGTGCCCCTGATCACCATCATGTTCCTGGGCGGCATGATCTGGGTGGGCTCGCACGAGCTCGACCCCGCCCGGCCGTTGCCGCTGAAGAACGGCGTCAGGCCGGTGGAGGTGCAGGTCGTCTCGCTCGATTGGAAGTGGCTGTTCGTCTACCCGGAGGAGGGCGTCGCCAGCGTCAACACGCTGGCCGTGCCGGTGGGCCGGCCGGTGCACTTCAAGCTCACCTCGGGCAGCGTGATGAACGTGTTCTTCGTGCCGCAGCTGGGCTCGATGATCTACACGATGAACGGCATGGCCGACGACCTCCACCTGCAGGCCGACCGGCCGGGCGTTTACGAGGGGCGGGCCGCCATGATCAGCGGCGACGGCTTCCCGGGCATGCACTTCGACGTGCACGCCCTGGCCCCCGACGGCTACGCCGCCTGGATCGACGCCGCCAAGGCGCGGGGTCCGGTGCTGGACGCGCCGGCCTACGCGGTGCTGGCGAAGCAGAGCGCGGACGTGGCGCCCTTCACCTACCGCGCCGCGCAGCCCGGCCTGTTCGACGCGATCGTCTCGCAGGCCGCCCCGCCGGCGCCCGGACCTTCCGATAAGGCGGGGCCGAACCCGCGCGTCTTCCCCAAGCCCCTGGATCCCCGATGAGCCTCCTCATGGGCAAGCTGGACTAGAAGGCGGTGCCCCTCGACCAGCCGCTGCCCATGGTGTCGGCGGGGGTGATCGCGCTGGTCGGGACGGGCGTTCTCGTCTGGGTGCTGCGCAAGGGCTGGGCGCCCTACCTGTGGCGCGAGTGGATCACGAGCGTCGACCACAAGCGCATCGGGGTGATGTACTGCATTTTGGCGTTGGTCATGCTGCTGCGCGGCTTCTCCGACGCGCTCCTGATGCGCACGCAGCAGGCGCTGGCGTTCCACAGCCAGGGCTTCCTGCCGGCCGAGCACTACAATCAGATCTTCTCAGCGCACGGCACGATCATGATCTTCTTCGTGGCCATGCCCTTCATGTTCGGCCTGATGAACTTCGCCGTGCCGCTGCAGCTGGGCGTGCGCGACGTGGCCTTTCCGACGCTGAATTCGGTGGCTTTCTGGCTCACCGCCTCCGGCGCGCTGCTCGTGAACATCTCGCTGGTGCTGGGCGAATTCCAGCGCACGGGCTGGCTTCCCTATCCCCCGCTTTCGGAGATCGCCTACTCGCCCGGGGTGGGGGTGGACTACTGGCTGGTGGCGCTGACCATATCCGGCGTGGGGACGCTGATCGGCGGGATCAATCTGGTCACGACGGTCCTGAAGATGCGCGCGCCGGGCATGGACTACCTGCGCATGCCGATGTTCTGCTGGACGACGCTGGCCTCCAACCTCCTGGTCGTGGCGGCCTTCCCGATCCTGACGGCCACCTCGGCCATGCTGCTGCTGGACCGCTACATCGGCTTCCACTTCTTCACCAATGAAGCCGGCGGCAACGTCATGATGTTCATGAACCTCATTTGGGCCTGGGGGCATCCGGAGGTGTACATCGTCATCCTGCCCGCGTTCGGCATCTTCTCCGAGGTGATCTCCACCTTCTCGGGCAAGCCGCTGTTCGGCTACCGGTCGATGGTGCTGGCCACCATGGTGATCTGCGTGCTGGCCTTCATGGTTTGGCTGCACCACTTCTTCACCATGGGTGCGGGCGCCAACGTCAACGCCGTGTTCGGGATCATGACCACCATCATTGCGGTGCCCACCGGCGTGAAGGTGTTCAACTGGCTGTTCACGCTGTACGGCGGGACGGTGAGGTTCACGAGCGCGCTGCTCTGGGCCGTGGGCTTCATGGTCACCTTCGTGATCGGCGGCATGACGGGCGTGCTCCTGGCGGTGCCGCCCGCCGACTTCCTGCTGCACAACAGCCTGTTCCTCGTGGCGCACTTCCACAACGTGCTCATCGGCGGGACGCTGTTCGGCGCTTTCGCGGGCTACACCTACTGGTTCCCCAAGGCGTTCGGCTTCCGCCTGCACGAGGGGCTGGGCAAGGCGGCGTTCGGCTTCTGGATCACCGGCTTCTACGTCGCCTTCATGCCGCTCTACTGGCTGGGCTTCCTCGGCATGACGCGGCGGATGCAGCACTACGACGTGGCCATGTGGCGGCCCTGGCTCCTGGTGGCGAGCGCGGGAGCGGCGATGGTGCTGGTGGGCATCGTGCTGCAGGTGGTGCAGCTCTTCACCTCCATCCGCGACCGCGACAGCTTGCGCGACCCCACCGGCGACCTGTGGGACGGGCGCTCGCTGGAGTGGTCGACCGCCTCGCCGCCGCCCGCCTTCAACTTCGCCGTCATGCCGGACGTGGGGGGCGAGGAGGCCTACTGGAACATCAAGTCGGCCGCGCGCGAACAGTCGAAGCTGTCCGACGAACCGAAGTACGAGGCGATCGAGGTGCCGAAGAACTCGCCCACCGGCGTGGTCTGCGCCTTCTTCGCCACCGTCATCGGCTTTGCGGTGATCTGGCACATATGGTGGATGGCGGCCGTGGGCTTCGTGGGCGCCTACGCCACCTTCGTGGTCTTCGCCTGGCGCGACGTCTCGGAGGAGGAGGTCTCCGCCGAGGAGGTGGCGCGCATCGCCCGGGAGAACCGCCGCCACAGGGCCGACGCGCTGGAGGCGGCGGGCCGCGCATGAGCACCACCCACCCCGAGGCCCGCGCCCACGATCCCCACTATGTCGGCCACCACAACCGCCCGTCCGGCGAGGAGGGGGAGGGGGATCGTCACGCCTCCGACCGGGGCCACGAGGGGCCGGCGCCCAAGCGGATCGTGGTGGGCTACGGATTCTGGATCTTCCTCCTGTCCGACATCATCATGTTCTCGGCCTTCTTCGCCTCCTACGCGGTGCTGTCGGGCGCCACGGCCGGGGGCCCCACCGGCCGCCAGCTGTTCGACCTGCCCAACGTGGCGGTGGAGACGGCGTGCCTGCTGCTCTCCTCCTTCGCCTGCGGGATGGCGAGCATCGGGGCCATGCAGCGCAGCCCGCTCGTCTTCCAGTCGGCCATGGCCGCCACCTTCGCGCTCGGCGCGCTGTTCCTGGGGCTGGAGCTCAAGGAGTTCGCCGAGCTGGTGGCGCGGGGGGCGGGGCCGCAGCGCAGCGCCTTCCTCAGCGCCTTCTTCTCGCTTGTCGGCTGCCACGGCCTGCACGTGGGCGTGGGCCTCTTGTGGCTCCTCACCATGATGGCGCAGGTCTGGGCCAAGGGGTTCCGCGAGGACGTCTGCCGCCGCATCCTGTGCTTCAACCTGTTCTGGCACGCGCTGGACATCATCTGGGTGGCCGTCTTCACCGTCGTCTACCTTCTGGGAGCCGCCACATGAGCGACACCACGGCCGAGCCGGCGGCGGGCGGGCCGCCCCGGGACCTGGCGCCCGGCGAGGAGGGCTCGCACGGCGGCGTGCGCGCCGCGGTGGGCGGCTACCTCATCGGGCTGGCGCTGGCGTCGGTGCTGACGGTGGGGGCCTTCGTCCTGCCCGCCACGGGCCTGGTCTACGCCCCCGCGCTGCCGACGGCGCTCTGCGTGATGGCGGTGGCGCAGATGGGCGTGCACCTCGTCTTCTTCCTGCACATCACCACCGGGGCGGACAACACCAACAACGTGCTGGCCCTCGCCTTCGGCGTGCTGATCGTCTTCCTGGTGATGGCGGGCTCGCTATGGATCATGGCCAACCTGAACCACAACATGCCGCCCATGGGCCAGATCATGCAGATGCAGCGGTAGGGCGCGGCCACGCCGCGGTCCGCCCCTCCTCGCGCCGCATGCGCGGCTTGCCGCCGGGACGCCGGGATGGTCACGCTCCGTCCGAGATGAGCTTCGTCGCGCCCCCGGCCTCCACATCGACCTCCTGCCCGGCCTGCGGCGCCTTCCAGGCCGATCGGGCCGCGGCGCGAGGCGCGGTGCTCGTCTGCGGCCGGTGCGACACGGAGCTGGAGCGCACCACGGGGCGAAGCCTGGACGCCGCGCTCGCCTGCGCCGCCGCGACCCTGCTCATGCTCGGCCCCGCCAACCTCCTGCCGTTCCTCACCACCTCCACGCTGGGCGTCTCACGCGAGAGCCGGCTCCTGTCGAGCGCCCACGCCATGTGGGGCCAGGGCTTCCCGCTGCTGGGCGTCGTCATCGCGCTCCTGGTCGTCGTGGCGCCGATCATGCGTTTCGGCCTCCTCACCGCGGTCCTGGGCGCGCTGCGGTCGGGGCTGCGGCCGCGGTGGCTGGGCCGGGCCTTCCGCACGGCGAACGCGCTGCAGACCTGGGCCATGGTCGACGTGTTCCTGCTGGGGCTGTGGATCGCCCACGCCCGGCTCTCCGCCACCATCTTCACCACGGTGGGCGCCGGCGCCCAGTGCTTCATCGCCGCGGGCGTGCTGTCGCTGTGCACCCGCGCCGCGCTCGACAAGGCGGCGGTGTGGCGGCTGATCTCCCCCGACGCGGCGGTGGAGACGCTCGTCGGCGCGGTGAGCTGCCCCTCGTGCGAGCTGGTGCTGCCGGGCGAGGCGGCGGGCGCCCGGTGCCCCCGGTGCGCGGAGCGGGTGCACGCGCGCGGGCGCAACTCGGTGGCGCGCGCCGCCGCCTTGACGCTGGCGGGCGCGGCCTTCTACCTGCCGGCCAACATCTACCCCATGGCGACGCTGCCCATCGGCCTCAAGCCGGAGAGTTACACCGTGCTGCAGGGCGTGGGCGACCTCATGAACGCGAAGCTTCTGGGCTTGGCGGCGCTGGTCTTCACCGCCAGCTTCGCCATCCCTCTCCTGAAGCTCGGCGGGATGGCGGTGCTCGTGCACTCCGTGCGGAGCCGTTCGACGCGGGGGCTGAAGCTGAAGACGCGGCTCTACACGGTGATCGACGAGATCGGCCGATGGTCGATGGTCGACCCGTTCGTGATCGCCTGCTTCGTGCCGGTCACCGGCTACAACGCGCTGCTCTACGGGCGGGCCGAACCCGCCGCCCCGTGCTTCACCGCGGTGGTGGTGCTGACCGTCCTGGCCGCGCGGCAGTTCGACCCGCGCCTCCTGTGGGACGCCGCCGGAGCCCGCGCGTGAGCGAGCCGGTGCGCACCGAGACGCGCGAGCGGTCCGGCCGCTGGCCGGGCCTCGTCTGGGCCGTTCCGATCGCCGCGCTCCTGATCGTGGGCTACCTCGGCCTGCGCGCCTTCGCGCAGCGCGGCGTCGACGTCACCGTGACCTTCGCCGCCTCCGGCGGAGCCCAGGTGGGCGACACCAAGGTCGTCTACCTGGGCGTGGACTCGGGCCGCGTCACCAAGATCGGCGTCAACCCCGACGGCAAGCGCGTGGACATGGTGCTGCGCCTGACGCCCAAGGCCAAGTCCGGGCTGACCACCACCACCCTTTTCTGGCTGGTGGGCGCCTCGCCCAGCATCACGGACGTCTCCTCGCTGAAGGCGGCGGTGGCGGGGGTGAGCATCGGGGCGGCTCCGGGGGTGGGCGGAACGCCGACGCGGCGGTTCAACGGCCTGATGCAGCCGCCGCCCGTCCCGCCTGGAACGCCCGGTCGCGTCTTCCGCCTCTCCGCCGATCGCATCGGCTCGCTGCGCGCCGGCTCCGGCGTGTTCTACCGCGGCCTCCTGGTCGGCAAGGTCACCAAGCTGGAGCTCGCGGGCCTGAAGCGCTTCGTCGTCACCGTCTTCCTGGAGGCGCCGCACGACGCGATGATCCGGCCCGACAGCCTGTTCTGGCTGACGAGCCCGCTGCAGGTCGAGCTGGGCGAGACCGGCATCACCACGCAGCTGGCGCCCGGCAACGCTTCGCTGGCCGGCGGGGTGGACGTGGAGACGCCGGATCGCGCCGCCGCCGAGCCGGAGGCCGGATCGGACACGCCCTTCACGCTCTACGCCGACCAGGGCGGCGCCATCGCGGGCGGCCGCGGTCCGCAGGTGAGCTACGCCCTCGCCTTTCCGGGCGGCGCGCGCGACCTGAAGGCGGGCGCCCCCGTCAAGCTGGCCGGCCGCCAGATCGGCGCGGTGAAGGAGGTCGGCTTCGCGCTGGACGGCCGCACCGGCGAGATCGCGCAGCCCGTGACCCTCACCATCCGACCCGACCGGCTTCACCTGCAGGGCGTCGACCTCGGCCCGGACGCCGACTGGCGCCCGGTGACGAACGCCGCCCTGGCGCGGCTGGTCGCCCGGGGCTACCGCGCCCGGCTGGTGCAGTCGCCACCCGTGGTCGGCGCCTACGCCGTGAGCCTGGAGCGGGTGGCCGCCGCCCGGCCGTTCGCCTTTGCGCCGGGCGCGCCCGCGCCGCTGCTGCCCAGCGCCGACAGCACCGATGTCTCAGGCCTCACCGACAAGGCCGGCGCCATCCTGGACAAGATCGACCGCGTGCCCATCACCCAGATCGGGGCCGACGTGCGCCGCCTCACCGCCCGTCTGAGCCGGCTGGCGGGGTCGCCGGAGGTCACCGACAGCCTCCGGCACCTGGACAGCACGCTCACGCAGGTGGACGCCATGGTGCGCGAGGTGAAGCCGCAGGTGGCGCCGCTGATCGCCAAGCTGAACGCCGCCGCCGACCAGGTCGGCCAGACCGCCGCCGCCGCCAACGGCCTCGTCTCGGGGCAAGGCCGCGCGCAGGACGCCAGCCTGCCGGACGCCGTGCGCGAACTGACCGACGCCGCCCGGTCGCTGCGGGCGCTGGCCGACTACCTGGGCCGCCATCCCGAGGCCGTGCTGCGCGGCAAGGTGAAGGAGCGCCGATGAGCGTCGTCCGCCGGTTCGCCGCCGCCGCCCTTGCGGCGCTGCTCACGCCCGCCGCGTGCGCCAGCCCGCCCACACGCACCTTCATGCTGGACGCCCCGCCGCCCGCCGCTCCCCCCGTCGCCGTGTCACCCTTGGCGGCGCCCCTGCACGTCGATGCGGTGCACCTGCCGCCCTGGATGGACCGGCCGGAGCTCGTCCGGCGGGTCGGCGCGCGCGAGGTGAAGGTGGACGACTTCGCCCGGTGGAGCGCGCCGGTGGCCCAGCTCGCCCGCCGCACGCTCACGGAGGACCTGATGGCGCGCCTGCCCCGGGGAGCGGTGGTCTTCCCCGACAGCCCGGTCCCGCAGGGCGCCGTGGGCCTCGTCGTCGACGTGCTGGACGTGGTCCGCGAGGGCGACCGGGCGGTCATGGACGTGAGCTGGACGCGCCTGCCCGCCCCCGCCGCGCCGGGGTCGCCGTCGCCGTCGCCCGCCGGCCACCCCCTGCGCCTCACCGCGCCCGCGTCGGCGCGTGGGCAGGGCGCCGCCGCGGCGGACCTCGCCGCCCTGCTCGCCGCCCTGGCGGACGCGATCGCCGCAGACGCGGCCGCCGCCTCGCGCTGATGATGGAGGGTCGGCCGATGGGCTGCATCGTCGCGCCCGTGATCCTCGCCGTCGCGGCGGCGGCCCCGCCGGTCCGCGGACCCGAGCGCGCGGCGATCCTGCATATCGCCCACCCCGCTCCGCGAGGCGGCGGCGCAGGGCCTCGTGTCCCTCGACTTCGTCGCCCTTCTCTCGCGCGGACCGGCGGGCTGGTCGCTGGTGGCGAGCGCGGTGGGACCGACGGTAGCCCGCGAAGGCGTCGGCGACGTCGCCGGGGCGCAGTCCGTTCTCCGCCGACATCTCCGCCCAGGTCTTCACCGGATCGAGCCGCTGGAGGTTGGCGCGTACGACCTCCGCGTCCTTGGGCGAGCGGCGGGCGATGAACTGCACATAGCCGTCTTCGACCTTGCGCGTCACGGCCGGGTCCCGGCGATAGGTGGTGGGCGCGCGGCGCGGAACCGCGCCCATGAGGCTCCGTGGGTAGCCACGACCCTGCCTCTCCCGCAGCGCCTGCTCGCCCACGACACCCAGCACGGGGCCGGAGGGTTGCGGCCGCCGCGAGGCGCCGCCGCCATAGGCCGAGCCCATCATCGCCCCGTTCGTGAGATCGGATCCGAGCGAGATG
>CAXSHO010000004.1:0-245 GCA_964237305.1 uncultured Caulobacteraceae bacterium
CCATCGCCGCGTCGCCCGCGTCGGGGTCCATGGTGGCGGGCGCGAACCCCATCAGGCCCAGCATGGCGGCGCGGTCGGTGGCGTGTCCGCGCCCGGTGAGCGCCAGCGAACCGTAGAGCGTCACCTGCACCCGGGCGGCGCGCGCCAGCACGCCGGCCGCCTCCAGCCGCTGGAGGAAGAGGCCGGCGGCGGTCATCGGCCCCATGGTGTGCGAGCTCGACGGCCCCACGCCCGGCTTGAAGAGA
>CAXSHO010000004.1:255-3034 GCA_964237305.1 uncultured Caulobacteraceae bacterium
AGGTCGAACACGCCCGCCGTCATGGGCCGGCTCTACCGGGCGGGCCCTCGCCGTGGAAGACGGGAAGGCGGCTCAGCCGCCGACGCCGCCGTCCAGCGCCATGGCCTGCGCGGGCGACGCGGCGGCCTCGGACTGCACGGGGCCCGACCAGCGGACGCACTGCTCGGCCGCCGAGGCCACCACCTTGATCCCCGCGCCGTAGCGGCGGAGCAGGCTTCGCTCGTTGCAGTCGCGCGCGGGCGCCTGCGGGCGGCACTGCAGTCGGCCGTCGGCGGCGCGCCACAGCGACTCGGTCTTTCGGCACACCACCGTCTGGCCGTGTTCGAACCGCGCCTCGCCCGCGTAGTCGGCCAGCACGTACTGCATGTGCGAGCCCGCCAGGCAGCGGAACAGCTCGCCCGCGTAGCCCTGCGCCACGTCGCGCTCGGGCGAGACCTGGCTGGCGGGATGGGGCACGGCCTTGTCGTCGAGGCACACCGCCTGGATCGCCACCGCCCTGGCCACGGCGCGCCGCTCCAGGCACACCGGAGGCGCCGGCGCCTCGCCCGTCACCACCACCAAGTTGGGGATGTTCCCGCTGGAGGAGCCCTCCGAGAAGAAGGACCCCCCGCCGCCGGAGGCGGCCAGGAGGTTCTGCGCCTGCGAGTTGGCGGTGGCGAGCGCGGAGCTCGACCCCGCCGAATAGGCGCTCGACTGCGCGATGGAGGCGGCGAGCGAGGCCGCGTAGCCGGACGCCGACGCCTCCGCCGAGGCGGAGGACGACACGCTGACGTCGATCACCGCGCCGAAGTCGCCGCCCACCCCGCCCACGATCTTCTGCGGCTGGATGTGGATGGTGGGGGGAACCACGCTGATCCCCGGCACCGTCACCGTGTGCGTGGCCGGCGCGGTGCAGCAGGGCCTGCATCCGCTCGTGCAGCCGGCGTGTGCGGACGCCGCGGCCAGCACCGCCGGGGCGGCGGCGAGCGCGGCGAGGAGCGGGAAGGCGGGACGCATGGGGGCCACCACGCGCCCGCAACGCCTTCCATCCCGTTAAGCGCGTCCCGCGATGGGGCGCCCGGGGCCCGGCGCCGGCTTCGCCTGCAAGCGGGAAGTCCCCGCGTCAGAGTCCCGCACCGACCATGTTCCACGCCCACACCGACCGGGTGCTCGACGAGTGGCGCCGCCACCGCTCCGGCCGCGACATGCCGGCCCGCACCGAGCTCTCGCCCGCCCTGTTCGGCGCGCTCCTCCCGCAGATGTTCGTGCTCGCCGACGACGTGGACGCGTGGCGCGTGCGGCTGGCCGGCGGCTTCCTCACCGACCTCTACGGGCGCGAGCTGAAGGGCGACGCCTTCGCCAAGCTGTGGGCCGCCCCCGACCGCGCGGCGGTGCGCCGGGCGCTCGACGCCGCCCGCCGCACGGCCGAGCCCCGCGTGCTGTGCGGTCGCGCCGTCACCTCCGCGGGCGCCTCGGTCATGCTGGAGGTGCTGCTCGCGCCGGTGACCGGCCCCACCGGAGAACCCGACAGGGTGCTGGGGCTCGTCCAGCCCGTCACCTCCGTAGGGCGCCTGGCGGGCGGCGTGATCGATGCGCTGCACCTCGCCGACCGGGCGGAGGCGGCCACCTGCCCCCGCCTCCCCCTCCCCGCCCTGCGGCTCGTGGTCGACAACACGCGCGCCGCGCCGCTAGGCTGAGCGGAGCGGGCGGACGTGGCGGAACGGTATACGCAGCAGACTTAAAATCTGTGGGCCGCAAGGCCGTGTGGGTTCGAGTCCCACCGTCCGCACCACCCCGTCGCCGTGGTCGTCCGGAACCGCGGAGCGGCGGCGCCGCTTCCTTTCCAGGACCCCTGGAAGGAGCCGCCGCATGACCCGCCCCGCACTCGCCGCCGCCGCGCTCGCCGCCCTGTTGCTCGCCGGCTGCGGCGAGACGCGCAAGGCCACGGAGTCCACCGGCACCGCCAAGGCCACCATCACCACCAAGGCGCCCGCCAGCGAGGTGTCGGACTCCGCGCTCCAACAGCAGGCGCAGTCGGCCGCCACCGCCGCCTCCACCCCCGTCGCCGGCATGAACGCCACGAGCGAGCCTCCCGTCAGCAGCACCACCGTGACCAACGGGACGACCACGACAACGACCACGACCGACCACACCGGCCGCTGACGGTGGCGCGGGCGCGGCCGGAGCGGTAGACGGGCGTCCATGCCCGACGACGCCGCCCCCGACCGCCGCCTCCTTCCGCCGCGGGTGGTGGCCACGGCGCTGGAGCTGATCGGCCGCACGCCCATGGTGGAGGTGACGGACGCGTTCGACACCGGCCCCTGCCGCCTGTTCCTGAAGCTGGAGAGCGCCAATCCGGGCGGCTCCATCAAGGACCGGATCGCGCTCACCATGATCGAGGCCGCCGAGCGCGACGGCCGACTCCCGCCGGGCGGGACGATCGTGGAGGCCACCGCCGGCAACACGGGCCTGGGCCTCGCGCAGGTGGGCATCCTGAAGGGCTACCGCCTGGTGCTCGTGGTGCCCGACAAGATGGCGCGCGAGAAGATCCAGCACCTGCGAGGCCTGGGCGTGGACGTGCGCATCACCCGCTCCGACGTGGGGAAGGGCCACCCGGACTACTACCAGGACATGGCCGAGCGCATCGCCGCCGACACCCCGGGCTCCATCTTCATCAACCAGTTTAAGAACCCCGCCAACCCGCTGATCCACGAGAAGCTCGACGGCATCCTTCACCTTCGCCCCGAACGGATCTCCGGATACATCCCCCGGATCGTCCCCAAGATCCGATGGCTGGACC
>CAXSHO010000004.1:3044-12324 GCA_964237305.1 uncultured Caulobacteraceae bacterium
CGATCTCGACGCGGTTGTTGTCGGCGTCGGCTCCGGCGGCACGCTCACCGGGCTAGGCCGCTTCTTCGCCGAGGCCAGCCCCAAGACGCGCATGGTGCTCGCCGACCCGAAGGGCTCGATCCTGGAGCCCCTGGTCAACCGCGGCGAGCAGGTGGAGGCCGGCTCCTGGATCGTGGAGGGCATCGGAGAGGACTTCGTGCCCGACAACTGCGACCTGTCGTTCCTGCACAAGGGCGACGCCTACGCCGTGTCCGACCAGGAGAGCGTGGAGGCCGCGCGCGAGCTCCTGGCCAAGGCGGGGGTGCTCGGCGGCTCCTCCTCCGGCACGCTCCTGGCCGCGGCGCTCCGGTACTGCCGCGACCAGGTCGAGCCGAAGCGCGTGGTCACCTTCGTGTGCGACAGCGGCAACAAGTACCTGAGCAAGGTCTTCAACGACCACTGGCTGGCCGAGCAGGGCCTGGCCGACCGGACCCTCCACGGCGACCTGCGCGACCTGATCGCCCGCGGCGTCGACGAGGGCGGCGCGGTCACCGTCGGCCCCGACGACACGCTGGACACCGCCTACAAGCGCATGCGCGTGGCCGACGTCAGCCAACTGCCGGTGTTGGACGACGGCCGGCTGATCGGCCTGGTGGACGAGAGCGACATCCTGGACGCCGTGGACGAGCCCGGTGCTGACCGCGACCGCCGCTTCCGCCGCCCCGTCTCCACCGCCATGACGGCCAAGCTGCAGACGCTGCAGGCTCGCGAACGCCTGGACGCCCTCATCCCCATCTTCGAGCGCGACCAGGTGGCCATCGTCATGGACGGCCGCGAGTTCCTGGGGTTGATCACCCGCGTCGACCTCCTGAACCACCTGCGGCGGGCGGCCTGAGCCTCAGGTCGGCGGCTACGCCTTGGGGGGCGGCGGGAACAGGCCGGCGAAGCGCTCCAGCACGGCGCGGTCGCCCTCCACCGCCAGGCCCGCGGCCTCGGGGGTCGCGCCGCCGTGGACCACCGCCGCCAGCGCCTCCGGGGCGCCCGTTGCGGTGATGTCGGCGTCGAGCGGCTCGGCGCGGCGGATGCGGAGCTCGCCCTCCTTCACGCGAACGGTGAAGGCGTCCTCGCCCAGGCGGAAGCCGAGCGTCGCCTTGAGCCCCGCCGCGCGCTTGGCGCGGAACATCGCGCGCAGCGACAGCATCACCGCCGCCGCCGAGATGGGCAGCGTCGGGTCGTGCCCCGGCGAGCGCGTCGCCCAACGGCCGAGCTCCACCACCACCGGCTCGGCCTCGTAGCCCCACGGCGTCAGCTCGTAGACCGCCACGGACGCGGGAGGGGGCAGGCGACGGCGCGCGAGCACCCCCGCGGCCGCCAGGCCCTCCAGCCGCTGCGTCAGGACGTTGGCGCTGATCCCCGGCAGCGCCCGGCGCAGGGCCCCGAAGCGGCGAGGGCCGAACATGAGCTCGCGCACCAGGAGCAGCGACCAGCGCTCGCCCAGGAGCTCCAGCCCATGAGCCGTGCCGCACGCGTCCTCGTACCAGCGCGACCGGCCGTCACTCTCCGTTACATTTTCTAACCTCATGGTTGACATACGTAAGCGGCTGGCCCTTCCTATGCAAGCCGCGGTCCGGTGCGAAGGAGAACGCCATGACCCAGATGATCTTCGTCAGCCTGCCCGTCGCCGACGTGGAGCGCTCCGCCGCCTTCTACGAGGCGGTGGGCTGCACCAGGGAACCGCGCTTCTCCCAGCTGGGCGTGGCCGCGGCCATGGTCCTGTCGGACGCCATCACCCTCATGCTGTCGAGCCACGCGCAGTTCGCGGCCCTCACGCCCAAGCCGATCGCCGACCCCCGCACGTCGGCCCAGGTGCTCATCAGCCTGTCGCGCGACAGCCGGGCGGCGGTGGACGCGATGGTGGAGACGGCCGTGACGGCCGGCGGCCGCGCGGACGTCGGCGGCGTCCACGAGGAGGGCGGCCACATGTACGGCCGCGACTTCGAGGACCTCGACGGCCACGGCTTCGGAGTGATGTGGATGGACGTGGACGCCGCCATGAACGCCCAAGCCCCGGCGGACGCGGCGTGACGGAGGCGCGGACCATGAGCGACATCACCCCCTGCCCCGCCCTCGACCTCCGCGTCGAACGCCGCATCGCCGCGCCCCCCGCCGTGGTCTGGCGCGCCTGGACCGAGCGCCTGGGCGACTGGTGGGCGCCCCGGCCCTGGACCACGCCGCACTGGTCGGTGGAGGCCCGCGCGGGCGGGCGGTTCCGAGCCGACATGCGAAGCCCCGACGGCCTGGACATGCCCGGCGAGGGCGTGATCCTGGACGCCGTCCCGGACACCCGCATCGTCTTCACCAGCGTCCTGCGCCAGGGCTGGATCCCGCAGCCCGGCGAACTCGGCTTCGTGGGCGTCTTCACCTTCGAGGCGGACGGCGACGGCACGCATTACACAGCCACCGCTCGCCACTGGAGCGAAGAGGTGATGAAGCGCCACGAGGCCATGGGCTTCCTGCAGGGCTGGGGCGTGGTGGCCGGCCAGCTGGCGGAGATCGCGGAGGCCATGGCCGGGTGAGCGGGGGTGGGAGGCCCTCGGCTCCCGATTCTCCCGCATCCCGGGAGCGCCGCGCATCGCCCCTGAGCGCCCAGCCCTGCGTGAAGGGAGGAGGGCCTCACCATCCGCTCATCCCTGCACATGCGGCGACCCAGACTTGTGCCAGCCCGCGTCCTCGCGGCGGGCCGGACGAACCACGGCCCCTTCGGGCGCAGGCTCGGGCGCTCCGCATCCTCCCCACCTCCCGAGCGACCCCGCCGCGGCGGACGGTGTCGGCTGCGGGTTCCGACCCGCCGCGGCGGCGACTAGAAGGCGTGCATGAGCTCCGACCGTCCCCCCGCCAACCGTCTCGCCTTCGCCACCCGCGCCATCCACGGCGGGCAGGAGCATGACCCGCTCACCGGCGCGGTGATGGTCCCGATCTACCAGACCTCGACCTACGCCCAGGAGAGCCCGGGCGTGCACAAGGGGTTCGAGTACTCGCGCTCGCACAACCCCACCCGCTACGCGTTCGAGCGCGCGGTGGCCGACCTGGAGAGCGGCGAGCGCGGGTTCGCCTTCGCCTCGGGGCTGGCGGCCATCTCCACGGTGATGGAGGCGCTGGACGCGGGCGACCACGTGATCGCGTCCGACGACCTTTATGGCGGCAGCTACCGGCTGTTCGCCCGGGTGAAGGCGCGCTCGGCGGGGCTCGGCTTCTCCTTCGTGAACCTGGCCGACCTCGCGGCGGTGGAGGCGGCGGTGACGCCGCGCACCCGCATGATCTGGGTGGAGACGCCCACCAACCCCATGCTGCGCCTGGCGCCGCTGGACGACCTGGCGGCGCTGGCGAAGCGGCGGGGGCTCCTCATCGCGGCGGACAACACCTTCGCCTCGCCCTACTGCCAGCGGCCGCTGGAGCACGGCTTCGATCTCGTGATGCACTCCACCACCAAGTACCTGAACGGGCACAGCGACGTGGTGGGCGGCGTGGTGGTCGTGGGCGGAAACGCCGAGCTGGCCGAGCGGATCGGCTTCCTGCAGAACGCGGTGGGCGGGATCGCCGGGCCGTTCGACAGCTTCCTGGCGCTGCGCGGCGTGAAGACCCTGGCGCTGCGCATGGAGCGGTCCTGCGACAACGCGCTGAAGATCGCGCGGCGGCTGGAGGCGCGGCCGGACTTCACCCGCGTGATCCACCCGGGGCTGGAGAGCCACCCGCAGCACGCGCTCGCCGCCCGGCAGATGCACGCCTTCGGCGGCATGATCACCGCCGTGCTGGACCGCGACCTGGAGGGCACGCGCCGCTTCCTGGAGCGCACGCGCCTGTTCACGCTCGCCGAGAGCCTGGGCGGCGTGGAGAGCCTGATCGAGCACCCCGCCATCATGACCCACGCCTCCGTCCCCGAGACTCAGCGGCTGGAGCTCGGCATCGCGGACGGGCTGGTGCGCCTGAGCGTGGGGATTGAGGACTGCGACGACCTCGTCGCCGACCTGGAGCAGGCGCTGGGGTGACCCCTCCCCCTCCGCTCATCCGATCAACGGTCGTCATCCCGGGCGGCGGAGCCGACCCGGGACCCAGGACCGCGGACGCGACCTGACCTCCTGGGTCCCGGCTCTCCGCTGCGCTCCGGCCGGGATGACAGCCTCAGATCAGCCGCCCCACCGTCTCGCTGAGGAAAGCGTCGTCGAACACCTGCGGCCAGTCGGCGTTGGCGGGCAGGAGCGCGCCGGCGGCCCGGCCGTCGAAGTCGTCCACCCGCTCCAGCGCCGCCTCGATAGCGGCCACCGCGCCGGGCAGGGTGGGCTCGCAGGGCAGGATGTTGTCGCAGATGCCCGCGTACCAGTCGGCCGGGCGGTTGCTGAAGGTGTTGGTGACCACCAGCGCGCCGGTGGTGGCGAACTCGAACGGGATCACGCTGGGATGCGGCGCGTACATCAGGCTGATCCCCAGATCGAGCGAGCGCACGAAGCTGGTGTAGGCCTCCTCGCTCATCTTGGGCACGAACTCCAGCCGGTGGCCGCCGCTCAGCTCCACCGGCGGGGTGGGGGCCAGGCAGCCGAGGCCGGTGAAGGTCCAGCGGTCGTCGAAGGCGCCCCTGCCGCACAGCTGCTTCAGCGCCAGCTCGGCCAATTCGTATAGGTTGCGGCAGGCGTGGCCCTCGGGCCTGGCGTAGACGGCGCAGTTGCGCTGGCGGCGCGAGCGCATGTCCAGCGCGCTCTGGCTCGGCAGGCGGTTGATGACGTGCTCGAAGGTGGCGTAGTCGCGCCCCGCCTCGGCCTGCGGGTTCGCCTTGAACAGGCCGATGTGCTCGGCGGCGAAGTGGTCGCGCAGCACCCGGCTGTTGTAGAGCGGGTAGGTCGGCAGCTCGAACGCCCAGTCGGTGACGGCGCGCACGGTGCCGAACTCGTGGAAGATGGCCTCGTACTCCTGCACCAAGCTGATCACCCGGGGCTCGTCGGTGAGGGCGGCCAGGGGCGAGGCGAAGATCACGTCCCACGCCGAGTAGGCCAGGAAGCGGTCGCGCGGCCCGATCTCCAGGTGGCCGATCTCGTGGCGCGAGCGCACCTGGAGGTCTGCGAAGGTGCGGCGCAGGCGGCTGTTTGAGGTGCGCCACAGGAAGTACTCGCGGTTGGCGCGGCTCTCCTCCAGCGTCAGCACCGACAGGCGCATTCCGCGGTCGGCGCAGTAACCCTTCATGGCGGCGATCAGCTCGAAGCAGGCGCGGTAGCCGCCGAAGGAGATGTCCGGGTTCAGCCGGGGCAGGATCACCCACAGGGTGCGCTCCCGGCCCTCCGCCACGCGGCAGGGCATGGGCGTCAGCCGCTCCTGCAGGCTCCTCGACCGCTCCAGGAGCGTGGGCTCGGTGACGCCGGGCAGCGCGTCCTCCAGCGCCTGGGTCAGGTCGAACTTGGGCATGCGGCCCTCGGCGCGGCCCGTCACCACCCAGTGGTGGAAGCCGCACAGCAGCATCCCGGCCGCAACCCCCTCGCGCACGTCGGCGTAGTAGGCGGTGTACCAGCTCTCCGAGAACCGGCCGTTGGGCGAGTAGCCCTTGCGCATCCCGCCTTCGAGGTAGTGGCGGAAGGGGTCGACCCAGTCCTCCTTGGCCTCTTCGCGGCTGAGGTAGGTCTCGAAGTAGAAGTCGTCGTCGAACTCCGCTCGGATCATGTCGTGGATGGCGAAGGCGGCGTCTCGCGGCTTGGCCCCGGCGGGAGCGGCGCGGAGGCGGCGGCCCAGCGTCCGGGCGTAGTCGAATGGGGTCATGTAGGGGAAGTGGCGCAGGAAGATCTGCGCCTCCGGGTCGGCCGTGAGGTACTCCTGCGGCTCGAACTCCTCGGGCGAGGGCTCGGGCGCGGGCGGGCCGATCAGGTCGGCGCGGGCCTGGTGGGCGTAGGTGGGCAGCCGCCCCTCGCGCCAGCCCACCGTGACGAAGTGGTACAGCGCAGACGGGGAGTATCCGCCCGCGATCGCCTCCTCCACGTCGGGATGGGCTTGGCGGTACCAGGTCTCGTCGAACAGGGCGTTGGCGTCGAGCCGGCCGTAGGCGGGCTCGGACAGGTACAGCGCCAGGGGGTCGGCGGGGTCCGGCCACCCGGCGAGCTCGGGCCGCTCGCGCTTCAGCGCGCGCAGGAACACCTCCGCGTCGAACGCCCGGGCGAAGTCTGACGCCGCGCGCCCCGCGTCGAACGCCTGCGCATCCCCGTCGGCCATGGTCCCCTCCTGCGGTCCGGGCGCGGGTTGCGCTCCGTCGTTCAACAACTGTTAGTTGTATCGCGCCACCTTGGTGACCACAGGGTTAAGGAGCGCGGCGATGGACGGATCGGGTCGGACGACGGTGGTGCGGCGGGTGGCCGAGCATGCGAAGCGCTCGCCCGACCGCCCCGCGCTGTGCCTCTACGAGGGCGAGGTGTTCGGCGTGTGGAGCTACGCCGACCTGCAGGCGCGGGTGCTGCGCTGGGCCGAGCGGCTGACGGAGGCCGGGGGCCGGGAGGGCGGCGAGCGCACCGCCTTCATCGTGCTGCCCCACGGGATCGACCTCTACGCCGCCTTCCTGGGGGCCATGGCGGCGGGGCTCGTCCCCTCCATGCTGCCGACGCCGCAGGTGCGCCAGGACCGCGCCCTCTGGGCGGACGCGCAGGCCGCGGTGATCCGCCGCGCCAGGCCCGTGGCCATCGTGGCGGGGCCTGCGGAGCGCGAGGCGCTGGGCGAGGTGGTGGCGCAGCTGCCGGTGCTCGGCCCCGAGCGCTTCCGCCCGGCCGCCCCCGGCTTCCGCCCCCGCGACCCCCGGCCCGAGGCGCCCGCGCTCCTGCAGCACAGCTCGGGCACCACGGGGCTCAAGAAGGGCGTGGTGCTCACCTACGCGCAGGTGGACAAGCACCTGGACATGGTGGCGCAGCGCCTGGGCGCCGGGCCGACCGACGTCTTCGCCAGCTGGCTGCCGCTCTACCACGACATGGGTCTGGTGGCGGCGTTCCTGCTGCCGCTGTCGCTGGGCGCGGGCGTGGTGGCGCTGGACCCGTTCGGCTGGGTGAGCGACCCCATGAGCCTCCTGCGCGCGATCTCCCGCCACCGGGCGACGCTGGCGTGGATGCCCAATTTCGCCTTCGCCCACATGGTGCGCACCCGCGGCGGCCACCCCGCGGTGGACGTCTCCTCGCTCCGCGCGCTGGTCGACTGCTCCGAGCCGTGCCGCCCCTCGACGCTGGACCGCTTCGCCGAGGCCTTCGCCGACTGCGGGATCACCCCCGACAAGCTGGCCTGCTGCTACGGCATGGCGGAGGTCGTCTTCGCGGTGACGCAGACGCCCCCCGGCCGCGGTCCCCGCACCCTGAAGCTGGACGCGGAGGCGCTGGACGGGCCCAGGCGCCGCGTCACCCCCGCCGCGCCGGGCGGGCGCACCCGCGCGCTCCTCTCCTGCGGGGCGCCGCTGGCGGGGATCCAGCTGCGCATCGACGGGCCCGCGGGCTCGGCGGGCGAGATCCTGGTCCGCTCGCCCACGCGCATGAGCGGCTACCACGGCGGCGGCCCCGACCCCGGGGCGCTCGCGGGGGGCTGGCGGCGCTCGGGCGACATGGGGCTGATCGACGGCGGCGAGCTGTTCGTGTGCGGCCGCATCAAGGAGATGCTGATCGTCCACGGCCGCAACCTCTACGCGGGCGACGTGGAGGCCTGCGTCTCCGCCGTGCCCGGCGTGAAGCCCGGCCGCGCCGTGGCGCTCGGGCTCTACGACGAGGAGACCGGCACCGAGGAGCTGGCCCTGATGGTGGAGACCGAGGGCGATCCGGACACCACGGCGCTGCAGGCCGTGGTGCGCGAGGCGGTCCGCGGCGCCTTCGCGGTCAGCCCCCGCCACGTGGCGGTGGCCGACCGCGGCGCGCTGGCCAAGTCCACCGCCGGCAAGATGAGCCGCGCCGACAACCTCCAGCGGCTGAAGGCGCTGCTCCACGCCTCTTCGATGAGGAAGGAGCCTGCGATGGGGGTAGGGGCGCAGGGGCTTGAGCTCCAAGCGCCTGCCGAGTCCGCCCCGTCCATGTCGAGCCCGCACCCCCAACGAGCGGGAGGGGAGCTCGCCCTCGTCGCCCGCGCGCTCCACGAGTGCTTCGGCGCGGACGCCGCGCAGGTGGAGGCCGCCACCGCCCCCGAGCACGTCGCCGGGTGGGACAGCCTGGGCCACACCGTGCTGCTGCTCCGCCTGGAGACCCTCGCCGCCGTCCGCCTGGGCGAGGCCGCCGCCGAGGCGCGCACCGCGGGCGAGCTCGCCGCCCTGATCGCCGCCCTGCGTTATATCGCCTCCGAAAGGCTCGCCGCATGAACACCGCCGACCTTTCCGGCCGCACCGAGGCCACCGAGGGCCTGGGCGGCCGCCTGTTCGTGGACGTGCCCACAGCTGAGGGCGGCCGGCTCTACGACGCGCCCTGGACCGACGACGCCCGGCTCCTGCGCCTGTGGTCCACGCCGCTCGACCGACTGTCCACCCTGGCGCGCGAGGTCGGGGCGCGGCTCCTCGTCGTGATCCCGCCCGACGCCCACGCCGTGCACGAGGCGTGCCTGCCCACCCACCGCCCCCTGGCCCGCCCCACCGTGGGCGAGCGGTTCGCCTCGCTCCTGGGCCCCCACGCGGAGGTGCTGCACCTGGAGGACGCCATGTGCGGGGCCAAGGGCGCGGTGGATCCCTACCGCCCCACCGACAGCCACTGGTCGGCGCCCGGCGCCTATGTCGGCTACCGCCGCATCATGTCGAGGCTGGCGGGAGCCGGCGCGCACGTGGTGCAGCCGGAAGAGCTGGGCTTCGGCTGGGCCGACGAGGCTGGCGACCTGGGCGCCGTGTGCGACCCGCCGCGGCGCGCCCCCACCCCGCGCACGGTGGTCAGGGCGCCGCGGGTGAGGAACACCGACGACCGCTCCAACCACCGCCGCCACGCCTACAAGCTGACGGAGGTGGACGACCCGTCGCTGCCCACCGCCGTGATCTTCCGCGACAGCTTCGTCACGGAGATGGCGCCCTTCCTGGTGGAGGGCTTCCGCCGGGCGGTGCTGGTGGGGGCGGAGGGGCGCGGCTTTCCCGATCTCGTGCGCGACGAGCGGCCCGACGTGATCCTGTTCGAGCGCGCCGAGCGGGGCCTGCCCACGGGCCTCGCCGACTGGGAGCTCACCGGCTGGCGCGAGCACTGGCCCGACCCCGGCTGCGGCCCCCACGAGGCGGACGCCGCCCGCGCCGAGCGCGCCGCCGCCCGCGCGCTGGACGAGGGCCGCGCCGTCCACGCCG
>CAXSHO010000004.1:12334-12944 GCA_964237305.1 uncultured Caulobacteraceae bacterium
GAGCTGGGCGACACGCCCGACCGCCGCTTCACCCTGGGCCGCTCCCTGCTGGCGGCGGGCGAGGCCGACGCCGCGGCCGCCGAGCTGACGCTCGCCCTGGCCGCCGCCCCCTCCCGCTGGAGCTTCGCGCTGCACCTGGGCATCGCCCGCCTGGCGCAGGGCCACGTCGCCGAGGCGCGCGACCTGTTCGGCCGCGCCTGCGCGCTGGCCCCCTGGCACCCGCGCGTGTTCGAGCACTTCGGCTACGCCTCGCTGGCGCTGGCCGACGCCACCGCCGCGCGCCCGGCGCTGGAGCACGCGGTGCGGATCGGGCCGGAGCTGGCGGGCTCCTGGCTGTGGCTCATGCAGTCGCTGGAGCGGCTGGGGGACGTGGAGGCGCTGGAGCGCGTGCGCCGGGAGGCCCGGGCCGCGCCTGTGGACATTCCGGGGCTCGAAGGCTAGAGACGCCGCCTTCCGGCGCATCCCGAACGCGCCCTCCCCCGCCACGACCCCGGTTCCGCCGGACGAGGGCGGAGAGGCCCCCCGTCGACATCGCATGTCCACGGGGGTCGCACGCGTATGGGCGCTGCTCCACCACGGAGCGGGCATGTTCGAGTCCCTTGGTGACAGA
>CAXSHO010000004.1:12954-28565 GCA_964237305.1 uncultured Caulobacteraceae bacterium
CATGTCCACGGGGATCGATCGCGTTTGGGCCTCGCTCCACGTGGGTGAGCGATGTTCGAGGCGCGTCGTGTTTGAGGCTTTGGGCGATCGACTGAACGGCGTCTTCGACCGGCTCACCGGCCGCGGCGTGCTGTCGGCCGCCGACGTGGACGCGGCGCTGCGCGAGGTGCGCCTGGCGCTCCTGGACGCCGACGTCGCCCTGCCGGTGGTGAAGGACTTCGTGGCCAGGGCGCGCGAGGAGGCCACGGGCGAGGCCGTCATCAAGTCGGTGAAGCCCGGCGACCAGGTGCTCAAGATCGTCCACGACGGGCTGGTGGACATGCTGGGCGGCGAGGAGCCCACGGGGCTGAACCTCAACGTGGTCCCGCCGTCGGTCATCCTGATGAGCGGGCTGCAGGGCTCGGGCAAGACCACCACCAGCGCCAAGCTGGCCGTGCGCCTGTCGAAGGCCGAGCGCCGCAAGGTGCTCCTGGCCTCGCTCGATACGCGCCGCCCCGCCGCCATGGAGCAGCTGGCCGTGCTGGGCCGTCAGGCGGAGGTGGAGACCCTGCCGGTCGTCGCGGGCCAGAGCGCGCCCGACATCGCGCGCCGGGCGCTCTCCGCCGCGAAGCTCGGCGGCTACGACGTGCTGATCCTCGACACCGCCGGGCGCACCACGCTGGACGAGGCGATGATGAGCGAGGCGGCGGAGATCGCCCGCATCTCCCAGCCCACCGAGACCCTGCTGGTGGCCGACGCGTTGACCGGCCAGGACGCGGTGCGCACCGCCAAGGCCTTCCACGAGCGCCTGCCGCTCACCGGCCTCGTCCTCACCCGCACCGACGGCGACAGCCGGGGCGGCGCGGCGCTCAGCATGCGCCACGTCACGGGCCTGCCGATCAAGTTCCTGGGCGCGGGCGAGAAGATCGACGCACTGGAGGTGTTCGACGCCCGCCGCGTGGCCGGCCGCATCCTGGGCGCGGGCGACATCGTGGCGCTGGTGGAGCGCGCCAGCCAGGAGCTGGACGCCGCCAAGGCCGAGACCATGGCCCGGCGCATGGCCAAGGGGCAGTTCGACCTGAACGACCTCTCCGACCAGCTCCAGCAGATGCAGAAGCTGGGCGGGATGGGCGGCATCATGGGCATGCTGCCCGGCGTCAGGAACATTAAGAAGCAGATGGGCGCGGCGGGGCTGGACGGCGACGCAGGCGACCGGATGTTCAAGCGCCAGGGCGCGATCATCTCGTCCATGACCAAGGTCGAGCGCAGGAAACCCGAGATGCTCAACGCCTCGCGCAAGCGCCGCATCGCGGCCGGGGCGGGGGTGGACGTGGCGGAGCTGAACCGCCTGCTGAAGCAGCACCGCCAGATGGCCGACATGTTCAAGAGCATGTCCAAGGGCGGCGGGCGCCAGATGCAGCAGATGGCCGCCGCGCTCGGCATGGGCGGCGGCGGCCCGCCCGGCATGGGCGGCGGCCCCGACCTCACCCGGCTCAAGGCGCTGGGCGGCGGCAAGCTTCCGCCCGCGGGTTCCGCCGGGGCGCCCGACCTGTCCAAACTCGGCGCCATGGGCGCGGGGCTCGACCTCACCAGGCTTGGCGGCCTGCCCGGCCTGCCCGGGGGCAAGCGCAAGTAACGCCTACATCCCGCTCATCCCCGCGCATGCGGGGATCCAGACTTGTTCCGGTCCGCACGGCTGGTCGACAAGGAAGTCTGGATCCCCGCATTCGCGGGGATGAGCGGATCAACCGAACCGAAGAGAAAGACCAAGACCTATGCTGAAAATCCGCCTCGCCCGCGGGGGCGCCAAGAAGCGCCCCTACTACCAGATCGTCATCGCCGACAGCCACTCGCCGCGCGACGGCAAGTTCATCGAGCGCGTGGGCAGCTACAACCCGCTCGTGGCGAAGGACAGCCCGGAGCGCCTCGTGCTGAAGACCGAGCGCATCCAGGAGTGGCTCGGCAAGGGCGCCCAGCCCACCGACCGCGTGGCGCGCTTCCTGTCCACGCAGGGCCTCGCCAAGTGGGAGCACGGCAACAACCCGGAAAAGGGCAAGCCCGGCAAGAAGGCCGAGGAGCGCTCCGCCGAGCGCGCCCAGCGCGAAACCGACCGCGCCGAGGCGGAGGCGCAGGCCCGCGCCGAGGCCGCCGCCGCCCCGCCGCCCGAGCCGGAACCCGTCGCCGAGGAGCCCGTCGCGGAGGCCGCGCCTGAAGCGGACGCGCCCGAGGCCGCCGCCGAACCGGCGGCCGCGGACGTGACCGAGTCCTGATGCCTTCTCCCCTCCCCCTCGACGGGGGAGGGGCCAGGGGTGGGGGTGAGGGCACGACGTGTCCGACCGGGCAGGGAGACGCCTCCCAGCCTCATCTCCGACCGCCCGGCTCCACCCCCTTCCCCGGCTGTTCCCCATTGATGGGGGACGGGAGATGAGCCGCCTCATTCTCGTGGGTCGCGTGGCCGGGCCGTTCGGGATCAAGGGCGAGCTCAGGCTCACGAGCTACACCGAAGAGCCGCTGGCGCTCCTCAACTACCGCACGCTGCTGCGGGAGGACGGCGCCCCCGCGCTGACGCTCACCGGCGGCCGCTCGCCCAAGCCGGGCGAGCTCGTGGTGCGGGCGGCGGAGGCTCCCGACCGCGACGCGGCCGAGCGGCTGAAGGGCCTGCGCCTGTTCGTGCCCCGCGACGCCCTCCCCGCGCCGGATGAGGACGAATTCTACCTCGCCGACCTGATCGGCCTCGCCGCGCAGACCGCGGCGGGCGAGGCGCTGGGCCGGGTTAAGGCCGTGCTCAACCACGGCGCCGGAGACATCCTGGAGCTCGACCCCGGCGACGGCCGCCCGAGCCGCCTGCTGCCGTTCACGCGCGAGGTCGTGCCCGAGGTGCGGATCGCGGACGGCGTGGTCATCGTCGATCCGCCCGTGGAGACGGGCGAGGCGGAGCCCGCCGGAGACATGTAGCGTCTCTGTCATCCCGGACGGCGAAGCCGATCCGGAATCCAGGAGTGCAGGTCGCGCGCGTTGTCCTGGGTCCCGGCTCTTCGCTGCGCTCCGACCGGGATGACAGGCGATGAGTCACATTCCGGGCGGAGGCTTCGGCGCCTCCGCGGTGGGCTCGCAGCGCGGCGCGATCGGCTCACCGGCGAGCGCGCGGCGCACGAAGGGCAGGCTGTCGGCCAGGGAGCCGTTCACCGTGCCCGAATGGTCGAGCCCGGCGTACAGGTGGGCCTCCACCGTGGAGCCCGCCGCGCAGGCCGCCTTGGCGAGGGCGAGCTGGCCGGCGGGGTTCACGTCCTTGTCCTCGGCGCCCGCGCCCATGAACACCGGGCCCTTCAGCTTCATGCCGGCGTAGCCCAGCGTGGGCGCCAGCGGGCCGAACACGGGCAGCAGCGAGGTGAGCTTCAGCGATCCCGCGCGGGTGAGCTTGGCGTCCACCACCGCCTGGAACAGCGGCTGCACGCACTGCGTCCGCGCCAGCTCGTAGGTCGGCAGCGCCGCGTCGGTGAGCACGTCGGACGCCTTCACCTCCGGCCGGGTCTGCTGCACGGTGAGGAGCAGGTAATCCACGTAGGCGATGGTGGGGTCCACCCGGTCGGTGGAGCTGTTGGAGGCGGTGGCCAGGGTGGCGAGGCTCACGTTCGGCGTGCCGGTGGCCACGGTGGCGCGCAGGTCCACGTCGGGCGCGTAGGTGTCGGCCAGGGCGGCGGTGGCGAAGGCGGCGCCGACCAGGGCCAGCGCGAGCGGCATGACGAAGGCGGCGCCCGCGCCCTGCGACTGCCCGACCACCACCACCTTGTGCGACACCCCCGCGCGGCCGCGCACCGCCCGCACGCTGTCCAGCACGCTGTAGGCCTCAGGCCGGGTCTCGATGTAGGCGTGGGGGCCGGGCGTCCCCAGGCCCTGGTAGTCGGTGGCCACCACCGCGAAACCCGCGTGCAGCCAGGTGTCGAGGTAGCGCACGTCGCGGTCGGCGCGCCCGGCCCAGGAGGGGGCGCACACGTCGGCCAGCCCCACCGTGCCGTGCGCCCAGGCGATCAGCGGCCACCCGCCCCTAGGCGGCGCGCCCTTGGGCGTGAAGAAGGCGCCGGACACCACCGTGATGCCGCTCCCCGCCACGCCGTCGGTGGCGGTGTAGAGGATGCGCTCGCCCGCACCCGCCTCGGGCAGCACCAGGGGGGCGGGCAGGGGCTCGGAGCGCAGGAGCTTGCCCGGCGAGGTGGGGACCGGCCCGTTCCACGTGTAGAAGGCCGAGACGCCGCCGTCGCCGAAGCGCGGATCGGCGGGCGGGACCGCCGCCCGCGCCGCGCCCACCGCCATCGCCGCGGCCGCCAGGGCCGCCGTCACCGCTCTCACCGCCATCGCCGTCCGCCCCCACCGTTCGTCGGGCCGAGTAGCGGCCCGGGCGGCGCCGCTGTCAACGCGCGGGCCAGGCCTCCACCTTCGCCCCCAGGATCCCGGCCGTGGGCATGCCGAAGATGAAGTAGGGGTTGATGGGCGGCGGGGCGCTGACGGCGTCCAGCCGCGCCTGCTGGTCGTCGTTCAGCACGAGGTCGAGGGCGGCGACTTTCTCCCGCACCTGCTCCGCGCGGCTGGCGCCGATCAGGACGGAGGAGACGCCGGGCCGCCGCACCGTCCAGGCCAGCGCCACCTCGGCCATGGAGCGGCCGGCCTCCTCGGCCACCGCCCGCACCACGTCCACCACGCCGAAATTGCGCTCGGTGAAGAGCATGCCGCCGAACGGGTTATCGCCGTTCAACCGGCCGTCGCTCTCCGCTGCGCTCTCCTCCGCGCCCTTGTCGGGCAGCCCCGTGGCGCGGTCGGCGTGGCTGAGCATGTCACGGCCGTACTTGCCGGTGAGGAGGCCGGCGGCCAGGGGGCTCCAGGGCGCCATCCCCAGCCCGAGCTCACGCCCGGCGGGGATGAGCTCCAACTCCACGCCGCGGTCGATGAGCGAGTAGTGGTGCTGCAGCCCGATCGGCGCCGGCAGGCCGTGCGCCGCGGCGAGCGTGGCGACCTTCGCCACGTACCAGGCGGGGCAGTTGGAGAAGCCGTAGTGCAGGATCTTGCCCGCGCGCACGGCGGCGACCAGCGTCTCCAGCACCTCCTCGGCGGGCGTGGTCCGGTCCCACACGTGGATCCAGTAGAGGTCGACGTGGTCGGTGCGCAGCCGCTTCAGCGAGCCGTCCAGCGCCGCACGGACGTGCTTGGCCCCGTTCCCGCCCGCGTGGGGGCGCCCGCGTCCGGTGGGGAAGCCGGACTTGGTGGCGATCACCAGCCGGTCGCGCAGCCCGGCGTCGGCGACGAAGGCGCCCAGCATCTCCTCGCTGCGGCCGCCGGAGTAGACGTCGGCGGTGTCGACGAAGTTTCCGCCGGCCTCCACATAGGCGTCGAACACCGCGCGCGAGCCGCCCTCGCCCGAGCCCCAGCGCTCCGCCCCGAAGGTCATCGTTCCCAGCGCCAGCGGGCTGACGGCCAGGCCGGAGCGGCCCAGCGTGCGGTGATCGGTCATGTCCATGGCGTCGTCCTTCCAAGCTGCGCCGTGCAGATGGACGCGGAGGCCGCAGGCGATTAGGCCCGGGCAGCGCAAAGGGCGTGTGAGCGGGACTCAGTAATGCGCGGACGCGACTGGTCGGAGCTGGCCGCCTTCGCAGCGGTGGCGGAGGAGCGGAGCTTCACCCGCGCCGCCGCGCGCCTGGGCGTCTCGCCGTCGGCGCTGAGCCATTCGCTGCGCTCGCTGGAGGCGCGGCTGGGCGTGCGCCTGCTGAACCGCACCACCCGCTCCACCGCCCCCACGGAGGCGGGGGAGGCGCTCCTGGCGCGGCTGCGGCCCGCGCTGGGCGAGGTGGAGGCGGCGCTGGAGGGGCTGAACGCCGGGCGCGACCGCCCCGCCGGGCGGCTGCGCATCAGCGCGCACCGCACCGCCGCCATGCACACCGTGCTGCCGCGCCTGGCGGCCTTCACCCGCGACAATCCGGAGATCACCGTGGAGCTCGCGGTGGACGACAGCCTCGCCGACATCGTGGCCGGCCGCTTCGACGCGGGCGTGCGCCACGAGCAGCGCCTGGAGCAGGACATGGTGGCCGTGCGCATCGGCGGCCCCGTGCCCGTGGTGGTGGCCGCCTCCCCCGCCTACCTGCGCGAGCACGGGACGCCCCTCACGCCGGACGACCTCCCGCGACACCGCCGGCTCGGCTACCGCTACACCTCCTCCGGCGCCCTGCACCGCTGGGCCTTCGAGCATGAGGGGCGGAGCTTCACGGTGGAGCCGGGCGGGCCGCTCCTGTCCAACGACGTGGACGTCCTGCTGCAGGGCGCGCTGGACGGGATGGGCCTGGCCTGCCTGTCCGAGCCGCAGGTGACCGCGCACGTGGAGGCCGGACGGCTCCTGCGGGTGCTGGAGCCCTGGTGCCCGCTCACGCCCGCCAACCACCTCTACTGGCCCGGCCGCCGCCAGCAGACCGCCGCCTTCCGCGCCTTCGTCGAGGCCATGCGCGTGCGCGACGCCTGATCCCGGGGCGCCGCATCGCCCGGTCCGCCCGGGCGTGCTAACCCGCGCGCCGGGCCAAGCTCGAGGAGCCGAACACGCATGGACGTCCCCGCGGGCGAGATCCTCCTCGGCGTCGCCGACGACGGCCCGGTGACCCTGCGGCTCGACCGCGCGAACCGCCACGGGCTGGTGGCGGGCGCCACCGGCACGGGCAAGACGGTGACGCTGCAACGCATGGCCGAGGCGTTCAGCGCCGCGGGGGTGCCCGTCTTCGCCGCCGACGTGAAGGGCGACCTGTCCGGCATCGCCCTCGCCGCCACGCCCAACGACAAGCTCACCGCCCGCGCAAAGGAGCTGGGGGTGACGCTCGCCCCCGCCGCGGCCCCCGCGATCTTCTGGGACCTGTTCGGCGCCGAGGGCCACCCCGTGCGCGCCACCATCAGCGAGCTCGGCCCCGTGCTGCTGTCGCGCCTCCTGCAGCTCAGCGACGTGCAGGCGGGGGTGCTGAACGTCGCCTTCCACGTCTGCGACAAGGAGGGGCTGCTGCTCCTCGACATGGACGACCTGCAGGCGGCGCTCGCCTACGTGTCGGAGAACAGCAAGACCATCGGCCAGCAGTACGGCGCGGTGGCCTCGTCCAGCGTGGCCGCCATTCAGCGGGGCCTGCTGCAGCTGCGCACCGCGGGCGGCGACCACCTGTTCGGCGAGCCGACGCTGAAGCTGCGCGACCTCCAGCGCACCGACACGGCCGGCCGCGGCTTCGTCAGCGTGCTGGCGGCGGACAAGCTGGTGGCCGACCCCGGCCTCTACGCCGTGTTCCTGCTGTGGCTGATGAGCGAGCTGTTCGAGGAGCTGCCGGAGGTGGGCGACCCGGATAAACCCAAGCTCGTCTTCTTCTTCGACGAGGCGCACCTCCTGTTCCGCGACGCGCCCAAGCCGCTCCTGGAGAAGGTGGAGCAGGTGGTGCGGCTGATCCGCTCCAAGGGCGTGGGGATCTACTTCGTCACCCAGAACCCGCAGGACGTGCCGGAGACGGTGCTGGCGCAGCTGGGCATGCGCGTGCAGCACGCGCTGCGCGCCTACACCCCGTCCGAGCAGACCGCGCTCAAGGCGGCGGCCACCAGCTTCCGCGCCAACCCCGCCTTCGACACCGCCGAGGCGATCCAGGCGCTGGGCGTGGGCGAGGCGCTGGTCTCCGCGCTGGACGAGCGGGGCGCCCCCACCGTGGTGCGCCGCACGCGCGTGGCCCCGCCCAACAGCCGCATCGGCCCGCTCACGCCCGAGGAGCGCCAGCGCGTCATGGCGGGAAGCCCCGTGGCCGGCGACTACGACGCGGCGGTGAACCGCGAGAGCGCCTTCGAGCTCCTGCACAAGCGCGCCGAGCAGAAGACGGCCGAAGCGCAGGCGCCCGCCGTGGGCGCACCCTCCCCCGCAGCCCCGGCGGCCGCCAGCGCGGGCTTCCAGCTCCCGCCGGGGCTGGAGAAGCTGGGCTCGGGCATGCTCACCTCCGCCATGCGCGCGGCCAGCTCCAGCATGGGCCGCCAGATCGCCACGCAGGTGGGCCGCCAGCTCCTCCGCGGCGTGTTCGGCAACCTGTCGCGCGGGCGCTGATCCCGGCCGTGCCGCTGGAGGGCTTCCAGAACACCTTCGCGGGCGACCCGCTGGACCGCGCGGGCGAGCACCGCGCCGACCCCGCCTGGATCGCCGCCCGGCTCGCCGACTCCTCAGCGCTGCTCCTGCCGCTGCACGACGGCCGCCCGCTGGTGGAGCCCGCGCCCGGCGGCGGCGAGCGGCTGGGCTACGCCCCCGCCCGCCTGGCGGGGAACGACGCGGAGCGCCTCGCCTTCCTCGGCCTGTGGAAGGACACGCCCGTCTTCGCGCTGGACGTGGAGGACGTCGCCGCGGCCGCCGCCTTCGCCGAGTACGGCCGCTTCGAAGAGCTCAGGCCGGTGATCGCCTCCCTTGCCGCGGCGGAGGCGGCCATCGCGGGGCGGGCGCGGGCGGTGTTCGAGTGGCGGCGGCGCCATCGCTTCTGCGCCAACTGCGGCGCACGCACGGCCGTGGCGGAGGCGGGCTGGAAACGGGTCTGTCCCGCCTGCGGCGCCGAGCACTTCCCGCGCACCGACCCCGTGGCGATCATGCTGCTGGTCCGCGGCGAGCGCTGCCTTCTCGGCCGCAGCCCGCGCTTCCCGCCCGGCATGTTCTCCGCACTCGCAGGCTTCGTGGAGCCCGGCGAGACCCTGGAGGAGGCCTGCGTGCGCGAGGTGCGGGAGGAGGCCGGGCTGGAGGCGCTGTCAGTCCGCTACCGCTCCTCCCAGCCCTGGCCCTTCCCGCACAGCCTGATGCTCGGCCTGGAGGCGGAGGTGGCCGAGGGCGCGGAGAGGCCGCAGCCCGGCGAGATCGAAGCGCTGCGCTGGTTCACCCGCGCCGAGGCTCGCCGCCTGTGCGCCGACGAGGCCGTGGACGGCTGCACCGTCCCGCCCCCCACCGCCATCGCCCGCCAATTGCTGCGCGTGTGGAGCGAAGCGTCGGCGTAGTCCTCCCCCGGTACGGGGGAGGTGGCGGCGTAGCCGACGGAGGGGGTCGCGCGACGCCTCACACACAGCGTCGCCCCCACCACCACGCTTTGCGCGGTTCCCCTCTCCCGTGCCGGGGGAGGACTCACGCCGATTGCGCCGCCCACCAGGCGCGGGCGGCCGCGAGGTCGGCCGGCGTGTCCACCGAGATCGGCGCCGTCTCCACCCGGGCGGCCCAGATCGACAGACCGAGCGCGTACGCCCGCAGCTGCTCCAGCTTCTCCGCCGTCTCGCGCTCGGACGGGGGCGCGTCGCAGAAGCGGTGGAGCGCCGCCCGGCGGTAGCCGTAGAGCCCAAGGTGGCGCCATACGGCTCCGGCGGGGGCGGCGCGGGTGAAGTCGAGCGCGGGCACGGCGGCGAGGCCTTTCCCCGGCGCGCGCTCCAGCACCGCCTTGACCACGTCGGGGTTCGCCGCGTCCGCCGCGTCGCCCGGGGCCACGGCGGTGGCGATGTCGCAGCCGGGCTCCTCCGCCAGGAGGCGGGCGCAGGCGCGCAGCGGCCCGGGCGTCACGAACGGCATGTCGCCCTGCAGGTTGATCACCGCGTCGTGGCGTCCGTCCGGGTCCAGCGCGTCGAGCGCGGCGCGGACGCGGTCGGCGCCCGACGGCAGCGCCGGGTCGGTGAGCACGGCGCGGCCCCCCGCCCGCTCCACCACCTCCACGATCTCCGCGTCGCCCGCCGCCACCGCCACGGGACCCACGTCGGCGGCCACCGCCGAGCGCCAGGCGTGGACGATCATCGGGGCGTCGCCGATCATCGCCAGCGGCTTGCCGAGCAGGCGCGTGGCGGCCAGGCGGGTGGGCAGGATCACGAGGGGGGACAGGGTGCGGCCTCCGGGTCGGCGCAGGGCCGACCTCCGGTTGCCTACACCGCGGCGGCGTGCCAATCACGCGCCCGGCGGCGGCAACCGCCTGCGGAGCCGCGCGCTTCGTAAAACGACACCACGGCGACGGACTCCCGGGCGGACATGCACGACGAACTGAAGTGGAACAAGCTGTTCGGCGCCGTGCTCGGCACCGGCCTCGCCATCCTGCTGCTGCGGCAGGGGGCGGAGATGGCGTTCGCCACCAAGCCCGCCGCCAAGCCGGGCTACGCGGTGGCGGTGCAGGAGCAGGCGGCCGAGGGCGCCGGGGCGGAGGCGGCGGACACGCTGCCCGACTGGGGCACGGTGCTGGCCAGCGCCGACGTGGGCGCGGGCGCCACCATCTCCGGCAAGTGCCAGTCCTGCCACAACTTCGCGTCGGGCGGGCCCAACCTCACCGGCCCCAACCTCTACGGCGTGGAGGGCCGCAAGCCCGCCAGCCACCCGGGGTTCGCCTACTCCGCGGGCATGACCGCGGAGGGCGAGAAGGCGCCGGTCTGGAGCTATGACGAGCTCTACAAGTTCCTGGCCGGGCCGCAGGCCTACGTCGGCGGCACCAAGATGAGCTTCGTGGGCCTCAAGAAGCGCGAGGACCGGATCAACATCATCGCCTGGCTGAAGACGCAGGGCGGCACCCTGCCCGTCCCCGCGCCCGATCCCAGCCGTGCGGTGGGCGCGGCCCCTGCGGGTGCGGCGGGCTCCGCACCCGCGCCGGACGCGGGCACGACCGTGCCGGCGGCGGCGGGCGCGGCGGCGAACGCGCCCGTGGCGGTGGACGGCGCGGCGCCGGCGAACGACACCACGAGCTCGGCGAGCGGGGTCACTCCGGCCTCGGGGGCCGCAGCCGCCCCGTCGGAGGTCAGGACGACCAACCCCGGCGGGTCATCCCCCGCCGAGCCGACGTCCAAGGCGCCTAAGCCGAAGCGGTAGGCCGCCGCGCGGCCTCCGCCGGCCCCATGCGGGCCAGGGCGTCGGACAGGGGCTCCTCCACCACCGCCATCCAGTGGGCGTTGGCGTGCAGCAGGCGGTCGGGGGCGCTGACCATCCCCACATGGCCGGGCCAGAACAGGAGGTCGCCCCGGGCGGCCGCCTCCGGCGCGACGGCGAGGCCGAGGGTGCGCTGCTGGTCGCTGTCGCGCGGGCAGGCGCGCCCGCAGGCGTGCAGGGCGGCCTGCACCAGGCCTGAACAGTCCAGCCCCAGGCTCTCCCGCCCTCCCCACAGGTAGGGGGCGCCGACGAAGCGGGCCGCCACCTCCACCGGATCGCGCGCGAAGCCCTCGCCGACACCCGCCAGCTGCGAGGCGACGATCCAGCCGCTGCGGGCGCAGCGCGCGAACCGGCCCTCCCGCGCCTCCACCGTCACGAGCGCGTTCATCGAGACGAGCGCCGCGGGGGCGGACTTGATGTCCGGCTCGCAGAAGGCGTGCGCGCGCAGCGCGGCCACCCGGTGCGTGGGGGTGAGCACCGGGGCGGACAGCGCCTCCGCATCCACCCAGCCGACGTAGCCGTCGCGCCGGGCGCGGCCGAACGCCCAGCCCAGGCGCTCCTCCAGCACGTCGAAGGCCTCGCCGAACAGGAGCTGGTCGAGCTGCGTCGCCTCGGGCTCGGGCGCGCGGCGCACGGCGGCGACGGGAGCGCAGGCCTGCATCGGCGACGTCTCGGCGTAGCGGTCGGCGGCGACCACCACCTCCAGCCGGGCGTCGGCGACACCGTCGAGCACCAGGAGCGTGCGGGCGTCCATCACGCCGCCCCGTAGCGGCGCACGAGCAGGTGGTCGAGCGCGCGGATCGCCTGAGCCTCCGCGCCCACGGGCCAGCCGGGGCGGGCGCGCGGGTTCCAAGCGAAGATGTCGAAGTGCACCCAGGCGCCGGTGGTCGGCGCGAAGCGCTGGAGGAACAGCGCGGCGGTGACCGAGCCGGCCTGCGCCCACGGGTCGGGGTCGTTCTTCAGGTGCGCCACGTCCGATTCCAGCGCGTCCTCGTAGCCGGCCCACAAAGGCATGCGCCACAGGGGATCGTGCACGGCGCCGGCGGCGGCGGCCAGCTCGCCCGCGAGCAGGTCGTCGGCGGTGTAGAAGGGGACCACCTGCGGGCCGAGCGCCACCCGCGCAGCGCCCGTGAGCGTGGCGAGGTCGATGGTGAGGTCCGGCTGAAGCTCGCCAGCGCGTGTGAGCGCGTCGGCCAGGATCAGCCGGCCCTCGGCGTCGGTGTTGCCCACCTCCACGAAGCGGCCCGCCCGGGTGGCCAGCACGTCGCCGGGGCGCATGGCGTCGGCGGAGATCGCGTTCTCCACCGCCGGGATCAGCACGGTCAGCCGCACGGGCAGCCGCCGCTCCATGACGAGCCGCCCCAGCGCCAGGGCGTGGGCCGCGCCGCCCATGTCCTTCTTCATCAGCCTCATGCCGGAGGACGGCTTGATGTCGAGCCCGCCGGTGTCGAACGCCACGCCCTTGCCGACGATCACCAGCCGCGGACCGTCGGCCGCGCCCTCCCAGCTGATCTCGATCATCCGCAGCGCGCGGTGCGGGGCGGCGGCGCGGCCGACGGCGTGGATCGCGGGGTGGCCGGCGTCGAGCAGGGCCTCGCCCACCGTCGCCTCCAGGACGGCCCCGCCCGCCTCCGCGACGACGCGGGCGGCGGCCTCGATCTCCGCAGGACCCATGTCGTTGGCGGGGGTGTCCACCATGTCGCGGGCCAGCTGCGCGGCGCGGGCGACGGGCGCCGCCGCCGCGAGGACCCCGTCCGCGACCCGGAGCACGGGCCGGGCGGCGGGCGGCCCCTTGTACCGCTCGAAGGCGTGCGCGCCGAGCGCCCAGGCGAGCGCGGTCTGCGCCTCGTCCAGCCCGTCCGCCGCCTCCAGCCGCCAGGCGCCCGGCCCGAGCCGCGCCGGCAGGGCCCGCACGGCGGCGAACAGGGAGGCCGCGGTCGCGGGCGCCCCGCCCAGGCCGACGAGCGTGCAGGGCCCGCCATCGCCCGTGGCGACGTGGTGGACCCGGCCGGCCTGCCCGCGAAAGGCGGCCGGCTCGGCGCCCGGGCCGGCGGGCGCCTCCGCGACGAAGCGCACGGGGGTCGCGGGGCCGGGTTCGGCGGTCAGGCTCTCCAGCGGACGATCGGGCACGCGGGTTCCCTCAGGGGTCGACGCCCCACCGGAGCGCCCGACATGCTTAACGCTTCCTTGAGGCGACCGCGCGAGGCTGCCGCAGCCCCCCTCCCGCGGACCTCGCCCCATGCGTCGAACCCTCCCCCTCGCCGCGACCGTGGCGCTCCTCCCCCTCCTGGCCGCGGCCCCCGCCGAGGCGCGGGGCCTGTTCGGCGGCCGCAAGCCCGCCACCACCTCCGCGACGGCGACCGCGTCCGACGCCGCCAAGGCCGCGCCTCGGGCGAGGGCCACCGCCGAGCAGCGCATCGTCGTGGAACGGCTCGACCCCCTGGCGCGGGCCGCCTTCTGGGCCAACGAGTCGAACAGCGATCCCGCCGACGCGGACGCCGCGGTGCACCTGTCGTCGGCCCTGCGCGCGCTCGGCCGCTTCGACGAGGCGGGCGAGGCGGTGGCGCGCGTGCTGGCGGCGCACCCCGACCACCTGGAGGCGCTGCTGGAGGCCGGGCGCGCGAAGATCGGTGCGCTGCAAGGCTTCTACGCCGTCGAGCCGCTCACCCGCGCCGCGGCCGCGGCCCCCCGGGACTGGCGCCCGCACTCGCTGCTCGGCGTGGCCATGGAGCAGGTCAAGCGGACCGCCGACGCGCGCTTGGAGTACGCCAGGGCGCTCCAGCTCTCGCCCGACAATCCGGCGGTCCTGTGCAACCTGGCGCTCCTCGACGCGGCGGGCGGCGATCGCCTCGGGGCGGAGGCGCTGCTGCGCCGGGCGGTGTCGCAGCCCGGCTCCGGCGCACGCGAGCGGCAGAACCTGGCGCTCATCCTCGGGCTGGGTGGCCGGGTGGACGAGGCGGAGGCGCTGATCCGCCGCGACCTGCCGCCCGAGCTGGCCGACGCCAACGTCGCCTACCTGCGCTCGGGCGCGGCCCGCCCCCTGCGCTGATCGCCGCCGCCCATCCTGTAGAGGGACGGCGAAGAGCGGCGGCCTAGTGGGAGCTCGCCGCCGGCTTCTTGCCCATCATGTCCATGATGCGGATGCAGGACGGCGCGCCGATGACGATGAAGATCACCGGCAGGAAGAACAGGATCATCGGCACCGTCAGCTTGGCCGGAAGCTGCGCCGCCTTCTTCTCCGCCGCCGCCAGGCGCAGGTCGCGGTTCTCCTTGGCCATGACGCGCAGCGCCCCGCCCAGCGGGGTGCCGTAGCGCTCGGCCTGGATCATGGCCACGGCCACGCCCTTGATGCCCGGATGGTTGGTGCGCTTGGCGAGGCCGTCATAGGCTTGGCGCCGCTCGGGCAGGTAGGACAGCTCGGCCACCAGGAGGCTCAGCTCCTCCGCCAGCTCGATGGACTGGCCGCCCACCTCGCCCGCCACCTTCTGGATGGCGGCCTCGATGGACATGCCGGCCTCCACGCAGATGAGGAGAAGGTCCAGCGCGTCGGGAAAGGCCTGCACGATGGAGGTGCGGCGCTGGGTGATCTTGTTCTGAAGGTAGATGTTGGGGGCGTAGAACCCGGCGGCGAAGCCCACGAAGACGGCGCAGGCGCGCGTCATCGGCGGCAGGCCCATGTGGTTCACGACGTTGAGGTAGAAGCCGACGCCCGCGGCGAACACGAACGGCGTCACGAACCGGAAGAAGTAGAAGGTCGACACCGGCCGGGGACCGCGGTGGCCCGCCTGCATCAGCCGTTCGACGACCTTGGGGTCCTCCAGGAGCTTGGACAGCTGCAGCCGCTCGACCACGCGCTTGTAGAAGCTCTCGTCGGTGCGGCGCAGCGCGGCCCCCTCGCCGCCCCTCGCGATGGCGGCGCGGCTGGCCTTACGGAGCTCCTCGCGGCGGTTGGCCACCGACTTCATGCGCGCGTCCAGCTTGTCGCCCTTGAAGGCGGGGGCCAGGAGCGTGACGCAGGTGGAGAAGACCGCCACCGCCACGAACGCCGCGGCGATGTTGGCCGGGTCCGACAGGAGCTTGATCAGGCCTTCCATCGGTCAGAACTTGAAGTTGATCATGCGGCGCATGATGAACACTCCGAGCGACATCAGCCCCGCGCCCACGGCCAGGGCGATGTGGCCGCGCGGATCGGCGAACATCGGCACCATGTAGGCCGGCTGCACCAGATTCACGATCACGATGATGCCGGGCGGCAGGCAGGCGATGATGGCTGCGGAGGCCACCGCTTCGCCCGACAGCGCCTTGATCTTCTCGACCATCAACTTGCGGGCGCGCAGCACGGTGGAGAGGTTGCCCAGCGCCTCGGCCAGGTTGCCGCCGGTCTTCTGCTGGATGGCCATGACGATGGCGAAGAACTTCACCTCGGACGTCGGCATGCGTGCGTACATCTTGTCCAGCGCGCTCGAGAGGTCCTGCCCCATGCCCAGGCCTTCGACCAGGCGCTTGAACTCGCCGGCCAGGGGCGGCGGGCTCTCGCTGGCGATCACCTTGAGGCAGTCGTGGATCGGCAGGCCCGACTTGATGCCGCGCACGATCACGTCGACCGCGTTGGGGAACTCCTCCGTGAACTTCTTGGTGCGCCCCTTCGACAGGAAGCCCACCACCCAGCGCGGCAGGCCCAGGCCGACTTCATGTCGTCCAGGGTCGACGTGGTGGTGGCGACGTC
>CAXSHO010000004.1:28575-34368 GCA_964237305.1 uncultured Caulobacteraceae bacterium
CGAACGCCGCCCCGAGCGACAGGACGGGGCTCTTCAGCGCGGCGCCGACGACGGCGCCGCAGCCGAGCCCCACCACGAGGCTGACGGTCCAGAAGGTGCGGGTGGAGATGGACAGCCCCGCCTGCTGGAGCCGGGCGGCCAGGGTGAGCTTGGCCTTGCGCTCCTGCCGCTCGATCGCCTTGAGGTTCTCCAGGATCTGCTTGCGGCGCGCGCCGGCCACCTCCTGCGACGACCGGGGGCCCGCGCGCGCGGCCTCCCGGCCCGACGAGGTGACCGCGGCCATGCGCTTGGAGGTGCGGCCGCTGACCTGCCGCCCCCCGCCCCCCGCGAAGGCGAGCCCCAGGCCCGCCACCGCCAGGAAGCCCGCGACGGCCACGACGACGAAGAGGAGGTCGCCCACCCGCCCCTACTCCGCCGCGTCCAGCGCTTCGGCCAGGTCGCGGTCCAGGCCGTAGTAGCGGGCGCGGTCCCAGAAGCGCGGGCGGGCGATGCCGGTGGAGCGGTGGCGGCCCGCCACGTTGCCCTTCTCGTCCTCGCCGGTGATCTCGTAGACGAACAGGTCCTGCGTCACGATCACGTCGCCCTCCAGCCCCACCACCTCCGTGATGTGGGTGATCCGGCGCGAGCCGTCGCGCAGGCGCGCGGCCTGGATGATCACGTCGATGGAGCCCACGATCATCTCGCGGATGGTCTTGGACGGCAGGCCGTAGCCGCCCATGGTGATCATGGACTCCACGCGGCTCATGGCCTCGCGCGGGCTGTTGGCGTGCAGCGTGCCCATGCTGCCGTCGTGGCCGGTGTTCATCGCCTGGAGGAGGTCGAACGCCTCCGGCCCGCGCACCTCGCCGACGATGATCCGCTCGGGCCGCATGCGCAGGCAGTTCTTGACGAGGTCGCGCATGGTGATGGTGCCCTGGCCCTCCAGGTTGGGCGGGCGGGTCTCCAGCCGCACCACGTGGGGCTGCTGCAACTGGAGCTCGGCGGCGTCCTCGCAGGTGACCACGCGCTCGGTGGGGTCGATGAAGGCGGTCATGGTGTTCAAGAGCGTCGTCTTGCCCGAGCCCGTGCCGCCGGAGATCAGGACGTTGCAGCGCGAGGCCCCGATCACGCCGAGCACGCGGGCCCCCTCCGGGCTGATGGAGTTCCACTCCACCAGGTTCTTCATCGTGAGCTTGTCTTTCTTGAACTTGCGGATCGTCAGCGTGGGGCCGTCGATGGCCAGCGGCGGGGCGATCACGTTGACGCGGCTGCCGTCGGGCAGGCGCGCGTCGCAGATGGGCGAGCTCTCGTCCACGCGCCGGCCCACCTGGCTGACTATGCGCTGGCAGATGTTCATCAGCTGCGTGTTGTCGCGGAAGCGCACGTTGGTCAGCTGGACCTTGCCGTTCACCTCGATGAACACGCGGCCGGCCCCGTTGACCATGATGTCGGCGATGTCGTCGCGCGCCAGGAGCGGCTCCAGCGGCCCGTAGCCCAGGACGTCGTTGATGATGTCCTGGACCAGGTGGTCCTGTTCGGAGGAGGACATCGAGACGTTCTTGATCGCCACAAGCTCGGCGACGATGTCGCGGATCTCGTCGGCGGCGGTCTTGGCGTCCAGCGTGGCGAGCTGGCTCAGGTCTATAGTGTTGAGGAGCGCGGTGTAGATCGTCGTCTTGGTGGCGTGGTAGTAGTCCGACTGCTCGCGGACGATCTCGGTGACCGGGCCCTTGGGGACGCCGGAGCCGTCTATGTTGGCGCGCAGCTGCTCCAGCCCCTTGGTGTTGCGCGGCCCTTCCGAAGCCTTGGCCACCGCCGTGGCGCGGGCGGCCTCCGGCGCTTCGGGGTCGTGCTTGGGCTTGACGTCCAGCCGCTGCGGACGCGTGGCGATCTCGCCGCCGTCGGCCGCGGCGGGCGGCGGCGGTTGGAGCGGCGCGGGGGCCGTGGCGGTGGCGCTGCGCTTGCCGAACACGGCGTCAGCTCCGGCTCAGCCGCGCGCCAGGAGGCGGTCGAGCAGCCCCTTGGGCTTGGCGGAAGGGGCCTCGCGACGGCTCAGGGCCTGGGCGAAGGCCATCAGCCCCTCGGCCGCCTTGGCCTTGGCGTTGACCTCCCAGATCATCTGCCCGTTGTTGGCGGCCCCGCCGAACAGCTTGGCGTCGAAGGGCAGGACGAGTTCGGGCTCGAGCCCCAGCGCCTTGGCGAACTCCTTGACGGGTATCTCCGGGCGGCCGGGCAGGCCCACCTGGTTCAGCACGAGGTGCGGCGGGGCGTCGTTGGAGCGCCCGCGCCGGATCATGTCGAACAGGTTCTTGCCGTTGCGGAGCGAGGCCAGGTCGGGCGACGCGACCACCACGACGTCGTCCGCCGACAGCAGGGTGTGGCGCATCCAGCCCGACCAGAGGTGCGGCAGGTCCATGACCACGTAGGGCGCGGTGGAGCGGATCTTGCCGCTCACCTCCTCATAGGCGGCGGCGGGGATGTCGAAGTCGTCGTCCAGCGTCGCGGGGGCGGCGAACAGCGACAGCCGGTCGGTGCAGCGCGCCGTCATGCGCTCCATGAGGACGGGGTCCAGCCGGTCGGGCTGGGAGAGCGCGTCCGCGATGCCCTGCAGGGGCTCCTGGTTGAAGTCGAGCGCGGCGGTGCCGAAGGGAAGGTCGTAATCGATGATGCAGGTGGCCGCCTGCACGTGCTCGGACAGCGCCCAGGCGAAGTTGTGCGCGAGCGTGGAGGAGCCCACGCCGCCCTTGGTCCCCACGAAGGCCAGCGTGCGGCCCACGAAGGGCGTCGCGGGGTCGGCGTACAGCCCGGCGATGGTGCGGATCAGCTGCAGCGGGTTCAGCGGAGGGACGAGGTACTCGCTCACCCCGCGCCGCATCAGCTCGCGATACAGGCCGATGTCGTTGGCCGAGCCGATCACCACGACCTTGGTGCCCGGGTCGCAGACCTCCGCCAGCCGGTCGAGCCCGGCCAGGAGCGTGTCGGCGGGCTCCTGGCTCTCCACGATGACGAGCGAGGGCGTGGGCGTGGAGCGGTAGAGGTCCAGCGCCTCGGCGAGCCCGCCCGGGCGCACCACGGTGGTGGCGCGGGCGAGCCGGCGGTCGCCCGCCGCCTTCTCCGCCACCGCCGCGGTGTCCGGCCGCTGGGCGAACAGGTGGATGCCGATGCGCGGCACCGGGCTGTCGCCCAGCGCGCTCTCCGCGTGCGCGATGAGCGCGCCGACGGGGTTGAAGCTGGCGGCGGAGGCCTCGGAGGTCGGCTCGTCGTCCGGCAGCGCGGCGTCGGCGGGCGCGGGGGAGAGGCCGGCGAACGGGTCGGTGTCCGGGCCGTCGACGGCGCCGTCGGCGAAGACGTCCGGCACCTCCAGCTCGGGGTCGGCGACCGCGAGCGGGGCGTCGAACGAGGCGAAGTCGTCGTCGGCCTCGAAGCCCGACGACTGGAAGTCGTCGTCGTCGCGGGGGGTCAGGGGCGATGTGGCGGTCATGTCACCTCGACGTCTGGGAGACGACGCCCTGGGCCTGATCGTCCTTGGCGGAGGAGGTGATCTGGCCCTGGCGGTACTTGTCGAGCACGACCGCGCGGCGGCCGGAGTCGGCCGGGGTCATGGCGCGCGCCCGCACGAGGTCCCGCGGGTCGGCGATCATGGCGGCCATGTTGTTGCTCATGGCGCAGCCGAAGTGCTTGCTGACGGCGTTGTCGCGGGTGGCGACGAGGTTGTCCCACCGCCCGGCGCAGTCGGTGGTGGCGGCGGCCAGCCGGTCGTAGCGCACCACCAGCGGCGCGCCCGCAGCCCCCCCGGCGTCGTAGCTCGCCAGGCGCACGCCGTCGGGCGCGGCGCCCAGCGCGCCCAGGCGGGCGAAGACGCGGTGCGCCTGCGCGACCGGGTCGCCCGCCTCCTGGCTGTTCACGGGCGTCTCGATGACGAAGGGCGACTCGCCGCCCGCCTCGCGCCACTCCGCCGCGAAGCGCGCGAGGGCGTCCTCCTGCGCGGGCGAGAGCGCGCCGTCGGCGTGGACGGCCAGCTGCAGCCGCTCGGGCGCCTCCACCGCCTTCAGCGGGTACTGGTCGAGCGGGGTCGGCGCGGGCGGAGCCTTGGCCGCTTGGGCGGACGGGCCGTCGCCGCCGGTGGCGCAGCCGGCGAGGACCGTCGCCAGGCTCGCGGCGAGCAGGAGGGCGGCGGCGGCGCGGAGGGGGCGGCGCTCAATCGATGACATGGCCGAACGGTCCCTGATAGGTCTGGCCGGCGGCGGCGGCGGCGGGCTTGCCGAAGCCCGTGTTGAGCCGGCCGAGGAGGTTGGTCTCGATGTCGCCCGCGATCCTGAGGCCGTCCGCCGGCGTCGTCAGCTCGCCCGGCCTGGCCGCCTTGGCGAGGAACGGCGTGACGATGATGACGAGCTCGGTCTCGTTGCTCTGGAAGTCGCGGGAGCGGAGCAGGGTGCCGACGATGGGGATCTGTCCCAGCCCCGGGAGGTTGTCGAGCGTCTGCTTGCTCTGGGAGGAGAGCAGGCCCGCGATCATCATGGAGCCGCCGGAGGGCAGCTCGATCGTGTCCTCCACCCGGCGCACGTTCAGGCCGGGCACAACCAGCGAGCTGGAGGAGCCGGCGCTCAAGGTGAAGGAGCCGACGCTGGAGAGCTCGGACACCTCCGTGGAGAGCTTCAGCGAGATGCGCCCGTCGGAGAGCACCACCGGCGTGTAGCCCAGGCCGACGCCGTAGGGCTTGTACTCGATGCTGACCCGGCCGGTGACGTCCTGCGACACGGGCACGGGGAACTCGCCGCCCACCAGGAACCGACCGCTCTCGCCGGAGACCACCGTCAGCGTCGGCTCGGCCAGGGTGCGGATCAGCCCGACGCGCTCGAACGCCTGCACCAGCGCCTGCGCCTGGTTCAGCCCGGTGGATCCCGCCCGGCCGTTCTGCACCACGTTGGCGGGGTTGGAGCGGTCGACGAAGGTGGAGTCGCTCCCAGCCTGCGCGCTGTAGAGCGCCGAGGCGTTGTAGCTCTGCGCCAGCTTGTCGTTGAACGCCTGCAGGAACAGACGCTGGTCACCCGTCAGCGAGCCGGTCCCGTTGACGAAATCCCTTTCCAGCGCGCCGATGTTGCCGGCGTTGATCCCCACCAGCGACGCCGTCGCGGTGAAGGGCGCCCCAGCGGTCGGCACCCCGTCGACCAGGACGTTGGGCGTGATCTGCGTGGAGGTGTTCGCCAGGAGGGCGCTCACGTAGTTGGAGGCGTAGGTGCTCTGCGCGGGCGTCAGCGTCTTGCCGAGGCCCGTCAGGAACGACGAGATGTACTGCCCGATGCTCGCCACCGGGATGCCGACGGACGTGGCCCCGCTGAGCAGCCCCGCGGCCTGGGCGAAGCCGGGGATGCTGGAGAAGCCCGGATAGCCCGACACCGGCTGGCTCGTGGTGTTCAGCGCGTAGCCGCCGCTGGCTCCGCCCAGGTAGGAGCCGTTCACGCCGTAGGTGGGCGCCTTGGTGAAGGCGTACTGCGGCATGCCGAGCTGGCCGGTGATGGCGTTGAGGTTGAAGCCCAGCTGCTTGATGATGGAGCGGTTCACCTCCACGATCTTCACCTTGAGCATCACCTGGTCACCGCCGGTGATGGTGACGAGGTTCACGATCTGCTCGGGCTTGGCCACGAACGAGCCCACCAGCCTCAACGCCCGGTCGGCCTCGCCCGCGCTCGCCGCCTCGCCCGTGAGGATCAGGTTGTTGTTGGCCGCGTGCACCTGCAGCTTCGTGCCGGGCATCATCTTGGCCAGCGTGTCGGAGGCGGCCGTCCAGTCCTGGTCCACGCGGATGTCCAGGTG
>CAXSHO010000004.1:34378-46433 GCA_964237305.1 uncultured Caulobacteraceae bacterium
AGCCGGGCGGGTTCCTGGCCTTCGCCGACTCGATCCAGGTGGAGGATGCGCCGGCCCACGCCGTCGACGAAGGTGGCGTCCGTCTGGCCGGAGGCGACGCCCGTCACGTAGATGCGCCGGGGCGTGGAGAGCACCACGTCGGCCACCTTGGGGTCGGTCACCATCACGTCGCGCGCCTCGACGGGCAGGTCGACCACCGCCGACTTGCCGCGGGGCAGGGTCATCATCTGCGTGGCGCCGTCGCCCACGCCCACCCGCACCGCGCGCGGCGCGTCGGGCATGGCCGCCGGCGAGCCGTAGCCGGCGTCCACCGGGGCGTAGCCCACCGTCGGCGGCGCCACGCCGTAGCCGGACGCCGTGGCGCACGGGCCGAGGCAGGGCGCCGGGACGGGCGAGGAGGACGACTTCACCCCGCGCGAGTAGGGCGAGGGCGCCAGCGCCGAGCGCGGGAACGGGGAGCCCGCCAGCTCGGGCTCGGCCACGGCGGGGGCCGCGGCGGCCAGGAGCGCCAGCGCGCAGAGGGAGAGGCGGCTCATCGGGTGACCTTCACCTGCGTCTCCTCGCCGTTGCGGAACACCCGCACGACCTGCTGGTCCTGCGCGGCCCGCGACATCTCGCCGGTGCGGGCGGGGCCCGCCGCGTCGGCGTAGGAGCGGAGCACCAGCGTCAGGTCGCCCTGGGCGCGCGCCAGCACCATGTCCTCCGCCTGCTCGGGCGCGAGCTCGAGGGTGGCGGAGGTGCCCACCTGCGTGGAGGCCTTGGCGTCGGCGCGGGTGTTCTGGTCGATGGCCAGCACCCGGACGTTGCGCATGACGGTGGAGGAGGCGACCCGGTCGGCCGTCTTCCTGATCTGCACCACGTCCACATGGTCGCCCGGCAGGATGAAGCCGCCCGCCGCGTTGTCCACGGAGAGGGGCACGCTCATGGCGCGCATGCCGGGCTGCAAGGTCACGGCCATCACGCCGCCCGCACCCGCCCGCACCACCTTGCGCGCGGTGACGGGCTCGCCGGAGGACAGGGGCTCGCGGACGGTGGCGCCGATCCAGGCGGCCATGCCGGCGTCGCCGACGCCCATGACCTTCTTCGCCGCGTCCGCCGCACCGCCGGCGGCGGCGGCGGCCTTGCCCGTGGCGTCGGTCGGCGCGGCGGCGGCGGCGGCGCCGTCGGTGATGTAGTTGGGGCTGAGGCCGTCCGCCGGCCAGTCGCGCCAACCCACCATGCCCTCGTCGAGCCGGTCGCCCACGCCCAGGTCGCGCTTGGCGGTGAGCACCCGCACGGTGGGCCGCGGCGGCGGCGCGGCCTGCACGATCACGGTCTTGGGCGTGCGGGGCGTCGCCAGTCCGCGCGCCACGAAGGCGGCGCCCAGCGCCACCACCAGCGCCACCAGGCTGATCAGGATCAGGCGGACCCGGCCCATCGGCTGCTCCCGGCACGCGCCCGCGGTCGGGCGCCGTTAAACATGTTCGGTCATGACTGTGGGCGTCGGATGTTAACGGCCGCCTAAGCCGCTCACGCCCCCAGGGCGCGCATCACCGGGCTTGCGGGAAAGGCGATCAGGGCGCCCGCGGCGATGGCCACCCCGTAGGGCACGCCCTCGCCCTTGGTGAGGAGCCGGCGCATCCAGGACGGCCCCATGCCGGGATACCACGCGGCGGCGTTGCGCCCCAGCAGGAGGGCGACGGCCAGGGCGCCGCCCGCCAGGCCCGTCCACAGGAGAAAGGGCGCGGCGGCCGAGGCGCCGACCCACAGGCCGCAGGCGGCGAACAGCTTGGCGTCGCCTCCCCCCACCCAGCCGAAGGCGAACATGGCCATGCCGATGACCAGCGCCCCCGCCCCGCAGCCCGCCGCCGCCAGCCAGGCGGCGGGCGAAAGGGCGGACAACAGGGCCGCGGGGACGAACAGCGCCGCGATGGCGATCGTCAGCCGGTTGGGGATGGTGAAGCTCGTGGCGTCCTTCAGCGCGGCCAGGACCACGAGCACGGGGAACACGGCGACGGCGGCGAGCGGCAGGGCGGTGGGCATGGGTGAGGCGTCCGGCGCAGGAAGGTCCGGCGCAGGGTGGCGGGCGCGGTGTTAAGAAAAAGGCGCCGGCGCCGGGGCTACTTCAGCGCGGCCCCGATCTTGTCGAACTGCGCGTAGATCGTCTGCCCCGCGAAGGTCATGGCGGCGACGACGACGATCGACAGGAGGGCGGCGATCAGCCCGTACTCGATGGCCGTGGCGCCCCGCTCGTCGCGCAGGAAGCGCACCACGTGGGATCTCACGATCATGGCTCCTCCAGCGGGAGAGACGAGAAAGGCCGCGGCGCTTGCGGCGCCGCGGCCTTGAAGGAGGACCGCCGCGTTCAGCGACGGTCCCGAGCTTCGTGTCCGCGTCCGAGGACCTTACTTGACCTTCCCGGCGATGTTCGTGAACTGCGCGGACAGGTTGGTGCCGAGCGTGGTCACGGCGGTGATGATCACGACGGCGATCAGCGCGGCGATCAGGCCGTATTCGATGGCCGTGGCGCCCGACTCGTCCTTGGCGAAGCGATTGAAGAACTGGGTCATGGTAGGTCTCTCCTTGGTGGTTGAAGGTGGAACGACGATCGAGCCGTTCCGCCCTCTCGTCCCCGAACACCAGGACACCATGACGACCGGGGCTTAATGTGACGTAAAAACGAGAAACAGATTTCTTCGTGCAAGTGTTTACGGCTGTAAACCATGTTCTCGTGACCGGAAGATGCTTGACGAGATCATGTGGAAGGCGCCCGCAGGCATTCGGGGCCGTTGACCGATTGTTGACGTTCACACGCCATGGTCGCGCGCCTAGGCCCGTCCCTTCCAGCATGCGAGACGCCCCGTGCGCTTCCCCGCCCCCATCGCCCTGCCGCTCCTGGCCGCCGGCCTCGCCACCGCCGTCGGGGCGGGCGCCCGGGCCGGCGAACTGAACGTCACGCTGAACCACAGCGTGCGCCTGGCGCTCGCCGGGCGCGCGGGCTCGGTGGTGGTGGGCAACCCGGCGGTGGCCGACGTGACGGTGGTGGACAGCCGCACCGTCTTCCTCACCGGCAAGGCGGCCGGCGCCACGGACGTGACGGTGGTCGATCCCGCGGGCCGCACCGTCTACGCCGCCGACGTCTCCGTCACCCTGGGCGCGGGCCGCGCGGTGACCGTGCACCGCGCGGGCGAGCGCGCCGAGTTGAACTGCACCCCCCGCTGCCTGGCCACCTCCGCGCCGGGGGGCTCGGGGGCGCCCGTGGCGGGGGCTTCGCCCCTGGCGATGGCCGCCGCCCCCGCCGCGGGCGTCATCGGCGGCGTCGGCCGGTCAGCGGGGGCGTCGCGAACGTGGGCGCGTCCACCCCCGGCGCCGTGGTCGCCCGCCCGCAGTGAGGCGCCGGGGCACCCTTCGCGCGCGCCTGCGCGGCTTCGGCGGCGATCGCCGGGCCGCGACCGCCGTGGAGTTCGCCATGGTGGTCGGCCCGTTCCTGTTCCTCATGTACGCGGTGTTCGAGTACGTGCTGGTCTACCTCGTGACCGTGACGCTGGACAACGCGACCATCAGCGCCGCCCGCCAGATCCGCACGGGGGAGGCGCAGACCGCCAAGGTGACCGCCGCCTCGTTCCGCACCATGGTCTGCGACAAGATGGGTTGGCTGGCCGCTGAGTGCCCCGGCGCGCTCAGCGTGGACGCGCGCGTCTACACGAGCTTCGCCGGCGCGGGCGACCCGGACCCCACCAAGGCGGGCGCGTTCGACGCCAGCCAGCTGAAGTTCGACATGGGCAACGCCGACGACATCGTCCTGGTCACCACCTACTACAAGTGGCAGCTCCTGACGGGGGCGCTGGACGGCGGGCTCTCCACCAGCTGGTACGGCTCCGGCTATCGCGCCGTGATGGGGCGCGCCGCCTTCCGCAACGAACCGTTCGGGGCGTCGTGATGGCCGCGCCCTCCCTCCTCCGCCGCCTTCGCCACGACCAGGCCGGCGCTTCGGCGCTGGAGTTCGCCCTCCTGGCTCCCGTGCTGATCGGCTGCTTCTGCGGCCTGGTGGAGACCGGGCAGGTGCTGGTGGGCGACCGGCGCACCTCGCACGCCTGCAACGCCCTGGGCGACCTCGTCGGGCAGAAGGGCTCGGTGACGACCGCCGACCTCAAGGACAGCTTCGACGCCGCCCGCGCCGTGATGCGGCCCCTGGACAGCGGGCCGCTCAAGCTGAAGGTCACCAGCGTCACGATGGGCGTCGACCTGAAGCCCCGCGTCGACTGGAGCCGCGGAGACGGGCTGGGCGCCGACACCAAGGGCGCCGTCTACACCGACGCTCCGGCCGGCCTGCTCACCTCCGCCGGCGACACCGTCATCGTCGGCAAGGCGCACTACACGCTGGTCCAGGCGTCGCAGGTGGTGATCACCACCGACTTCGGCTTCGACAAGGTGGCCTACGTGCATCCGCGCAACGGCCAGGTCGCCTGCTCCACCTGCTGACGCCCGCACTGGAACGGGACGGGAACATGCTGTAGCGCGGGGCGATGGACGCCCGCGCGCCCGCGCTCCTTCCTCAGCGCTTCGCAGACTGGTTCGCCGGCCGCGGCTGGAGCGCGCGCGACCACCAGCTGGCCATGATCGAGGCGGCGCGGGCCGGTGACCACGCGCTCCTGATCGCGCCCACCGGCGGGGGCAAGACGCTGGCGGGCTTCCTGCCGAGCCTGATCGCCCTGGCCGAGCGGCCGCCCTCGCCGCATCCGCGCGGCGTGCACACCCTCTACATCTCGCCGCTGAAGGCGCTGGCGGTGGACATCGCCCGCAACCTCGACGCCCCCGTGGGCGAGATGAAGCTTGCGGTGACGGTGGAGAGCCGCACCGGCGACACCAACACCGCCAAGAAGCAGCGCCAGCGCCTTCAGCCCCCCGACATCCTGCTCACCACTCCCGAGCAGCTGGCGCTGTTCTGCGCGTGGGAGGGCGCGCGGGCCTACTTCGCCGATCTCGCCTGCGTGATCCTGGACGAGATCCACGTGCTGCACGCCTCCAAGCGCGGCGACCTGCTCAACCTGGGCCTCGCCCGGTTGCAGAGCTTCGCGCCGGCCCTGCGCCGCGTGGGCCTCTCCGCCACGGTGGACGAGCCGGAGCGGCTGCGGGGCTGGCTCTCCCCCGGCGCGCCCGAAGCGGTGCGGATGGTGCAGGGCGCCCCGGGCGCCACGCCGATCGTGGAGGTGCTGGTGGCGGGCGGCCATGCGCCGTGGAGCGGCCACCACGCCCACCACGCCATGGCCGACGTCTACGCCCGCATCGCCGACAGCCGCACCGCGCTCGTCTTCGTCAACACGCGCTGGCAGGCCGAGTTCGCCTTCCAAAAGCTGTGGGAGATCAACGACGCGGGGCTCGCCATCGCGCTCCACCACGGCTCGCTCGCCGCCGAGCAGCGCCGCAAGGTGGAGGCCGCCATGGGCCGGGGCGAGCTGCGCGCGGTGGTCTGCACCTCAACCCTGGACCTCGGCATCGACTGGGGCGACGTGGACCTCGTGATCCAGCTGTCGGCGCCCAAGGGCTCCAGCCGCATGGTCCAGCGCATCGGCCGCGCCAACCATCGGCTGGACGAGCCCAGCCGCGCGCTCCTCGTCCCCGCCAACCGGTTCGAGGTGCTGGAGTGCTTCGCCGCGCAGGAGGCGGTGGCCGCCAACGCGCTGGACGGCGACCCCGCCCACCCCGGCGCGCTGGACGCCCTGGCCCAGCACGTCATGGGCGTGGCCTGCTGCGAGCCGTTCGACGCCCTGGCCCTGTACGAGGAGGTGCGCTCGGCCGGCGCCTACCGCGACCTGCGGTGGGAGGACTGGGAGGCGGTGGTCGACCTCGTCTCCACCGGCGGCTACGCGCTGAAGAGCTACGACAAGTACCGGCGCATCGTACAGGCGCGCGACAAGTCGTGGCGCGTGCGCACCGCCGACATCGCGCGCCGCCACCGCATGAACGTGGGCGCGATCATGACCGCCGGCACGCTCAACATCCGCCTGGGCGGCGGGACCCGCGCGGCGCCCGGCCGCAAGATCGGCGAGGCGGAGGAGTGGTACTTCGAGCAGCTGGTGGCGGGCGACACCTTCCTGTTCGCGGGCGAGGTGTGGCGCTACCAGGGCATCCGCGGAATGGACGCGCTGGTGCAGCCCGCCAAGGACAGCGACCCCAAGATCCCGAGCTGGGGCGGCAGCAAGTTCCCGCTCTCCACCTACCTCGCCAAGCGCGTGCGCCGCATGATCGAGGACGAGGCGGGCTGGGCGCGCCTGCCCGACGACGTGCGCGAGTGGCTGGAGATCCAGCGCGCCCGCAGCGTGATCCCGCGCACCGACGAGATGCTGCTGGAGACCTTCACCCGCGGCAAGCGCCAGTACATGGTCGCCTACCCGTTCGAGGGCCGCCTGGCGCACACCACGCTCGCCATGTTGCTGACGCGCCGGCTGGACCGGGCGGGGGCGGGGCCGCTGGGCTTCGTGTGCAACGACTACGCCTTCGCCATCTGGTCCATGCGCCCCATGGGCGGACTCGATCTCGACACCCTGTTCGCCCAGGACATGCTGGGAGACGACCTGGAGTCGTGGCTGGACGAGAGCTTCATGATGAAGCGCACCTTCAAGCAGTGCGCGCAGATCGCCGGCCTGATCGAGCGGCGGATGCCCGGCGCGGAGAAGACCGGCCGTCAGCTCACCGTCTCCACCGACCTGATCTACGACGTCTTGCGCCGCCACCAGCCCGACCACCTCCTGCTGCGCTGCGCCCGCACCGACGCCGCCGCGGGCCTCCTGGACGTGGCGCGGCTCGCGGCGCTGCTGGATCGCGTCCGCGGCCGGATCGTCCACAGGGATCTGCCGCGCGTGTCTCCCTTCGCGGTGCCCGTCATGCTGGAGATCGGCCGCGAGCGCGTGCGGGGCGAGGGCGAGGAGATGGTGCTGGCGGAGAACGAGAGCGAACTCGTGGCGGAGGCCCTGTGGCTGGAGGGCGCGCTGGACACCTCGGGCGAGGAGCTCCGCGCTTGACCGCCGCCGCGCTGCGCGTGGAGACCGGGCGCATGACGCGCACCGAGTGCGGCACGCTGTGGCTGGAGATCGCGGGCGCCCCCTGCGGGCTCACCTGCGCCGGCGCCCTGTGGCTGCCGCGCTCGCGCACCCTGGCGCTGGGCGACCTGCACCTGGAGAAGGGCTCCACCCGCGCGCACCGGGGCGTGCTGCTGCCGCCGTACGACACCCGCGCCACGCTCGACCGGTTGGACGCCGAGCTGGAGCGATGGCGGCCCGACACGCTGGTGCTGATGGGCGACAGCTTCCACGACCCGCGCGCGGTCGCCCGCCTCGCGCCGGAGGACGCCCTGCGCCTCGCGCGGCTCGCGCTGGGCCGCCGGCTCGTCTGGATCGAGGGCAACCACGACACCCGACGGGGCGAGAGCGCGCTGGGCGGCCTGCCCGGCGAGGTGGCCGAGGAGGTGGGGGTGGAGGGCCTGACCCTGCGCCACGCCCCCCTGCCCGGCCTCCGCCCGGGCGAGGTCGCCGGACACCTGCACCCCGCCGCGCGCGTGGCCGCCGCCGGCCGCGCCGTGCGCCGCCGCGCGTTCCTGACGGACGGCTCGCGCCTGATCCTCCCGGCCTTCGGCACCTACACGGGCGGGCTCAACGCCCGCGACCCGGCCTTCGACGGCCTGTTCGCCCGCCCGCCCACCGCCGGGATGCTCGGCGCCGATAAGGTGCGAGCCATCCCCTGGGCCGCGCTCCTGCCCGACTGACCACCCCCCGAGTTTTGCCGGCCGGACACAAGGTGTCGGATCGAAGGTGGACAACGTGTCCCAGGGAACACACGTGCGACCGGACGGCGTCGCCTATGTGAACGCGGCGAGACAAGGCGACGACGGCGGACCTAGGCTGACCTCCAGGCCTCGTGTTCCGGATACGCCCATGACCTCGTCCCGCAGCCTGCTCCTGGCGAGCACCGTCCTCACCACCGCGCTGATGGCCGCGCACCCGTCCGCCGCTCAGGTGAACCCGGGCGGAACGACGCAGAGCCCGGGGGCCGTGGCGCAGACGCAGGCGCCCGCCGGCGCGCGCGAGACGCAGGACAACGCCGCGCAGGTGGGCGAGGTGGTGGTCACGGGATCGCGCATCGCGCGGCCCAACCTGGAGCAGCCCACCCCGATCTCCACGCTTTCGGGCCAGCAGATCCAGAACGCCGGCTCGGCCAACCTCGGCGACGTGCTCAGCAAGCTTCCGGCCGTGGGCTTCACCGGCACGACCCGCGCCAACTCCAACAACTTCGGCAACGGCGCCGGGCTCAGCCAGATCAACCTGCGCAACCTCGGCATCGCCCGCACCCTGGTGCTGGTGGACGGGCAGCGCCACGTGGCGGGCGACATCAGCTCCAACGCCGTGGACGTGAACTCCATCCCCTCCTCGCTGGTCGACCACGTGGAGGTGGTCACGGGCGGCGCCTCGGCGATCTACGGCTCGGACGCCGTCACGGGCGTGGTCAACATCATCCTCAAGAAGGACTTCGAGGGGATCGAGGCGCAGGCGCAGGCCGGCGGTTTCGACCGCGGCTTCGGGCAAGAGTACAGCGCCTACATCACCGGCGGCCACAACTACATGGGCGGCAAGCTGAACATCACCGGCACCGGCTTCTACGACAACGAGGAGGGCTTCTTCGCCTCCGACATCCGCAGCGAACACAACTACGGCACCATCGTGAACCCGGCCGACTTCCCGGCTTCGCAGTTCGATCCGACGTTCTTCTCCGCCGGCACGCCGGTCACCAAGAACGGGATCCCCGACCGGCTCCTCGTGCAGAACGTCGGCAGCGACCTGGTGGCGCGCAACGGCGTGCTGCTGGACGCCAACACGTTCGCTCCGATCATCGGATTCGACAACAACGGCAACCCCGTCAAGCAGCCGGCGCGGACGGGATACAACAGCTTCGCCTTCGCCCAGCTGCCGGCGAATTGCGTATCCTGCTACTTCCAGGATTCCGTCACGCAGGATCGCACGCCGCTGCAGACCTACGGCGGCGACGTGCGGGTGAACTACGACTTCACGCCGCACCTGCACTTCAATCTTGACGCCAAGGTGGTCGAGGCGGTGGCCGACAACACCATCCAGGGCTCATTCACATTCGGCGACAACCAGCTGCAGTCGGACAACGCCTTCATCACGCCCGCGATCCGCAGCTTCCTGACCGGGCTCGCGCCCGCCGACTACCCGTTCTACTCCGCCTTCGTGACCGACGGGCGCAAGTACGAGGTCACGCGCGACACCTACCGCGTGGTCGCCTCGCTCAGCGGCGACTTCGATGCGAAGCTCGCCTCGGTGAAGTGGGATGGCGCGCTGAACTACGGCCGCACCAACACCAACTTCAAGAACTTCCAGCTGCGGATCACCAACAACTTCCTAGCCTCGCTGGACTCGGTCATCGATCCGCGCACCGGCCAAGCGGCCTGCCGCATCAACGTGCCCACCGCCCGCGCCGCCGGGCTCCCCTACGCCGGCGAAGAACTCGCCAGCAATCAGGCCGCCTGCGTGCCGTTCAACCCGTTCGGGCAGAACAACAACAAGGCGGCGACAAACGGCTACGCCTTCGGCGACTTCTCCACGCGCGACACCCTGACCCAGCAGGTGGCCAACCTGAACGCCACCGCCGACACGAGCCGCTTCTTCAACTTGCAGGGCGGCCCGCTCGCCTTCGCAGTCGGCGGCGAATACCGGATGGAGCGCACCAAGGAGCTGAACGACCTGCCGTTCCTGGCCGGCCTGACTGAGAACGTCGCCTCCAACTCCTCCGGGGGCTTCAACGTCTACGAAGGCTACATCGAGGCCAATGCGCCGGTGTTCAGACACTTCGCGCCCGGCCTGGACGAGCTGACCTTCGACGCGGCCTATCGGGCGTCCTACTACTCCACCGTCGGCCACACCGACGCCTACAAGTTCAGCGGCGTCTACGGCCCGTTCAAGGACATCAAGTTCCGCACGACCTACTCTCGCGCCGTCCGGGCGCCCAACATCACCGAAGCGTTCCTGCCGGCGTCGTCGGGCTTCTTCAACGTCACCGACCCCTGCGACGCCTCGAACATCAACAGCAGCGTCAACTACGCTCAGAACTGCGCGGCGCAGGGCATCCCCGTCGGCTTCAAGGCGAACACCAACGCCTCGATCCTCGGCACGACAGCGGGCAACCCGAACCTCGATCCCGAGAAGTCGATCAGCTACACGGGGGGCTTCGTACTACAGCCGCGTTGGGTGCCAAACTTCTCGCTCACGATCGACTACTATGCGATCAAGATCAAGAATGCGATCACCAACGTCGCAGCGCAGGACATCATCAACAACTGCTATAACGGCCCGGCGCTTTCACCGCAGTACTGCAGCCTGTTCACCCGCGGCGCCAACCGCAACATCAACTTCGTATCGACAACGTTCGTGAACTCGGCGAAGCTGGAGACGGACGGCATCGACCTGCAGGCGACTTACTCGACCGACGTCGCGGGCCTGACGAAGATGACGCCCTACACGCGGTGGCTGGACGGCCGGCTGTCGGCCAGCCTCAACGCCAACTACCTCATCCACCTGCGCAACTTCCCGTTCCAGAACATCCCCAGCCAGCAGACGGTCAACGAGGGCGTCGTCGGCAACCCGCACCTGAAGGGGCTGATCGAGCTGAGCTATGCGCAGGGCCCGCTGCAGCTGGCCTACGAGGCGCGCTACCTGGGCCGCTCGGCGCGCTTCAGCCGGAACTCCACCGCGGTGGACAAGGCCGAGTCCACCGACGTCCCCTTCGCCGAGCAGGTGTTCTACCACAACCTGGTGGTGCGCTACGAGCTGCCCGGGCGGCTGCACGGGGTGCAGGTCTTCGGCGGCGTCAACAACATCTTCGACGAGGAGCCGCCGATCGGGCTCGTGGACGGCGCCGGCACCGACGCCTCCTACGACCTCGGCCGCTATCTGTTCGCCGGCATCAAGATCCGCCGGTAGGCCGCCGGATGGCCGCCGTCGCCCCGAGGCGGCGGCGGCCTCCGCGCCCCGCTCGTCAGCCCTGGGGCGAGGCCGGGTCCGCCGGAGCGGCCGCGCCCTGGCGCAGGGCGCGCATGGACTGCATGGCGCCCTTGCAGCCGTCCGACAGGTCGGCGGCGTGTTCGCGGATGCACTGCATGCGTCCACCTCCGCCCGCCTGCGCGTCGGCGCAGAACTTGGCGAAGTCGGCCTGGCAGGACTCCATCATCTTCTGACGCGCGGCGCGCATCTCGGGCGAGGCGTTGCGGCCGTAGCCGCCTCCACCGCCCTGCGAGGGCGAGGCGGGCGGCGCGTCTTGCGCGAAGGCGACCGATCCGGCGAGGAGCGTGGCGGCGAGGACGAGGCTGCGGATCATGTGTGGAGTCCTTGGATGAGGTGGGTTCGCCCAGCGCGCAAGCGGAGCGGCACGATCCGGGCGTTCTCAAGGCCGCTTCTGTCGCGGCCGCAACGTCGCTAGAGGGCGCACGCCCATGACCGTGCGCACCGCCTACGCCGACAAGCTCTCGCGCGGCGAGATCGCCCCCGACCCCGCGCAGGCCGAGGCGGTGGACGCCTTGTCGCGGCTGGAGGGCGAGCTGAACGCGCTGGCCGAGCCGGGCTTCCACCTCCCCTTGCTCCATCGCCGCCGCGAGGCGCCGCGGGGCCTCTATCTCTGGGGGCCGGTGGGCCGCGGAAAGTCCATGCTGATGGACCTCTTCTTCGACTCCGCTCCCGTGGCGAGAAAGCGCCGGGTGCACTTCCACGCCTTCATGGGCGAGGTGCACGGGCTGGTCGACGCCTGGCGCCGGGGCGACCCCGCGGCCCGCCGCGCCCGCTTCGGCGCGCACCGGGGCGACGACCCGATCGCCCCGGCGGCGGGGGTGATCGCCGACGGGGCGCGGCTCCTGTGCTTCGACGAGTTCCGCGTGGTGGACATCGCCGACGCCATGATCCTGGGCCGACTGTTCGAGGCGCTCCTCGCCCGCGGCGTGACGGTGGTGGCCCCCTCCAACCGCGAGCCGGAGGCGCTCTACCCCGACGGGATCAACCGCCAGCTCTTCCTGCCC
>CAXSHO010000005.1:0-7744 GCA_964237305.1 uncultured Caulobacteraceae bacterium
TATCTGCATCCGGCGGCGAGCGCGGCGGCGTCAACGTGTCCGCCTGGTTCGCCATCCTCGTCGTGTTCGTGCTGGCGGAGGTGTTCCGCGAGGGCGCGCGCCTCCAGGCGGAGGCCGAGCTCACCGTATGAGCGTGCGCGTGCGGCTGGACCGGATGCTGGCCGCCCGGCGCATGTCGCCCGCGGAGCTGGCCGACCGCACCGGGATCACGCCCGACCAGCTGGAGGTGCTGCGTTCCGGCCGCGCCCGCGCCGTGCGCCTCCTCACGCTCGACGCCCTGTGCCGCGAACTCGGCTGCACCCCGGGCGACCTCCTCGACTACGAGCCGTTCGAGGCTGTGGAGGAGGACTGACGGTCGGCCCGCCGCCTGCGTCGGCGGCGCCCGGCGGCGGGCGTCGCTTCAGCCGGCGGACAGGCGGGCGTCCGACCCCACCACGCGGTAGAAACAGCTCCTCGCCCCCGTGTGGCAGGCCCCGCCGTCGCCGCGGACGCGGACGCGGAGCCACACGGCGTCCTGGTCGCAGTCGACGCGGAGCTCGGCCACGTCCTGCACCTGACCCGAGGTGGCGCCCTTGCGCCAGAGTTCCCGGCGGGAGCGGCTCCAGTAGTGGGCCTCGCGGGTCTCCAGGGTGAGGCGCAGCGCCTCCGCGTCCATCCAGGCGAGCATCAAGACCTCGCCGGTGTCGGCGTCGGTGGCCACCGCGGCGATCAGGCCGGCTGCGTCGAAACGCGGGGTGAGCGCTTCGCCGTGCTCCAGCGTCGCGGCGTCGGCTGGGGGCGGCGGAAAGGAGGCGGGATCGTCCATGCGCCCCCGTCTAGGCCCGGGCGGCGCCGCGGGGTAGAGGCGCACGGATGCCGCTGATGCTCCACGACACGCCCGCGCGCGCCAAGCGGGCGTTCGCGCCGCGCGACCCGTCGCGCGTGACGCTCTACGTGTGCGGGCCCACCGTCTACTCCTACGCGCACATCGGCAACGCCCGGCCGGTGGTGGTGTTCGACGTGCTGTTCCGCCTGCTGCGCCGGCTCTACGGGGCCGGCGCGGTGGTCTACGCACGCAACGTCACGGACGTGGACGACAAGATCAACGCGGCGGCCGCGGCGGCGGGCGTGGACATCTCGGTGGTCACCGACAAGTACCTGGCGGTGTACGAGGCCGACATGGCGGCGCTGGGCGCGCTCCCGCCCACGCTGCAGCCCCGCGCCACCGCGCACATCCCCGCCATGCTCGATCAGATCGGGCGGCTGGTGGCGTCGGGCGCGGCCTACCCGGCGGAGGGGCACGTGCTGTTCCGCGTGCGGCGCTTCGCCGAGTACGGCCGCCTGTCGGGCCGGTCGCTGGACGACATGGTCGCCGGCGCGCGGGTGGAGGTGGCGCCCTACAAGGAGGACCCCGCCGACTTCGTCCTGTGGAAGCCCTCCAAGCCCGGCGAGCCGGAGTGGCCCTCGCCCTTCGGGCCGGGGCGGCCGGGCTGGCACATCGAGTGCTCCGCCATGATCGAGACCGTGCTGGGCCTGCCGGTGGACATCCACGGCGGCGGCCACGACCTGATCTTCCCCCACCACACCAACGAGATCGCGCAGGGCTGCTGCGCCGTGGGCGACCCGGACCCGCAGGCCTACGCCCGCTACTGGATGCACAACGGCTTCCTCACGATGGGGGCGGAGAAGATGTCCAAGAGCGCCGGCGGCGTGCTCACCGTGCACGACCTCGTGAAGGAGACGCCCGGCGAGGCGGTGCGCTGGGCGCTGCTGAGCGGCCACTACCGCGCGCCGCTGGAGTGGACGGGGGAGCTCCTGCTGCAGAGCCGGCGCGCGCTCGACCGCCTCTACGGCGTGCTGCAGGACCTCGACCGCAGGCTGGGCGGGGCCGCGGGGCCGGCGGGCGACGGCGAGCCGGACGCCCGCGTGCTGGCCGCGCTGCTGGACGACCTGAACACGCCGGGCGCCCTCGCCGCCCTGTTCGCCGTGGCCGACGAGGCGCGGGCCGCGGTGATGGCCGCCGAGCGCGAGGGCGGGACGGCGGGGCTGTCCGAGGCGCGGGCACGGCTCCTGGCCTCGGCCGAGCCGCTCGGCTTCCTGGGCGCGGCCCCCGACGCCTGGTTCTCCGGCGGGGTGGACGACGCCTTCAAGGCGCAGGTGGACGCGCTGGTCGCGGCCCGCGGCGCCGCTCGCGGCGCCAAGGATTGGGCCGAGGCCGACCGCCTGCGGGGCGAGATCGCCGCGCTGGGCGTGGAGGTGCTCGACGGCGCGGGCGGGGCGGTGAGCTGGAGGGTGCGGGAGTAGTCACCCGCTCGTTCCCGCGCAGGCGGGGATCCAGACTTGTCACAAGACACGAGGGCGGCGGCGCGCTCGCCAACCTGGTTCCCCGCCTGCGCGGGGATGAGCGGAGGCGGAGGTCAGGGAGAGCCCACGAACGCGGCCACCTCCTCGATCGCTTCCACCAGGCCGACGCGGCGCACCTCCACGCCCTCGGGCAGGGCGGAGAACAGGCGGGTGGGGCTGGCCGCGTCGAGCATGACGAAGCAGCCGCGGTCGTCGGCGCGGCGGATCAGGCGGCCGAAGGCCTGGGCGATGCGGGCGCGGGCGATGGCGTCGTCGTAGGCGCCGCCGCCTCCGCGCCGGTCGCCGCCGAAGCGGGCGCGCCGCGCCTTGTGCAAGAGGTCGGGGCGCGGCCAGGGCGTGCGGTCGAACACCAAGAGGCGGAGCGAGCGGCCGGGCACGTCCACCCCGTCGCGCACGGCGTCGGTGCCGAGGAGGCAGCTGTCCTCCTCCGCCCGGAAGATGTCGACGAGCGCGCCCGCCTCCAGGCCGTCCACGTGCTGGGCGTGCAGCGCGATCCCGGCCTCGCCGAGCGGGGCGGCGATGCGGGCGTGCACCTCGCGCAGTCGCCGGATGGCGGTGAACAGGCCCACGCCGCCGCCGCCCGCCGCCAGGAACAGCTCGCGCAGGGCGGCGGCCACCTGGCGCGGATCGTCCTTGGCCACGTCGGTGACGACAAGCGCGCGGGCCTGCGACGCGTAGTCGAACGGGCTGGCCACGCGCAGCACCCGCGGGCTCTCCGCCAGCCGCGCGGCGCCCGTGCGCATCTCGGCCAGGGCGAAGGGGCTCTCGTGACCGGGGTCGGACAGGGTGGCGCTGGTGACGAGCACGCCGTGGGCGGGCTTGAGCACCGCGTGCGCCAGGGGCTCGGTGGGATCGACGTAGTTGCGGCGGAAGGCGGCGTCGGCCACGCGGCCCTGCGACCACACCGCCTCGAAGGCGTCGACATAGTGCGGGTCGTCCTCCGCCTCGTGCAGGCGGGCGAGCATGGCGCGCCAGGCGGGCAGCTGCATGCGGGCGCGACGGTCCAGCCCGCGGAGCGCGCCCTCGATCCGCGCGCGGTCGGCGGTGTTGAGCTCGGCGGCCTCGTCGTCCAGCACGTCCTCCAGGGCGCGGGCCAGCGCCTGCAGGGGGGCCTCCACGGCGGCCAGGGCGGCGGCGGCGGGGGAGGCGGCGGCGAGCACCGCGTCCACCGGCGGTCGCACCGCGCACTCGCTGGAGGCGTCGCCGCCGCGGCGGGCGGGCTCGCGGGCGCGCACCTGGTCGAGCATGGCGGCGAGGAAGCCCTCCACCGCGCCGAAGGGCGTGGGCGCGGGCCGCTCGCCGTCGGGGTCGGGCGGCGGGGCGATGCGGCCGCTCCAGCCCTCGCCGGGGAGGGCGGCGGCGGCGCGCACCGCGTCGGTCATGGCCTGCGAGGCGGCGTCCGACAGGCCGAGCACGCCCGCCAGCCGCAACTCCAGCCCGCGGCCGCGCTTGCGCCCCTCCGGCCCGCGCACCCACCGGCGCAGCTCGGCCGCCTCCTGGCCGGAGAGGCAGGCGGAGAAGGCGGAGTCCGCGGCGGCGAACAGGTGGTGGCCCTCGTCGAACACGATGCGCTTCAAGGCCGCGCTCTCGCCGTCGCGCCGGGTGCGGGCGCCGTCGAAGGCGGCCTGGTGCAGCACCAGCGCGTGGTTGGCGATGACGACGTCCGCCTTCTTCGACGCGCGGATGGCGTGCTCCACGAAGCAGGCGCGGTGGTGCGCGCAGCCCGCGTGCATGCACTCGCCGCGACGGTCGACCATGTTGGCGGGGCCGGCCTGGTTCAGCGCGCCCACGCTGAACAGCGTCGGCAGCCAGGCGGGCCAGTCGCCGCCGTTCATGTCGCCGTCGCGGGTGGCGGCGAGCCAGCGGGCGGTGAGCGCCACGCCGATCAGGTCGCCCGCGCCCATCTGCGCCGCGCGCGCCAGCTCCTCGTAGTTGAGCAGGCAGGCGTAGTTCTCCCGGCCCTTGCGCACCACGGCGCGGCGGGCGCGCACGTCGGGGTCGGGCCACAGGCTCGCCGCCTCGCGCTCGATCTGGCGCTGCAGGGCGCGGGTGTAGGTGGAGACCCACACGGCCGCCCCGTTGGCCTCCGCCCACAGGCTGGCGGGGGCCAGGTAGCCCAGCGTCTTGCCCACGCCCGTGCCCGCCTCGGCCAGCATCATGCGCGGCTCGTCCTCGCGCTCGCGGGGGCTGAAGGCGAAGGCGGTCCCGGCGGCGAACTCGGCCTGGCTGGGGCGCGCCTCGTCCAACCCCGCGCGCTGCAGCAGGGCGGTGAGGCGGGCGCGGGCGGCCTCGGGCGTCACGGGGGCGGAGCCGGGCTCGCCCGCGGGGGCCTCGTCCCGCCACTCGGGCCTGCGCGCCCAGACGTCCAGGCCGGAGCCGCGGTGGGCGCGGTCGCGCACCGGGCGGGAGCGCACGGCGGCGACCACCGTCGGCCCCCAGGCCCAACCCGCCCGCTGGAGGGTCTCGGCCACCGCCAGCGCCTCCTCGCGGGAGGGGACGGGATCGTCGGCCAGCTCGGCCAGGAGCTCGGCGGCGGCGTCGCGGAGCGCCTGCGCCTGTTCGGCCGCTCCCTTGGGCTCCGCCCGGCCCAGCGCCCGGGCCAGCCCCGCGGGCGAGGGCGCGCAGAACCGGGCGGGGCGGACGAAGGCGTGGAGCTCCAGCACGTCCAGGAGGTCGCGGGAGCGGGCGGGTGGGGCCAGCCCCAGCCGGCGGGCCGTCATCGCGGCGTGCGCCACGAGCACGGGACCGCCGCCGCCGAACGCCGCGCGCGCCGCGCCCGCGCCCACCTCGCGCGCGCCGGCGTCGTCGGCCACTGCCGCGCGCGGGCCGGGGAGCACAGCGAGGGCAAGGGGCGGCGTCCAGGCGGCGGAGGACGCGGCGTCGGTGTGCGGGGCGGCGGCGGGGGCGTCCACCCGCGCAAGGTAGGCGTGTTCCACGGGAAACGGAACGGGAACGACGCGGGGGCGGGTGGACGCCGCCGTCCGCCCCGTGGACAAGGCCGCATGGCCGACCTCGCCCCCGCCTTCCACCTCGCCACGCCGGACGGGGCGGACGAGCGCGAGCGGCGCGTGTGCGACCACTGCGGCTTCGTCGACTACCGCAACCCGCGGGTGGTGGTGGGCTCGGTGGTGACCTGGACGGAGCCGGGGGAGGACGAACCACGCATCCTCATGTGCCGCCGCGCCATCGCGCCCCGCCGCGGCTTCTGGACGCTGCCCGCGGGCTTCATGGAGACGGGCGAGACCGTGCGCGACGCCGCCGCCCGCGAGGCGCGGGAGGAGGCGGGCTGCGAGATCGTCATCGACGCGCTCCTGGCCGTCTACGACGTGACGCACGTCGAGCAGGTGCAGCTGATGTTCCGCGCCACCCTGGCCGAGCCCGTGTTCGCCGCCGGGCCGGAGAGCCTGGAGGTGGCGCTCTACGGTTGGGACGAGATCCCGTGGGACGAGATCGCCTTCCCCTCCGTCACCTGGGCGCTGCACCACTGGCGCGAGAGCCGGGGACGGGCGGCCTTCCCGCCTTTCGCCAACCCGGGGGATGCGCCAGAGGGCGCGCCCGAGCCGGTGTGAACGCTTCCGACGATCCCGGCCAAGGCGGCGGGCCGGGTTTGCATCAGCCCTGTGTTCGACGCCCCGCAGGGCGTTGAATTTGGACGAGGGACGCCCCGCGTCCCGACGCCCCCGCGTCAGCCGTCGCGCGCGAGCACGGCGGCGCAGCCCGGTGTCCGGATGAGCCCCCCGCGGCGGTGGACCCGGCCATCGCGGCCGGACGCCCTCAAGGGACGCCTGCGGCTCTGCGCCCTTGACCGCGTCCGCCTGCGACGGCTGACGCGGGGGCGTCGGGACGCGGGGCGTCCCTCCAGAAGTTCAACGCAGCCTGCGGCGCGTCGAACACAGGGCTGAGGCAAGGAACGGAAGAGGATCGGTGGTGGGGGGAGGGGCGCACGCGTCCAGGCTGCCCCTGTTCGCGGCCGCGGTGGGGGTCGCGGTCCCCTGCTCGGCGCGCTGCGGCCCCTGTCCGCTACACGCGCGCGGCCAGGCTTGCGTCGGCGTCACCGTGGCGGCGACGCCCGCCGAACCGGGACACGGCGGCCGACAGCTGCATCACTGCGGAAACCGCCGTGACGAAGGAGGCGAGCGACAGCGGGATGTAGAGGGATACGGAGAGGAACCGGAGGTCCTCCACCGCAGAGGCCGCCTGCGCCGTCGTCACCAGGAAGGCGGTCGCCAGGACGTTGGCGCCGCCGAGAGCCGCCAGCGGCGCGCCGTTCAGGTTCAGGTCCGAAGGCTTGGTCATCGCTACCTCTCCGAAAGAGCCGCCGGCATAGCACGGCGGCGGCCGAGACGCGCTCATGACCGCGCGGCGGAGCCGCCGCCGCCGCCGCACGTTGCCCCCGCGCATGACCGATCATCCTCCCCCCGCCGCCGGGCGCGACCCCGAACGCGACCGCTTCACCGGGCGGGTGCGCCGCTTCGCGCAGGTGGGGGCGGGTCTCGGCCGGGCGGGGGCGGCGTTCGGGGCCAACCGCGTGTTCGGCGGGGGCGACAGCGACGCGCGCAACGCCAAGCTGGTGAAGGAGGCGCTGGGCGGGCTGAAGGGCCCCCTGATGAAGGCGGCGCAGATGTTCGCCACCGTGCCCGACCTCCTGCCGCCCGAGTTCGCCAAGGAGTTCGCCGAGCTGCAGGCCAACGCCCCGCCCATGGGCCGCGGCTTCATGCGCCGCCGCATGGCCGCCGAGTTGGGGCCGGACTGGGAGGCGCGGTTCGCGAGCTTCGACGCCGAGCCCTCCGCCGCCGCCAGCCTGGGGCAGGTGCATCGCGCCACCTCCCTCGACGGCCGGGCGCTGGCGGTGAAGCTGCAGTATCCGGAGATGCAGTCGGCGGTGGAGAGCGACCTCGGCCAGCTCCGCACGCTGATGAACCTCATGGGCCGGGTGGAGAAGAGCCTGGACGCCTCCGCCGCGCTGGAGGAGATCGGCGCGCGCCTGCGCGAGGAGCTGGACTACGCCCGCGAGGCCAAGGCCATGCGCCTGTACCGCACCTTCTTCGCCGCGCGCGAGGACATCGTGGTGCCGGAGACGCTGGACGAGCTCTGCACGCGGCGGTTGCTGAGCATGACCTGGCTCGACGGCCAGGGCCTCCTCACCTTCAAGGGCGAAGACCTGGAGACGCGCAACCGCATCGCGGGCCTCCTGTTCGACGCCTGGTGGCGGCCCATGACCACCGTGGGGGTGATCCACGGCGACCCCCACCTCGGCAACTACACGCTGCAGCCGGGGGCTGAGCGGCTGAATCTCCTCGACTTCGGCTGCATCCGCATCTTCCCGCCGCGCTTCGTGGCGGGGGTGGTGCGGCTCTTCCACGGCCTGTCCGACGACGACCGCGAGGCGCAGTTCGAGGCC
>CAXSHO010000005.1:7754-8353 GCA_964237305.1 uncultured Caulobacteraceae bacterium
GGGGCTTCGCCGACCTCACCGACGAGCTGGTGGACACGCTGAACATGTGGGCGCGCTTCATCTACGGCCCGCTGCTGGACGACCGGACGCGCACGGTGGCCGACGGCGTGGCGCCCGGCGAGTACGGCCGGCGCGAGGCCTTCGCCGTGCGCCAGGCGCTGAAGGCGCGGGGCGAGGCCACCGGCCGCGCCATCACCATCCCGCGCGAGTTCGTGTTCATGGATCGCGCCGCCATCGGCCTGGGCGCCGCCTTCCTGCACCTGGGGGCCGAACTGAACTGGCGGCGGATGTTCGAGGCCTCGCTGGAGGGCTTCTCCGAGGAGGGCGTCGCCCGCCGGCAGGCCGAGGCGCTGGCGGGCGCGGGTCTGGTCGCCTGACTGACGCCAGGTCGACGTTGCGCCATCCTCGCCGCGCCCCCTAAGCTCGCGCCCATGTCCGACGACGTCTCCGAGGCCGCCCCGGCCGACATCCCCGCCGGGTTCGAGACCGTGCCGTGGCACCGCGGCTTCGGCCGGCAGGTGGGGCCGCTCTACGTCCGCGACGGGGAGGAGGGCCGCACCTTCGCCTTCCGCGCCCAGGAGCACCACACCAACGGGCTG
>CAXSHO010000005.1:8363-28943 GCA_964237305.1 uncultured Caulobacteraceae bacterium
TCAAGTGCACTGGGATGCGACGCATGAACTGTGCTCGCCTCCGGGCACCGGCGCCGTCAGGCGCGGCGCACGGTGGAAGCCGACCTCTAGCTTCCTGAGTCGTTCCAAGGTTTCGATGGTCGCCAGGTCGGCCCGGTGTACCGCAGGGACTGGCCGGCGCACGGCGCGGCGCCTCGCCGCCGCACCTTCGGCTTCCTCGTGCAGGAGCACCACACCAACGGGCTGCAGAACGCCCACGGCGGCATGCTGATGACGCTGGCCGACGTGGCCTGGGGCAACCTCATCTCGGTCCAGAGCTCGTCGTTCTGGGTGACGGTGCGGCTGCAGTGCGACTTCCTCTCCGCCGCCAGGCTCGACGACTGGGTGGAGGCCTCGTCCGAGCTGCTGCACCGCGACGGCGATCTCTACACCCTGCGCGGACGGGTCTCCTGCGGAGAGCGCACGCTGCTCACCGGGGTGGGCGTGTTCAAGGCGGTGGGCCGCCGCGAGCCCCGGCCGGGCGAGAGGGCCTTCCGCGACGCCCGGTCCGTCGCGGCGTGAGCGAGGCCCCCGTCGACGATCCGAACGTCCGTGCGCCCCTCGCCCACCTCGGGGGCGAGCGCCCGCCCGCTCCCGCCTGGTTCACGCGCGCGCTCGAGGACGCGCCCGAGCGCCGCGTCATCCCCGCGGCGGACGCGCAGATCGAGCTCCTGACCTGGGGCGAGCGGGGCCGGCCGGGCCTGCTGCTCATCCACGGCGGGATGGCGCACGCCGACTGGTGGAGCTTCATCGCGCCCTTCTTCGCGGGGACGCACCGGGTGGCGGCGCTGTCGCTCTCCGGCATGGGCGGCTCGTCCTGGCGCGAGGGCTACAGCCTCAAGCTGCACATGCAGGAGGCCGTCGCCGCGGCGGAGGCGGCGGGGCTGTTCGACGGGGGGCCGCCGCTGGTGGTGGGCCACTCCTTCGGTGGCGGCGTCACCACCTACCTGGCGCGCCACGCGGGCGAGCGCTTCCGCGGTGCTGTGGTGGTGGACGCGGGCGTGCGGCCGCCGGAGAAGCGGTGGCGCGGCCCCCCCGCCAGCCCCAACCGGCCCGACCGCGTGCACCCCAGCTTCGACGCGGCGCTGGCGCGCTTCAGGTTGGCTCCCCCCCAGCCGTGCTCCGAGCTGTACATCCTCGACCATGTCGGCCGGCTGTCGCTGCGCGAGGTGGAGGGCGGCTGGCGCTGGCGGTTCGACCCCCACCTTTGGGACAAGATGAGGCACGAGGGCCGCGGCGCGCAGGAGGAGGAGCTGGCGGGCGCCCGCTGCCCCATCGCCTTCGTGTGGGGCGAGCGCTCCAGGCTGATGGAGCCCGACGTGGTGGCCTACACCCGCGCCCACGCCCCGCCGGGCACGCCCATGTCCGCCGTGCCCGAGGCCGAGCACCACGTGATGCTCGACCAGCCCCTGGCGCTCGTCGCGGCGCTGCGCGGGCTGTTCTCCGCCTGGCCCGGATGAGCCCGCCCCTGCTCACACCCCCTTAAGATTAACCGGTCACGCTGCGGCGGCATCCTCCCGTCGCGGACCTGCCTACATGTTCCAGATCATCGGTGTCGTGCTCCTGTTCGGGCTCGTGTTCGGCTCGTTCATGATGAGCGGCGGCAACCTGGGCGTGATCCTGGAGGCGGCCCCGCACGAGCTCATGGCCATCCTGGGGGCGGGCGTCGCCTCCTTCCTGATCTCCAACTCCATGGCCACCATCAAGGGCACGGGCGCGGGCTTCGGCAAGATCTTCGCCGGCCCCAAGTGGAAAAACACCGACTACTCCGACCTCCTGGCGCTGCTCTTCACGCTGACCAAGACCATGAAGACCAAGGGGGTGATCGCCCTGGAAAGCCACATCGAGAAGCCGGAGGACAGCCCGCTGTTCTCCAAGTATCCAAAGATCATGAAGGACCACTTCGCCGTCGACTTCATCTGCGACACGCTGCGTATGATGACCATGAACCTGGACGACCCGCACCAGGTGGAGGACGCCATGGAGCGGCAGCTGGAGAAGCACCACCACGAGGGCCTGTGCCCGCCGCACGCCCTGCAGAGCCTGGCCGACGCGCTGCCCGCGCTCGGCATCGTCGCGGCGGTGCTCGGCATCATCAAGACCATGGGCTCCATCACCCAGCCGCCCGAAGTGCTGGGCCAGATGATCGGCAGCGCGCTGGTGGGCACCTTCCTGGGCGTGTTCCTCGCCTACGGCCTGGTGGCGCCCATGGCCGCGCGGCTGAACGCGGTGGTGGAGGAGGAGTCGGCCTTCTACAAGATCATCCGCTCGGTCCTGGTGGCGCACCTCCACGGCAACGCGGCGCAGATCTCCGTGGAGATCGGCCGCGGCTCGATCCCCACCACGGCCCAGCCGTCCTTCGCGGAACTGGAGACCTCCCTGGCCGCAGCGACCGCCGAAGCGGCCTAAAGCGGGCGGGGAACGCACAAGCGGCTGGACAGTTGAGGGCGAGTGGGCATATTGGCCCGCAGCGCAAGAGCCCGTCTTTCGGATTCCAGTCACGTTCGCGTGATCGGCGGAAGGGCGGCGGGCCCCTCGGCGCGCTCTCAACCTCCGTCTAGGGAAACCTCCATGCGCAAGCTCATCGTCGCCGCGGCCGCCGTCGCCGCCCTCTCGGCCGCCGCCTGCTCCAAGCCGGCCAACACCGAGAACAACACGACCACGACCGACACCACGACGACCACGACCACGAACACCGCCGACACCGGCAACATGGGCGGCAACATGTCGTCGGGCAACATGAGCTCGGGCAACATGTCGACCGACTCCAACATGAGCTCGGGCAACATGTCGTCGGGCAACATGTCCACCACGACGAACACGACGTCCAACACCACGAAGTAAGTCGAACCGCGTCCTTTCGGATGTGGAGCGAGGGCCGTCCCGAAAGGGGCGGCCCTTCTGCTTTGTGCGGGCCGGCGATCCGGCGGGCGAGGCCTCGCAGGTGAACTCCCCGCCCGCCATCGACTGGTCCTCCGGCGCCCCCCGGTCCGTCGCCTTCGACGACGGCTATTTCGCCCGGGGCGACGGGCTGGCGGAGAGCCGGGCGGTGTTCCTGCAGGGGCTGCACCTGCCGCACGCCTGGGCGGGGCGCGACCGCTTCGCCGTGGGCGAGCTCGGCTTCGGCACGGGGCTGAACGTGCTGGCGCTGCTGCAGCTCTGGCGCGACCACCGGCCGTCGCCGGACGCCCGGCTGCACGTCTTCTCCACCGAGGCGCACCCGCTCGCGCCCGCGGACGCCCGGCGAGCGCTCGCGGCCTGGCCCGAACTCGCCGACCTGGCCGGGCCGCTCCTGGCCGCCTGGCCCGGAGGCCGCGCCGGGCCGCACCGGGTGGCCTGGCCCCTGCTGGGGGCGGTGCTCGACCTCGTGGTGGGCGACGCCCTGGAGGTCGTGTCCGCCTGGGCCGGCGAGGCCGACGGCTGGATGCTGGACGGGTTCGCCCCCTCCAGGAACCCCGAGATGTGGTCGCCCGCGCTCCTGACCGCCGTGGGCGCGCGCAGCCGGCCCGGCGCGCGGGCGGCGACCTTCACGGTGGCCGGCGCGGTGCGGCGGGGGCTGGAGGCGGCGGGTTTCGCCGTCGCCAAGCGGCCGGGCCACGGAGCCAAGCGCGAGCGGCTGGAGGCGTGGCGCCCCGGCCCCTCCGGCCCTGATCCGCCCCGTCGCCAGGTGGCGGTGGTCGGCGCAGGGATCGCGGGCGCGGCGCTGGCGCGGGCCCTCCGGGCGGAGGGGCTGGAGGTCGCGGTGGTCTCCGCCCGGCCCGGCGCGTCCGCCTCGCCGGCCGCCCTGGTGGCCCCGCGGCTGGACGCCGGCTTCGGCCCGGCGGCCCGCCTCTCCGCCGCCGCCTTCGCGCGGGCCGTCGCGCTCTACGACGAGACGCCGGGCGCGGCGATCGCACGGGGCGCGCTGCAGCTGGAGGCGCACGGCCGCGACGGCGCCCGTTTCGACGCGGTGGCCGCGTGGGAGAGGTTCGACCCCGGCTCGCTGCGGCGCCTCACCGCCGAGGTCGCGGCCGAGCGCCTGGGCGAGGCGTCCGCTCCCGGCGCGCTGTTCGAGGCGGGCGCCCGCGTGGTCGATCCCGCCGCCGTGACCGCCGCCTGGCTGGCGGGCGCGCGCCGGGTGGAGGGCGCGGCGGCGCACTGGTCCCCGTCGCCCGGCGGCGGCGGTCGGCTGGAGGATGCGGCGGGGCGCACCCTGGTCGAGGCCGACCTCCTGGTCCTCGCCGGCGGGGCGGCCGGTCGCGCGCTCCTGCCGTTCGCCGCGCTCCGGCCCGTGCGGGGCCAGCTGGAGACGGCGGAGGGCGCGGCCCCCGCCCTGGCGGCGGCCTGGGGCGGCTACGCCATACCCACCCGCACGGGCCTGCTGTTCGGCGCCACCCACGGCCGCGGCGACGACGACGCCCGCCCGCGCGCCGCCGACCGCGACGCCAACCTCGCCGCCCTGTCCCGCACGCTTCCCACCCTGGCCGCCGCGGTGCTGGACCTGCCGGACGGCGCGGTGCGGAGCCACGCCGCGGTGCGGCTCGCCGCGCCCGACCACCTCCCCCTGGCGGGCGCCTCGGCGGAGGGTCGCGACGTCCTCGTCCTCACCGCGCTGGGGGGCCGCGGCTTCAGCTGGGCGCCGCTCCTGGCCGAGCACGTGGCGGCTTTGGCGGCCGGCGCGCCCTCGCCCCTTCCCCGCGACCTCGCCGCGCTCGTCGACCCTGGGCGGCGGGCGGCGGCCGGAACCGGCCCCGGCGCGCTCCGTTCCCGCTCCGCCCCGCCACCCGGAGACTCCGCATGACATCGCCGCTCAAGCCGCTGGCGCAGCAGACGGTGGTGATCACGGGCGCGACCTCCGGAGTCGGCTTGGCCACCGCGCGGCTCCTGGCCGGGCGCGGCGCCGCCTTGGTGCTGGTGGCGCGCAACGAGCCCGCGCTCAAGGCCCTGGCCGACGAGCTCCGCGCCAAGGGTGCGCGGGTCGAGCCCGCACCGGCCGACGTGGCCGACGAGACGGCGCTGCGCCGCGCCGCCGCCCTGGCCGCCGCGCGCTTCGGCGGCTTCGACGCCTGGGTGAACAACGCGGGCGTGACCATCTACGGCCGCGTGTCCGACACGCCGCTGGAGGACCAGCGCCGCCTGTTCGACACCAACTACTGGGGCGTGGTGCACGGCTCGCGCGTGGCGGTGGAGCACCTGCGCGGCAAGCCGTCGGGCGGCGTCCTGGTGAACATCGGCTCGGTCCTGGGCGACTTCCCCGTGCCGATCCAGGGCGTCTACTCGGCCTCCAAGCACGCGGTGAAGGGCTTCACCAACGCCCTGCGCATGGAGCTCCTGACGGACGCTCCGGGGGTGCAGGTGACGCTGATCAAGCCGAGCGCGCTGGACACGCCCTACAAGGAGCACGGCCGCAACCTGACGGGGGCGCCGGTCACCAACCCCCCGCCCGTGTACGCCGTGACGCTGGCGGCGGAGGCGGTGCTGCACGCGCTCACGCGCCGCACCCGCGAGGTCACGGTGGGCTTCGGCGGCCGCGGGCTGGCCTGGGCGGGTCAGGCCCTGCCCGCCCTCGCCGCGCCGCTGCTCGCCCGGCTGGCCCCCGCGCTCACCCGCGAGCGCGGCGGCGAGATGCGGGCCGACGACTCGCTGCACGCCCCCGGCCGCGACCTGCGCGAGCGGGCGCCATACCCCCGCGTGCGCGAGACGAGCCTATGGCTGCAGGCGCAGCTGCGGCCGGAGGTGACGCTGGGCGTCGCGGCGGCGGGGGCGGCGGTGCTCTGGGCGGCGCTGAGCGGGCGCGACGCGCTGCGGCTGCACCGGGCGCGGCAGGAGGCGCTGGCCCGCTACGAGGCCTGATCCGGCTCGTCCGCGTCGTCCTCCGCGGCGGACTGGGCGGCCAGGGCGCGCGCCATGTCCAGGAGGAGGCGGCGGTGCTTGCGCTTCATCTCCACCAGCAGCCCGTCGATCTCGCGGCCCTCCAGCGTCAGGGGCGCGTCGTAGGTGAAGGACTCGGCCGCGCCCTCCGCCACGCCATGGGCCGGGTCGGACCGGGGCAGGCCGCGGAAGAAGTAGTCCACGTCCACGCCCAGGGTGGCCGCCACCTCGAACAGCTTGGAGGCGCTGACGCGGTTCGAGCCCTTTTCGTACTTCTGCACCTGCTGGAAGGTGAGGCCCAGCGTCTCCGCCAGCTTCTCCTGGCTGACGTGCAGGCGCCGGCGCAGCTCGCGGATCTGGCGGCCGACGTGCTGGTCCACGTAGTGGGGCGACCGGTCGACGACGGCGTCTGTCATATAGCTGGCTCTCGGCGAACGCGTTTGCCCGCTTACCCCGGGGAAGCGGGCTTGTCATGCCCGCGGCGCCGGGCCTCCGACAGGAGGCCGAGAGCGAGGGCGGCCGCGAGGACGGCGGCGAGCGGGGCGTCGCGCCAGCGGCTGTAGGGCGTGGGCGGCGCGGTCGGCGGCAGCACCGCGTCGAGGACGCCGGCGCGGCCGGGCGGAAGGAGGGCGAGGGGGCGCCCGTAGGCGTCGATCACCGCCGAGACCCCCGTGGGCGTGGCGCGCACCATGGGCAGCCCCTCCTCGATGGCGCGGTGGCTGGCGAGGTTCAGGTGCTGCCAGGGGCCCATGGCGCGACCGAACCAGGCGTCGTCGGAGATGTTGAGCAAGAGGACGGGACGCGCTCCGCCCCCCGCCGCCAAGCCGGGGAACAGCGCCTCGTAGCAGATCAGCGGCTGCACCAGGCCGACACCCCCCAGCCTCAGCGGCCGGGGCCGCGGGCCCGGGCTGAAGTCGGCGGGCACGCTGACCAGCTTGCGCAGGCCGAGCGGCCCGAGCACGGGCGCCAGCGGCAGGTACTCGCCGAAGGGCACGAGGTGGTGCTTGTCGTACAGCCCCTCCAGCCGCAGCCCCTCCGGCGTGCGGCGCAGGGCGGCCAGGGCGTTGAGCCACCGGGCGTCGGGGGTCGGCGCCTCCGCCCGCGGCCCGCCCAGCGCCAGGGCCTGGCCCGGCCGCAGGGACGAGGCGATCAGCGGCCGGATGTCGCCGGCGGGATCCAGCGTCTGGTTCAGCGAGGCGGGCAGCGCCCCCTCCGGCCAGACCACGAGGGCGGGCGCGCGCCTGGCGGGGGCGGCGGTCAGGGCGGTGTAGCGGTCCAGGGCGCGGGCGAGCACCTGCGGCGTCCAGGCGGGGGGCTCGGGCAGGTCGGGCTGCACCACGCGCACGACGGGCGAGCCGGCGGGGGCGGGCGGCGCCTGCGCCAGCCGCGCCTCGCCCCACAGGCCGACGCCGCCGACCAGGGCCGCCGCCGCGCCCAGGACGGCCAGCCGGCCCCGCGGCGACCCGAAGCGGTCGAGCACGGCGGCGGGGGCGGCCGCGACGAACAGCACCACGAAGGTGAAGCCGTAACTCCCCACCAGCGCCACGCCCTGGCTGAGCGCCGAGCCGGCGCGGAAGGTTTCTCCCGGCAGGTCCCACGGGAAGCCGGTGAGCAGGTGACCCCGCAGCCACTCCGCCGCGGCGAAGGCGGCGGCGAAGGCGAACGCCCGCCCGGCCCCCTCCCGCGGCGCCAGCGCCCGGTGGAGAAGGCCGCCGATCCCCCACAGGAGACCCACCCCTCCGGCCATGGCGGCCACTGCGAAGGGCGCCTGCCAGCCGTGCTCCGCCGCGTCCACGAAGAAGGGCTCGGCGATCCAGGGCGTGGAGGCGGCGATGTAGCCGACGCCCGCCGCCCACCCCCTCAGGAAGGCGGCGCGCCACGGCCGCGGCGAGGGCGCCTCCAGGAGCAGGAGCAGGAGCAGGTAGCCGGCGAGTCCCGGCAGGAAGGCGACCGGCGGGTGGGCGAGGGCCGCCGCGGCGCCCGCCCCGACCAGCGCGCCGACGCGGCCGATCCGGCCGGGGAGCGCCGACCTCACGCCGCGCCGTCGGCCCGGCCGGGCCCGGCCGCCTCCGCCGCCGGCTCGGCGCCGAGGGCGGCGGCGGGCCCGGCGCGGCGGACGCGCACCCGGCGCAGCCGCCGGGGATCAGCCTCCAGCACCTCGAACTCGAAGCCGGCGGGATGCTCGATCACCTCGCCGCGGCGCGGCACCCGGCCCGCGAGCGCGGTGACGAGGCCGCCCACCGTGTCGATCTCCTCATCCTCGTCCTCCGGGGCGAGCGCGAGGCCCACCACCGCCTCCAGCGCCTCCAGCGGGGCGCGGGCGTCGGCCTCCCAGCCGCCGGGGCGGTCGACGATCTCGGGCTCGACGTCGTCGTCGTGCTCGTCGCCGATGTCGCCCACCACCGCCTCGATCAGGTCCTCCAGGGTGACGAGCCCGTCGGTGCCGCCGAACTCGTCGATCACGAGCGCCATGTGGATCCGGGCGACGCGCATGCGCAGCAGCAGGTCCGCGCAGCGCATGGAGGCCGGCACGTACAGCACCTCGCGCCGCAGCCGCTTGGGCACGGGCGCGTCCCAGGCCGGCCCGCGCCCGTCGTCGGCGGGGGCGATCAGCCGCACGAGGTCCTTGATGTGCAGCACGCCCACGGGGTCGTCGAGCGTCTCGCGGTAGAGGGGCACGCGCGTCAGCTCCACCTCCACGAAGCGGCGCACCACCTCGTCCAGGGGAGTGGAGACCTCCAGGGCGGTGACGTCGGCCCGGGGCGTCATCACGTCGGCGATCCTGAGCGTCGCGAAGGCCTCGGCCCCCTCCACGAGGTCGACCTCGCCGTTGGCCGCCCGCGGGTGGCCGTGAGGGGCGTGCCCCTCGGGCGAGGCGGGGGGCGCCACGGGGACGGGCGGGGCGTAGGCCTCCGGATCCAGCCAGCGGATCAGCCGGCCGCGCCAGCCGGTGGCGCCGTGGGCGCGGCGTCGCCGCGGTTCGGGAGGGGGACCTCGACCTTCGGGGTCGGACATGGCGTCGGGCCTCAGGCCTCCGGCGGGGCCGCGCCCGCGACGGAGTCGGGCGCGGCGTAGGGGTCGGGGACGTCGAGCCGGGCGAGGATGGACCGCTCGCGCGCCTCCATCGCCTCCGCCTCCGCGTCGTCCCCGTGGTCGGAGCCTAGCAGGTGCAGCACGCCGTGCACCACGAGATGCTGAAGGTGGTGCGCCAGCGGCTTGCCTTGGGCGGCGGCTTCGCGCGCGCAGACGCCGTAGGCCAGGGCGACGTCGCCGAGGTGGGGCGCGGCGGAGGGGGCGGCGGGGAAGGAGAGGACGTTGGTGGGGATGTCGCGGCCGCGGAAGCGGGCGTTGAGGTGGCGCACGGCGGGGTCGTCGGCGAGGAGCACGGCCACGTCGCCGGGGCGGTCCAGCGCGGCGGCGGCGGCGGCCGTCACGAGCGCCTCGACGCCCGGCAGCGCCGCCGCCCAGGCGTCATCATCCACTTCGACGTGGATCACGCCCCAGTCCTCCCCCGGTACGGGGGAGGGGGACCGCGCGAAGCGGGGTGGTGGGGGTCGCGCGACGTGTGAGGCGTCGCGTCACCCCCTCCGTCACGGCCTGCGGCCGCGCCATCTCCTCCGAGATCGGAGGAGGACTCGATCGTCGCCCGCCTCACCGCCCCGTCGCCCGGGCCGCGGCGTCGGCGTCGTAGGCCTTCACGATGCGCTCCACCAACGGGTGGCGCACCACGTCGGAGGCCTCGAAGCGGCTCACCGCCACGCCGGAGACGCCCTCTAGGATGCGCACGGCGTGGGCCAGGCCGCTGTCGTGCGGGTTGGGCAGGTCCACCTGGCCGGGGTCGCCGGTCACCGCCATGCGCGCGCCCTCGCCCAGGCGGGTGAGCACCATCTTCATCTGGAGGCGGCTGGTGTTCTGCGCCTCGTCTACGATCACGAAGGCGTGGGCGAGCGTGCGGCCGCGCATGAAGGCGATGGGGGCCACCTCGATCTCGCCCTTCTCGCGCCGCCGCTCCAGCTGCTCGCGGCCCAGGAGGTCGCCCAGCGCCTCCCAGATGGGCGTGAGATACGGGTCCACCTTCTCCTTCAGGTCGCCGGGCAGGAAGCCCAGCCGCTCGCCCGCCTCCACCGCGGGGCGGGTGATCACCAGCCGGTCCACCTCGCCGCGGAGCAGCAGCCCCGCGCCGTACGCCACCGCCAGGAAGGTCTTGCCCGTGCCCGCCGGCCCGACGCCGAAGGTCAGCTCGTGGCGGCCCAGCGCGTCGAGGTAGGCGGCCTGCGCGGCGGTCTTGGGCGCCACCGCCCCGCGGCGGCCCAGCGGCAGGGCGGGGCCGGCGACGCGGGCGGGGGGCGCACCGTCGCGGCCCGCGGCGATGGCGGCGCGCACGTCGCTCTCCTCCACGCTCGCGCCCGTCTCCAGACGTTCGGCCAGGAGGTCCACCACGCGGCGGGCGGCGTTGCGGGCGCGCTGGTCGCCCTTCAGCCGCACCCCGCCGCCGGGTGTCTCCACCAGCACGTTCAGCCCGTCCTCGATCAGGGCGGCATGGCGGCTGTGCGGCCCGGCCACGGCGCGGACTACGGCGTCGCCGTAGGGCAGGAACTCCTCCGCCTCGCGGCTCAAGCCTTCACCGTCGGCGTGAAGTCCGACCACTGCTCCACGCGGAAGGCGCGTATGTCGCGCACCGCAGGCGGGAACCACGGCAGCGCCTTCAGCGCGGAGATCGCCCCGAACAGGTTGGCGAGGTCGTCGCTCGCGCAGATGTAGAGGCTGCCCTGCACGCGCTCGAAGCCGAAGCCGCGCAGGGTCGCGGCGATGTCGGCGTAGGCCTGGGTGACGCTCTTGGGATGGGCGGCGGCCGTGTGGTCGACGGTCAGATCGAAGCCGATGGCGAACATCAGAGCTCGCGGGGGTCGTCGATCAAATCGCGCATACGGTAGTCCAGCTCCTCGCCGCTCTCGACGACCCGGATGCGGACCATCTCCTCGGGGCCGGACGCCCCGGGGCCGATCACCTCGTACACGGGTCCGGCCATGCCGAAGCGCCGCCACGTCCCCACCAGGTCCTGAGCCTCGATCACCATGGGCGCCTCCGTGTCGTACAATGTGGCCCCGGGCGCCGCCCGTCTCAAGCCGCCGCGGCGCGCGGAAGAACGCCCGTGAGGCTGTTGGGGTTGGCGCTGATGATCTCGACCTCGGTGACCTGTCCGATGAGGGACGCGGGCGCATGCGCCCAGACGGCCTGCAGATAGGGACTGCGACCGATGATCTGACCCCCCTGCCGGCCGGGTTTCTCCCACAGCACGGAGAGGCGACGGCCCACCTGCGCCCGATCGAACGCCGCCTTCTGCGCCAGGAGCCGCGCGTTCAGCCGCTGGAGCCGCTCGGACTTCACCGCCTCGTCCACCTGCCCGGGCAGGGCGGCGGCGGGGGTGCCCGGGCGGGGCGAGTACTTGAAGGAGAAGGCGCCCGCGTAGCCCACCGCCTCCACCAGGCCGAGGGTGGCGTCGAAGTCGTCCTCCGTCTCGCCGGGGAAGCCCACGATGAAGTCCGACGAGAGCGCCAGGTCCGGCCGGGCCGCGCGCAAGGCGTCCACGCGCTCCAGGTAGCGGGCGGCCGTGTGCTTCCGGTTCATCGCGCGCAGGACGCGGTCGGAGCCCGACTGCACGGGCAGGTGCAGGTAGGGCATGAGCTCCGGCAGCGCCCCGTGCGCCTCCACCAGGTCGTCGGTGAGCTCGTTGGGGTGGCTCGTGGTGTAGCGGATGCGGTCCAGGCCCGGGATCGCCGCCAGCGCGTGGGCCAGCCGCGCCAGCGACCAGGCGCCGCCGTCTCCCCCGCCCGCGTAGGCGTTGACGTTCTGGCCCAGGAGCGTGACCTCGCGCACGCCGCGGTCGGCCAGCGCCCGGGCCTCCTCCAGCACGGCGGCGGCGGGCCGGCTCCACTCCGCGCCGCGGGTGTAGGGGACAACGCAGAAGGAGCAGAACTTGTCGCAGCCCTCCTGCACGGTGAGGAAGGCGGACGGGCCGGACACGCCCCGCGGCGCGGCGGCGAGCGCATCGAACTTGTCCTGCGCGGCGAAGTCGGCGAGGAGCCGCTCGCCCCGGGCGCGGGCGGTGCGCGCGATCAGCTCGGGCAGCTGGTGATAGGCCTGGGGGCCGACCACGAGGTCCACCGCGGGCTGGCGCGTCATGATCTCCGCGCCCTCCGCCTGCGCCACGCAGCCGGCGACCACGATGGTGGAGCGCGCCTCCCCCGCCGCCAGCCGCTCCGCCCGGATCGCCTTGAGGCGGCCCAGCTCCGAGTAGACCTTCTCCGCCGCCTTCTCGCGGATGTGGCAGGTGTTCAGCACCACGAGGTCCGCGTCCTCGGCCCGCTCGGCCATGGCGTAGCCCAGCGGCCGCAGGAGGTCGCCCATCCGCTCGCTGTCGTAGACGTTCATCTGACAGCCGTAGGTCTTGATGTGCAGGCGCTTCACCGGGCGCTTGTACCCCGGCGGGCGCGGAAGCGGGAGGGGCGCTCACGGTGCGCGGTGGGAACAGCTCACCCTCCGACCGCCAGCCCTGCGGCGGGCGGCGGCCGTCGACTCCACCTTCAAGTCCGCGGCGAAGCGGCCGGCCACGCCACCGCATCGCCGCGGGTGAGATAGGCATGGCCGCGCCGCTCCCCGCCGCGTGGCCCAGGTGCACGCGGCGCCTGCGCACCTTGCGCACCAGGCTCACCACAGACGGCGAGGCGACCGCCGGTGGGCGGGGCGTCTGGAGGTCCTGCCCTCTCCGCTGTATTCTCGGGGGGCTTCGATCGAGGAGGGCGTGCCCATGAGACGGATCGCACCGGTGGTCGGCCTGCTCGCCGCGGCGGCGGTGGGCTGCGCGCAAGCGCCACCCCCTCCGTCCTCCGCGGAGGTGGCCGGGGCCCAGGCTGCGATCAGCGCCGCGAGCCGCGCGGCTCCGGGCGGAGCGCGGGGGAGCTATGTCATGCGTGTCCGCGGAACCGGCCGCGCCGACGGGAACACCTACCTGAACAGCGAGACCGACTATCGCGACCAGACCAATCTCACCATCGCGCTGACGCCCGCGAGCCTCGCGGGCCTGAAGGCGCGCTACGGCGACCCGCCGGAACGCGCCCTGCAGGGCCGGATGGTCAGGGTGGACGGCGTGGCGCGGCGCGTCAGGGTGGAGTTCCTGGCCAACGGCAGGCCCACCGGAAAGTACTACTTCCAGACGCACGTCGACGTGGCCGCCGCCGACCAGCTCACCCTGTTCGACGACGCCCGCTGACGCCGCCCGCCGCCCGCCGCCCGCGCGCTCACGCGCCGGTGCATCGCCGCATGGTCGTGAGGAGGGCGTACAGCCTGGCGGCGGGCGGCCGCGCATCCGGCCTCTGTGCGGGCGGAGGTCCGCCGTCCGGCGACCAGACCTCGTAAAACGGCTGGTCGGTGGCGCGGGGCGGGCCGCCGTCCTCCGTGGCGTAGCCGCTCCACGCCCGGGAGAGGCCGGCGAGGGCTTCCGCAAGGCCGGGGCAGCCACCCGGCGCCGAGGCGAGCGAAACCTCCTTCACGCCCGAACCGGCGGATTTCGGCCCGTCGACGACCCTGACGCGCCACGCGGCGCCGGGCGGACGGTGGAAGGTCACGACCGTCCAATTCAGCGCGATGGCGTTGTCGGACACGAGTGCGGCCTGCACGGCCGCGCCGTCCAGCGGACGGGCGGCGACGGCGCGGGCGTCCGCGTAGGGGCTGATCTCCGCCAGACCCGCCGGCGCGAGCGCGCCTGGGGTGACGATCCCCGCCGCGACGAGGGCGCCCGCGACGATCAGCGAAGGCGCAGGCGTCACGTGGCGGCCCTCCCGGCGCCGCGGCGAGCGGCTGAGGAAGGTTCGAGCTCGGGGCCGGACGAGTCAAGGACGGGGCGCGGCCCGCCGCGCCCGCAGGTGGGGAGGTGTCCAGGGGAGGGCCGCCGCCTTTGCGCAACGCCCGCCGATCCAGACGCGGGAGCCCTCTCCCGGCGGGAGAGGGTGGGGTGAGGGGGTACAGGTGCGGCCGTGTGGCCGCCCGACCCGGACCGCGCCCGGCTCGGCAAGACCTGTAACCCCTCACCCTCCCGCCGCTGCGCGCCGGGCCCTCCCTCCCGCCGGGAGAGGGGACGAGAACCGGCCGACGCAGGGCGTGTCGTCCGTGAGTCCGCTTCGCGCCTCCGCTCAGCCGCGCTCAGGAGGCAGAGGGCTCCGTCCCGCCCCGCAGGTGCGGAGGTGTGCAGGGAGGGCTGCAGCCTCGCCACAGCGATGCTGCAGCTGCGCTCTACTGGAATGTGAAAGGACGAAGTGGGACGCTGCACCGCTCGCAGGGTCCCACCCGCACTCAGCTACTTACGCGTAAGCGGTAAGCTCCCACGTCACCGCACGACCACCATAGGGCGGCATGCGGTTATGCTTCGCGATCGGTGCCGTCGTTGAGGGGCTGCCAACGACCTTCCAAACGCCCGACTCTGGGCAGAGCTGGCCGGTCGCCGCGCGGGTCCCAATCGGGGCGCGAGACAAAGCTGCGTACATGCAATCACCTCCTTCCTGCGGAGGCGACTTGACTGCAAACGCCGACTCAGACGGTATTGGCGAGTCCGGACGAAGGACACGCGAGGCGGCTACGGTCAAATCGCGGGGCGGGCACGAGACGTCTATATCTTGTGCCCGCCTTCCTCCGACCCCCCACATGATCCCTGCTTCGGCGAGTCGGGCAAGCGCTTTTTCGCTGCTGCACGATTTTTAGCAGTCCTCCGGCTCGGGTCCGCCCCGGAACAGAAATTACCGGTGGCTGAGCCAGATCTCAAACAGCCTACTCAGGTCCACGGTGTAGCCCAGCCGATCAGCCGCGATGATGTCCACCATCACTGTCTCGGTACTAATTACGCCCGAAGCAAACGCAGCCCACTTGTCATCCCAGAGCCTAGAGAATACGTCCTCAGACATATCCCTTGCCCCGACGCAAGAGCTGACGAAAGCACTGAACGCCTCCTGCTTCTTTGCCCTCAGGAAGGGAGGTTCTGCCGAGTCAAAGATGGGAGATTGAGTGTTGGAGAATGGCAAGCTGCTTGTCCCTTCCTAGTGCGCCTCATCCCAGTTCCGCGCCGCTCGCGCGTCCACCTCCAGCGGCACGGACAGCGCCACCGCCGGCTCCGCCGCGCGCGACATCACTCGCCGCGCCACCTCGCACACGCGCGGCGCCTCGGCCTCCGGCGCTTCGAACACCAATTCGTCGTGCACCTGCAGGAGCATGCGCGCCCTTAGCCCCTCGCGCTCCAGCGCGGCCGGCATGCGCGCCATGGCGCGGCGGATGATGTCGGCGGCGGCGCCCTGGATGGGGGCGTTGATGGCCTGGCGTTCGCCCGCCTGGCGCTGGCCCATGCTCTTGCTGCGGATGTCGGGGATGTGGATGCGGCGGCCGAACAGGGTCTCGACCCAGCCGCGCGCCTTCACCAGGGCACGCTGCTCGTCCATGTAGGCGCGGATGCCGGGGAAGCGCTCGAAGTAGGTCTTGATGTAGGCGCCCGCCTCGTCCTGCGGGATGCCGAGCTGGTTCGAGAGGCCGAAGGCCGAGATGCCGTAGACGATGCCGAAGTTGATGGCCTTGGCTCTGCTGCGCGTCTGGCTTGGCATGCCCTCCACGGGCACGCCGAACATCTCGCTGGCGGTGGCGGCGTGGATGTCGACGCCCGCGGCGAAGGCGGCCTTCAGCTGGGGGATGTCGCCCACGTGGGCGAGGAGGCGCAGCTCGATCTGGCTGTAGTCGGCGCTGATCAGCACGTGGCCGGGCTCGGCGACGAAGACGGTGCGCAGCTGGCGGCCCACCTCCGTGCGGATGGGGATGTTCTGGAGGTTGGGCTCGGTGGCCGAGAGGCGGCCGGTGGAGCTGTTGGCCAGCATGAAGGTGGTGCGCACCCGCCCGTCGCGCGGGTGGGCGGCGTAGATCAGGGCGTCGGCGTAGGTGCCCTTCAGCTTGGCGAGCTGGCGGTGCTCCAGGATGGTCATGGGCAGGGGGTGGCTGGCGGCGAGGCCCTCCAGCGTGTCCGCGTCGGTGGACCAGGCGCCCGTCGCTGTCTTGCGCCCGCCGGGCAGGCCCTGCTCGCCGAACAGCACGTCGCCCACCTGCTTGGGGGAGCCGAGGTTGAACGGGTGGCCGGCGAGCTCGTGGGCGTGGGTCTCCAGCTCGCCCATGCGCGCGCCGAACTCGTGGGAGAGGCGCTTGAGGGCGGCGGGCTCCACCAGGATCCCGGCCTCCTCCATCTGCGCCAACACGGCGGGAAGCGGCCGCTCCAGCGTCTCGTACACGGTGAGGAGGCCCGAGCGCTCCAGCATGGGCTTCAGGCGGCGGTGCAGGCGCAGCGCCAGGTCGGGCTCCTGCGCGGCGTAGGCGGTGGCGGGGCCCAGCGCGACCTGCGCGAAGGCGACCTGCTTCTGGCCGGCGCCCACCACGCTCTTCCACGGGATCGGCGCGTGGCCGAGGTGAAGCTGGCACAGCTCGTCCAGCCCGTGGCCGTGCGCCCCGCCCTCCATGGCGTAGCTCATCAGCATCACGTCGTCGCACGGCCCCAGCGCCACGCCCGCGTGGGCCAGCGCGCGCACCGCGGTCTTCACGTTGTGCCCGACCTTGAGCACGCCGGGCGCCTCCAGCAGCGGCTTGAGCCTGGCCAGCGCCTCGGCGGGGTCGAGCTGGCGCCAGTCGCCTCCGTCGTCGGTGGAGAGCTGCAGGCCCTCGGCGGCGCAGTGGCTCAGGGGCACGTAGGCGCTCTGGCCGGGGGCGACGGCCAGGGCGATCCCGTAGACGCCGTTCTCGCCGCAGGCCGCGTCCGTCTGCACCGCCACCGCCACCTCGCCGCACTCGTGGGCGGCGGCGATGAGGAGGTCGAGCGACGCCCCGTCCTGGATCAGGAGGTGGCGGGCGCTGTCGATCTCCACCGCCGTGTCGTCGCCGGGCGGGGCGGGGCGGCGGCCGTTGGTGTAGCCGCCCTGGTGCGGCGGGGTGGGCGGGCTGTCCGGCCGGCGCCCGTCGGACACGCGGCGGGCGAGGCCGCGGAACTCCATGGATTCGAGGAAGGCGTGCAGGGTGGGGGCGTCGAACTCGCGCAGCGCCAGCTCGTCGATGGGGGCGGGCAGCGGGGCGGCGTCGTCCAGGGTGACCAGCTGGCGGCTGAGGCGGATCTGGTCGGCGTAGGCCAGCAGCGTCTCGCGGCGCTTGGGCTGCTTGATCTCGCCCGCGCGCTCCAGGAGCGTGTCGAGGTCGCCGTACTCGGTGATGAGCTGGGCGGCGGTCTTGATGCCGATGCCGGGGGCGCCCGGCACGTTGTCGACGCTGTCGCCCGCCAGCGCCTGCACGTCGATCACCTTGTCGGGGTGCACGCCGAACTTCTCGAACACCTCCGGCGCGCAGATGCGCTTGTCCTTCACGGGGTCGAGCATGCAGATCTGCTCGTTCACCAGCTGCATCAGGTCCTTGTCGGAGCTGACGATCACCACCTCGCCGCCGGTGGCGGCGCAGGCGCGGGCGTAGGTGGCGATCAGGTCGTCGGCCTCGTAGCCCTCCAGCTCCAGGGCGGGGACGCCGAAGGCGCGGGTGGCCTCGCGCACCAGCGGGAACTGCGGGACGAGGTCGTCGGGCGGCGGGGGCCGGTGCGCCTTGTACTCGGGCGAGATGGCGGTGCGGAAGGTCTTCTCGCTCTTGTCGAAGATCACGGCCAGGTGGGTGGGCCCCTTCAGGTCGTGCCCGCCGGACTTCATGTCGCCCAGGAACTTCCAGAGCATGTTGCAGAAGCCGGAGACCGCGCCCACGGGCAGCCCGTCGGTCTTGCGCGAGAGCGGCGGAAGGGCGTGGAAGGCGCGGAAGATGTAGCCCGACCCGTCCACCAGGTAGAGCCGCACGGGGGCGGCGGGGTCCGCGGCGGGGGTGGTCGGGACGGCGCGGTCGGCCTCGGCCTCCACGACGGCGTCCAGGGGCGAGGCGAGGTCGTCTGCGGCCATGGGGACAGGATAGGCCCGAGCGGCGGGCGCGGCCACCTCGGGTTGTCGCCGGGAGGGACGGCGGCCGGCGGGCGTCCCGCTCAGGCGATGATGTCGGGGACGAGCTGGTCGTCCAGCCGCACCATCTCGTCGCGCAGCACCAGCTTCTTCTTCTTCAGCCGGGCCACGCGGATCTGGTCGGCGTGGCCCACCGCCTCCAGCGCCTGGACGGAGGCGTCGAGGTCCTCGTGCTCCTGGCGCAGCTGCGCCAAGCGGCGGCGGGCGGCGGACACGTCCGCGGGGGCGCCGCCCTCCGGCGGTTCGTCGTCGTTCATCGCCCCCGTGACACCCGGCGCCTCGCTTGGAGGCGCTGCATACCAAACGGCGGGCGCCGGGGGGAAGCGGCGAGGCGGCGGCGCGCGATCACGCAGCCGTGACCTGACAGGCCGACCCCGGAGTGCTTCCCTCCGACTCCCAACGACGGAGGCGTCCATGGCCATCGAAGCCCGGATCCGTGAACTCGACTCGCGCCGCCAGTCCCTCGACCGCGCCATCGACGTGGAGGCGCGAAGCCCCGGCTCGAACAGCCTGCGGGTGTCGGAGCTGAAGCGGCAGAAGCTGAAGTTGAAGGAGGAGATCGCCGGCCTGCGCGCCGCCCGCGCGCACTGACGGCGGCCGAGGGTCCGGCCGACGGCTCACGCGGCCGCCGGCGGCTTCGGCGCCCGCAGGCTCTCCGGCCGGGAGGCCAGCTGCGCCTGAACGCCGGGCGCGCGGATCAGCGCGGCGGCGGCGGCGCGGGCCCGGTCGGCGGCGGGGCCCAGGGGCGCCGCCTCGCCCGACGCCAGCCGCATCAGCGCGTTGAGCCGCACCAGCACGTCCGCGTCGGAGCGGCCGAGGGAGGCGGTCAGCCGGGTGTCGGCCTCCACCCAGCCGCCCGCCTCGCCCAGCCGGGTGCGGACCGCCGCGGCCTCCACGCCCGGCAGGCCGCAGGCCTCCGCCGCCCGCTGCAGCGCGGCGAGCGCCGCCAGCCTCGCGCCGGGCGGATCGGCCCCCTGGCGCACCTCCGTCTCGAAGCGCCGGGACTCCAGCGTGGCGAGGAGCCAGCGCGCCCCGCCGCGCCGGTTGATCGGGCCGGTGAGGTTCTCGCACAGCCGCACCAGCGCCCGCGCCTCGTCCAGCGTCCCGTTGCGACCGGCGAGGTGCGCCGCCACGAAGTCGGGGGTGATCAGCCGCTTGGACCGCTCCACGAAGGCGGCCTGGACGTCGTCGCGCGCCAGGAGGCCGTCGCCGGCGGCGGCGAGCACCGCCGCCAGGGCGCGCAGGATGTCGATCTCGCCGTCCGGGTCGGCGGGGCGCAGCCGTCGCGGGCCCATCAGCTCGCGCAGCACGCGGGCGCCCACCGCCCCGCGCACCGTCTCCAGCGCGGCGCCGTCCAGGAGGCGCGCCATGCGCTCGGCCGCGCCGTGCAGGGCGGGGATGGCGCGCACCGTCTCGGGGCTGACGGCCGCCAGCGCCTCCAGCTCTCGCCGGGCGGCGATGCGCAGGAGCACGGCGAGCTGCGCGCCGAGGTCCAGCTCGGAGCCGAGCACCTCCGCCAGCGGCGCGGCCCCGCCCAGGATCTCGCCGAGCGGCGGCTCGACGGCGCGGAGCGCGAGTGCGCGGGGGCGTCCCACCTCCGGCGCGGCCTCCAGGAGGTCGAGCAGCCGCTGTGTCTTGGCGCCCCAGTGCGACGGCCCCTCCTCGGCGCCGGCCAGATGCTCCGCCACCGCCAGGTTCAGCAGGCGCCCGCCCTCCGCGTCCTCGCACAGGCGCCCGGCGGTGACGGCGAAGTTGGCGGCGTCCACCGTGGGGAAGCGTCGTCGGCGTCCGTCGCGGATCAGCCGCTCCAGCGCCGCGTCGGCCAGCTTGCGGAAGGCGCGGACCATGTCGTGGCTGGAGGTCCCGCGGGCCTGCGCCTCCGCCAGGGCGACGCGCTGCACCGCGCCCTGCACCTCCATGCCCGACGCCTCCAGCTCCTCCGCGAGGTCCGGCCGGTGCAGCAGCTCCCAGGGCGTCACCTGGCGGCGGCGCAGGTAGGCCTCCATCACCCGTCCGATGCGCGCGCGGGCGTGGGCGGTGTGGAGGTCGCCCGGCCCCGTGCAGGCCAGGGCGGCTTCGGCGCGGCGCACGGGGAGCCGGCGGGGATCCTCCACCGCGCCCTTCTCCATCACGCGCACGGCGGCGAAGCGGCCGTCGGCGGGGTCGTACACCTCCTTGAAGACGCGCACGGCGATGCAGCGCCCGTCGGCCAGCATCGCGGCGGCGGCGGCGAGCACGGCCGCGCGGTCGGGGGCGGCGTGGTCGAGCGTCCACTCGCCGCCGGCCCGGCGGCGCACGTGCAGCTCGTAATGGGTCTCCGAGGCCGACATCGCCCGCCACCGTGGGCCCGCGCGCTTAAACCCGCCTTAAGTCCGCCGCCGTTGCGCGCCCTCTTGCCGCCGCTTCCCCCACGGACCTATCTCGACGCCATGGCCGACATCACCCTCGTGGACGACGACGAGAACATCGTCACCTCCATCACCATGGCGCTGGAGAGCCACGGCCACACGGTGACCTCCTACAACGACGGCGCCACCGGCCTGCACGCCCTGGAGCAGGCCCCGCCCGACCTCGCCATCCTCGACGTGAAGATGCCCCGCATGGACGGGATGGAGGTGCTGCGGCGCTTTCGCCAGACCAGCGACGCGCCCGTGAT
>CAXSHO010000005.1:28953-39284 GCA_964237305.1 uncultured Caulobacteraceae bacterium
AGACGTCCGAGCTGCCGGTGATCTTCCTCACCTCCAAGGACGAGGAGATCGACGAGATCCTGGGCTTCAATCTCGGCGCCGACGACTACATGCACAAGCCGTTCAGCCAGCGTCTGCTGCTGGAGCGCGTCAAGGCGGTGCTGCGCCGCGCCCGGGTCGACCGCGGCGAGGACGAGGAGGACGCGGGGGAGGACGAGGACGGCGCGGGCGGGCCGGGGGCGGCGGTCACCTCGTCGCGGCCGCTCAAGCGCGGCAAGCTCACCCTGGACCCCGCACGGCACGACTGCCTCTGGGAGGGGCGGCCGGTGAAGCTCACGGTCACCGAGTTCCTGCTGCTGCAGGCGCTGGCGCAGCGCCCGGGCTTCGTGAAGAGCCGCGACAACCTGATGGACGCCGCCTACGACGACCAGGTCTACGTGGACGACCGCACCATCGACAGCCACGTCAAGCGGATGCGGAAGAAGTTCCGGCAGGTGGACGACACCTTCGACGCCATAGAGACCCTGTATGGCGTCGGTTACCGCTACCGCGAGGCCTGAGCCCCGGCGGCGCCCGGGCCGGCTGCTGGCGGCGCTGAGGGCCCGGCTGGCGGCCCGCACCCCCCTGTCGCGGCTGGGGGCGCTGATCCTCGGGCTGAACCTCCTGGGCCTCCTGGTGCTGGTGGCCGGCGCACTGGTGCTCAACGAGACGCGCTCCGGCCTGATCCGCGCGCAGATCGACGCGCTGAGCACGCAGGACCAGCTGATCAGCTACGTCATCGTCAAGGCCGCGGCCCGGGGCGAGCCCGCGCCGGAGCTGGACGCCGTCGCGGCGTCCGAGATCCTGCGCTTCATGGAGGTGCCGCGCACGGAGCGCGCCCGGCTGTACGACGCGCAAGGCGGGCTCGTGGCCGACACCGACGTGATCGCCGACAAGGTGCTGGAGCGCCCCCTGCCCCCCGCCCGCCCCCGCTCGGGCCTGGGCGCCTGGTGGGGCGGGCGCCAGGCCCGCGCCGAGGCCCGCCGCGCCGACCGCGCCCGCGCCGCCGAGCGGCGGGAGGTGGAGCTGGCGCTGGGCGGGCGCGCCGTCTCGGGCGTGCGGCTGTCCTCCTCGGGCGGCAAGGTGGTCAGCGTCTCGCTGCCCCTGCAGAACGTGAAGGCGGTCCTGGGCGTGCTCACGGTGGAGACGGGCGACGTGGACGCCACCCTGTGGGCGCAGCGGCGCGCGCTCCTCCCCTTCATCCTGATCGCGCTCGGCGTGACGCTCATGTCGTCGCTGCTGCTGAACATCCTGGTGGCGCGGCCCATCCTGCGCGTGGCGCGGGCGGCGGACGCGGTGCGCCTCAGCCGCGCCCGCGCCATCTCGCTGCCCGACATCGCCGCGCGCGAGGACGAGGTGGGCGGGCTGACCCGCGCGCTGCAGGCCATGACGGACGCGCAGAGCGAGCGCATGGACGCCATCGAGCGCTTCGCCGCCGACGTGGCGCACGAGATCAGGAACCCCCTCACCTCCATCCGCTCGGCGCTGGAGACGCTGGGCCTCGTCCCGCCGGGGGCGGGGCGGGACCGGCTGGTGGCGGTGGTGCAGGCCGACGTGAAGCGGCTGGACCGGCTGGTCACCGACATCGCCAACGCCTCGCGGCTGGACGCGGAGCTCTCGCGTGAAGCGCCGCGCCCGGTGGACCTCGGCCGCTTCCTCCGCGACATCGTGGACGTCTACGACGGCGACGGCCGCGGCGCGCCCGTGCGGCTGGAGACGACGGCCGACGCGCTCGTCTCCGGCCGCGAGGGGCCGCTCGGCCAGGTCTTCAGGAACCTCATCGAGAACGCCCGCTCCTTCAGCCCCGCCGGGGGCGAGGTGCGCGTGCGCGTCTCACGCGAGGGCGGCCGGGCGCGGGTGGCGGTGGAGGACCGGGGGCCGGGCGTGCCGCCGGAGAACCTGGAGACGGTGTTCGAGCGCTTCTACACCGCCCGGCCCAAGGGATCGGCGCCCGGCGGCTCGGCCTTCGGCGGGCACTCGGGCCTCGGCCTCTCCATCGCGCGCCAGATCGTGGCGGCGCACGACGGGACGGTGTCGGCCGTCAACCGGGCGGAGGGCGGCGCCTGCTTCACGGTGGACCTGCCGGCGGCGGCCGGGTGAGCGCGCCGCTGCACGCGTCGCTGGCCGCGCTGCGGACGGGCGGGGCCTGGCGCGGGGCGCTGCTGCGGGGAGCATCCGGCGCGGGCAAGAGCGACCTCCTGCTCCGCCTCCTCGACGACGGCTGGCGGCTGGCGGCTGACGACCGCGTGGTGCTCTGGGCGTCCGGCGGCCGGCTGTGGGGCCGCGCGCCCGCCCCCCTCGCGGGTCTGGTGGAGCTTCGCGGCCAGGGCATGGCCCACCCCCCGCCGTTGCCGTTTGCGGAGGTGGCGGCCGTGGTGGACCTCGGCGAACCGGCCGAGCGGCAGCCCGCCTCCCGCGAGGTGGAGCTGCACGGGGTGCGCGCCTCCCTCCACACGCTGCGCCCCTTCGACGCCTCCGCGCCCGCGCGCCTGCGCCGCTTGGCCGCCGTTTGACTCGGGGACGGGGCGGCGTAAGGAGCGCGCGAGCCTCGCCGCCTCCGGCCGAGCGCCCAGGGCCTCCAGGTTGATCGGACTGGTGATCGTCACCCACGGCCGGCTGGCGGAGGAGTTCGTCGCCGCCATGGAGCACGTGGTGGGGCCGCAGAAGGCCGTGCGCGCCGTCGCCATCGGCCCTGACGACGACATGGAGCGTCGCCGCGCCGAGATCGTCTCCGCCGTGCGCGCGGTGGACGACGGCGCCGGCGCGCTCCTCCTCACCGACATGTTCGGCGGCACGCCCTCCAACCTCGCCATCTCCGTGATGGACGAGACGCACGCCGAGGTGATCGCCGGGCTGAACCTGCCCATGCTGATCCGCCTCGCCAGCGTGCGCGGCCGCGAGCCCCTGGGCGCCTGCGTGGCCGCCGCGCAGGAGGCCGGCCGCAAGTACATCTCCGTCGCCTCCTACGTGCTCGCGGGCGAGAAGTGAGCGACGTCCTGCGGCGCGAGGCGCCGATCGTGAACCTGCGCGGCCTGCACGCCCGCGCCTCGGCCAAGTTCGTGAAGTGCGCCGCGGGCTTCGACGCCGAGGTGCGCGTCAGCCGCGACGGCCACACGGTGGACGCCCAGTCCATCATGGGGCTGATGATGCTGGCCGCGGGCCTCGGCTCCACCGTGGAGATCGAGGCGGAGGGGCCGCAGGCGCGGGAGGCGCTCGACGCCCTCACCGGCCTGATCGCCCGCCGCTTCGACGAGGACGCCTGACGATGGCGGAAGACCTCCGGGAGGATCCGCGCGACTGGGCGCCCGCCACCCGGCTGGTGCGCGGCGGGCTCGACCGCTCCGCGCACGGCGAGACCAGCGAGGCGCTGCACCTCACCCAGGGCTTCGTCTACGACAGCGCCGAGGCCGCCGCCGCGCGCTTCTCGGGCGACGCGCCGGGTTTCATCTACTCGCGCTACGGCAACCCGACCAACCGCACCTTCGAGGAGCGGCTGGCGCTGCTGGAGGGGGCGGAGGCCTGCCGCTCTACCGGCTCGGGCATGAGCGCGGTGGCGCTGGCGCTGCAGGGCCTCGTCCGCGCGGGCGACCACGTGGTGGCCAGCCGCGCCCTGTTCGGCTCCTGCCGCTGGATCATCAAGGAATGGCTGCCGCGCTTCGGCGTGGAGACGACCACGGTGGACGGCGCCGACCTCGACGCCTGGCGCGCCGCGCTCCGCCCCAACACCCGCGCCGTGTTCCTGGAGACGCCGGCCAACCCGCTCCTGGAGGTGATCGACGTCGCCGCCGTGGCCGCGGTCGCGCACGAGGCGGGCGCCAAGGTCGTGGTGGACAACGTCTTCGCCACCCCGATGCTGCAGCGCCCGCTCCAGCTCGGGGCCGACGTGGTGGTCTACTCGGCGACCAAGCACATCGACGGGCAGGGACGCGTGCTGGGCGGCGCGGTGCTGGGCGCGGAGAAGCTGATCGAGGACAGCTACCGCGACCTGATCCGCCACACGGGCCCCACCCTGTCGGCCTTCAACGCCTGGGTGCTCCTGAAGGGGCTGGAGACGCTGGAGCTGCGCGTGGCCCGCCAGACGACCACGGCCGCGACCCTGGCCGACCTCGTCGCCGACCACGGCAAGACGGTGCGAACGGCCTATCCCTTCCGCACCGACCACCCCCAGTACGAGGTGGCCCGGCGGCAGATGACCGGCGGCTCCACCCTGGTCGCCTTCGACCTGGGCTCGCGCGAGGCCGCGTTCCGCTTCCTGAACGCGCTGGAGATCGTGGACATCTCCAACAACCTGGCCGACGCCAAGAGCCTGGCCGTGCACCCCTCCACCACCACCCACCGGGCCACGCCCGAGGACGAGCGGCTGGCCATCGGCCTGACGGAAGGCTGGGTGCGCGTCTCTGCGGGGCTGGAGGACCCGGCCGACCTCGCCCGCGACCTCCTCCGCGCGCTGGACGCGGCGTGAGGCGCCCCGTCCGCAACCGGCAGGGCGTGTACGAAGCGCGCACCCGCGACATCGTCGTGCGCGTGCGGCCCGAGTACCGGCCCGACCAGTCGGAGCCCGACGAGCGGCGGTGGGTGTGGGCCTACCAGATCGAGGTGGAGAACCACGGCGCCGTGACCGTGCAGCTCCTCACCCGCCGCTGGGTGATCACCGACGGCGCCGGGCGCGTGGAGGTGGTGGAGGGGCCGGGCGTGGTGGGCGAGCAGCCGACGCTGAAGCCCGGCGAGGCCTTCCGCTACGTCTCCGGCTGCCCGCTTCCCACGCCGTCCGGCGTCATGGAGGGCAGCTACGGCATGGAGGCGGAGGGCGGCGAACAGTTCCCGATCGACGTCCCGACCTTCAGCCTGGACCTGCCGGGTGAACGCCGCACGGTGAACTGAACGGCCACGCTTCGGCCACGCTCACCGGCGAGCTTGCGCCATGCGTCTCGCCCTGCTCGCCGTCGCGGCCGCCCTCGGCGTTGCCGCCTGCGCCGGCGTGATCGACAACTGCCCGGAAGGCCTGCGGCCGCCCCCGATGGGCGGCTGGGACCATCACGGGCCGGGCTGACCGAGGCTCACGCCTCGATCAGGTTCCTATCCCGGGCGGCCGTCTTCATCGCCTTCTGCAGCTTCTCGAACGCCCTGACCTCGATCTGGCGGACGCGTTCGCGGGAGACTCCGTACTGGCCGGCCAGGTCCTCCAGCGTCGTCGGGTCGTCGCGCAGGCGGCGCTCGGTGAGGATGTGGCGCTCGCGGTCCGACAGGTCCTTCATGGCGTCGCCGAGGAGGCCCATGCGCTGGCCGTACTCCTGGCTCTCGGCGAAGCGCACCTCCTGGCTGACGGCGGTGTCGTCCTGCAGCCAGTCCTGCCACTCGCTCTCGCTGTCCGAGCGCAGCGGCGAGTTCAGCGACGAGTCCGGGCCGGACAGGCGCCGGTTCATGCTGATCACGTCGGCGTTGGTCACGCCCAGCCGGGTGGCGATGTGGTCCACCGCCTCCGGATGCAGGTCGCCCTCGCCCAGCGCCGAGATCTCGGCCTTGGCCTTGCGCAGGTTGAAGAACAGCTTCTTCTGCGCCGCGGTGGTGCCCATCTTCACCAGCGACCAAGAGCGCAGGATGTACTCCTGGATCGAGGCGCGGATCCACCACATGGCGTAGGTGGCCAGGCGGAAACCCTTGTCGGGCTCGAACTTCTTCACGGCCTGCATCAGGCCGACGTTGCCTTCGCTGATCACCTCGCCGATCGGCAGCCCATAGCCGCGGTAGCCCATGGCGATCTTGGCCACGAGCCGCAGGTGGCTGGTCACCAGCCGGTGCGCGGCCTCGGAGTCCTCGTGCTCGCGCCAACGCTTGGCGAGCATGAACTCCTCGTCCTTCGTCAGCATCGGGAACTTGCGGATCTCGGTGAGGTACCGGGAGAGCCCGCCTTCCGGCGAGATCATCGCGAGCGCGTTGGTGGCCATGTGTGTTCTCCCCTCATCGACCGGACACGAGGCCCGCACGGCCGCTCGATGTCGTCGCGGGGATCGGCCTCGGACGTCGGCGCCGGGGTCGGCGCGGGCGAGGGGGTCGGGGAGGGCGGCGGCCTCGAACGGGTGTGGGGTCTCAACCGCGGGAGATAGAGGGAGGTTGCGGCCTATTTAAGACCCGTCGCGGTTACAATTCGCTCAGGTCGCCCTCCAGCAGCGCCTCCAGGGCCTGCATGTCCGCCGGCGGCGAGGTCTGGAAGCGCAGCCGCTCGCCCGTGACGGGGTGGACGAAACCCAGCACCGCGGCGTGCAGCGCCTGGCGCCGCAGGCCCGACCGCGCCACCGCCTCGCGCGCGGCCGCCGCGGGCGCGCCCGAGCCGTAGACGGGGTCGCCCAGGCAGGGCGCGCCCAGGTGCGCCAGGTGCACGCGGATCTGGTGGGTGCGCCCCGTCTCCAGCCGGCAGCGCACGCGCGCCGCCACCGCCTTGCCGCCCGCCCCCCACGCCCGCTCCATCGCGTAGTGGGTCACCGCCTCCCGCCCCGCCTCGCCCCGCAGCACGGCCATGCGCTGCCGGTCGTGCGTGGAGCGCCCGATCCGCGTGCGCACCACGCCCCTCGCCGGCGAGGGCGCCCCGCGGACCAGCGCCAGGTAGGCCCGCTCGATGTCGTGGGCGGCGAACAGGGCGGACAGCCCCGCGTGCGCCCGGTCGCTCTTGGCCGCCACCATGACGCCGGAGGTCGCCTTGTCGAGCCGATGCACGATCCCCGGCCGCAGCACGCCGCCTATGCCCGACAGCGTGGCCCCGCAGTGGTGCAGAAGCGCGTTCACCAGCGTGCCGTCGGGCGTGCCCGGCGCCGGGTGCGCCGCCATCCCCGCCGCCTTGTCCACCACGATCAGGTCCGCGTCCTCGTGGAGCACGGCCAGCGGCAGGTCCTGCGGCCGGGGGGCCGCCTCCCCGGGCGGTGGCGTCCGCAGCGTGTAGGTCCCGGGCCGGGCGGCGGCCGAGGGATCGGTCAGGGTCTCCGCCCCGCGGGTCAGGGCCCCCGCCGCCATCAGCGCCTTCAGCCGCTCGCGCGAGATCGACAGCTCCACCAGCGCAGGATGCGAAGCCGCCGCACGGTCGAGCCGGTCACTGAGGTCAGGAGGCAGATCAAAGATCACCACGCGCCCGTCGCCACGGTCGTCGTTCATCGCGTGTGGAAAACTGTCGTGCTCATGTCAGAAGTGTGTCGCACGCGCCACGATAGCGCGCGATCGCGATATGTGCGGCCGAAAAGTGGCGGAACGCCGTTGCGGCGCGGCGGCGCGAAACGTCAGATGAGGCTGACCGACCAGCCTCCACGTCCGGTCTCCTGAGGATGTAGACATGACGATGAAGACGCTGCTGCTCGCCGGCAGCTGCCTTGTGACCGTCGCCGCCGCCGGCGCCGCCTCCGCGCAATCGCGCGCGCCTACGCCCGCACAGGTTCCGCCTCGCGTCTCATCCCCCTCCGGGTCGAGCGTGGAGACCACGTCGCAGAACGCCGGGACCGAAGGCGAGGTGGTGGTCACCGGCTCGCGCCTGCGCCAGCCGGAGTTGAGCTCGGCGTCGCCCATCAGCGTGGTCTCCTCCGCCGACCTCAACGCCAAGGGCATCACCAACGTCGCGGACGCCATCAACCGCATCCCCGGCCTCGGCCAGTCGAACGCCTTCACGCCCATCGGCGACCAGGCGAGCTTCTCCACCGGCCGCAACTACGCCTCGATCTACAACCTCGGCTCGCAGCGCACCCTGACGCTGGTCAACAGCCGCCGCTTCGTCCCCGCTCAGCCCGCAACGCAGTTCGCCGGTGCGGCGGGCGGTCAGGTGGACCTGAACTCCATCCCGGACGCCTTCATCGACAACATCCAGATCCTCACGGGAGGCGGCGCGGCCACCTACGGCTCCGACGGCGTGGCGGGCGTCATCAACGTCATCCTCAAGCGCAACTACGAGGGCCTGGAGTTCGACGTCCAGGGTGCGGGGTCGATCGACCAGGGCGACTATCCCACCTATCGCGGACGCGTCATCTTCGGAAAGAACTTCTTCGGCGACCGAGCCAACGTCGCGTTCTCCTACGAGTACAACAAGACGACGCAGCTGCTCAGCACCGATCGCGAGCGCACCGCGACGCAATTCTTCAACGCGCCCAACCCAGCGAACGTCAACAACACCGACGGCATCCCGGCGACCATCTACACCGCCAACCGCCGCCTCGCCGAACTCTCGACCAACGGCGTCGTCACCCTGACGGCCGGCCCGCCGAACGGTCGCACCGCGCTGCTCAACGCCCTGCCGAACAACATCATCAACGGGGTGCGCACGCCGCTGGCTTTCAACGCCGCGGGCCAGCTCGTGCCGTACGACATCGGCACCTACTACGCGCAGACGCTGCAGGCGGGCGGCGACGGCCTGAACCTCGCGCCCCTCAGCTCCTTGCAGACGCCCATCGACCGCCACCTGATCAACGGCATCGGCCACTTCGACATCAACAGCCACATGCGGATCGAAGGTGAGCTCCTGCTGGCGCGGGTGGACGCCACCGAGCCCGCGAACCAGCCGATCTTCAACTCGTCACTGTTCGGCGGGACATCGGCCGCCTACGCGTTCAACATCAACAATCCGTTCCTTGCGCCGCAGGCCCGCGCGGCGCTCGTCGCGGCGGCGCCGGGCCAGCAGACCTTCTTCCTGAACCGCGCCTCCACCGACCTCGTCGGCCTGTCGAAGGTCGACTCGCGGTCGGACACGATCCGCGGCGGACTGACGCTCGAGGGCGACTTCTCCGTCTTCAATCACAAGTTCAACTACGACATCGGCGGCACCTATGGCGTCAACCAGGGCTTCTTCGTCGCCCCCGGCATCAACCAGGAGAAGTTCTCCTACGCCACAAACGTGGTGACCAACGCCGCGGGCCAGCCGGCCTGCGCCGTGACGGTGGCCAATTCCGCCAACGCCAACGCCCAGGGCTGCCAGCCGCTGAACCTGTTCGGCTCCGGCAACGAGAGCGCGGCGGCGCTCGCCTACATCAACCAGCCGTTCGAGTCCGACTACTTCCAGACGCAGCAGGACGTCCTGGCCAACATCAACGGCGACGTGATCAAGCTTCCCGGCGGCGAGCTGCGTTTTGCTGCGGGCTACGAGTACCGCCGGGAGGAGTCGAAGTTCCGGCCGGACCGCGCCTCGGCCGCGGGCCTGGGCCGCTCCGTGCCGATCAGTCCCGCCCGCGGCGGCTTCGACACCAACGAGATCTACGGCGAACTCAACATCCCGGTGTTCGGCGAGGACTTCCGCCTTCCGGGCGTCTACGGCGTGAACATCGCCCTCAAGGCGCGCCATGTGGAGAACTCGCTGGCCGGCGCCAACAACGCCCACTCCTACGAGATCGAATACAACCCCATCAAGGACCTCACCCTGCGGGCCACCACCCAGCAGACCTTCCGGGCTCCGTCGATCACCGAACTGTTCCTGCCGCAGTCGAGCGCCTTCTCCACCGCCACCGACCCCTGCGACTTCCGCAGCATCGGCAACGGCCCCAACCCCGCCACGCGCGCCGCCAACTGCCGGGCCGACTTCGCGGCGCTGGGCGGGGGCGCCACCCTGACCAACTTCAACTCGCGCGTGCAGAACGCCACCATCCCGATCATCACGGGGGGCAACCCGAACCTGACCAACGAGCGGGCCAAGTCGCGCACCTACGGCTTCGTCTACCAGCCGCACTTCATCCCGCACCTGTCGGTGGCCTTCGACGTGACCACCATCGGGCTGCGCAACGCGATCTCCACCTTCTCGCTCACCTCCATCCTGTCCACCTGCTACGACCAGGCGGTCCGCCCCGCCGCGGTCTGCGCCCGCTTCGTCCGCGGCGCCGACGGCCAGATCCAGGACTTCCCGGTGACGGGCTTCGTCAACGCGGGCTTCGTCAACTTCGAAGGCCAGACGCTGACGGTGAACTACGACACCGATCTGTCGTCCATCCCCGGCATCATGGAGAATGCGGGCAACTTCGGCGTCCGCTTCCGCCTCTTCCACGACCAGCGGCGCGACTCATCGGTTTCGGGCACGGGCCTCGACATCGTCCGCTCGTCGGGTGTGACGCGCGCTATCAGGCGCAGCTGACCAGCACCTACACCAACGGGCCGTTCTCCCTGGTCTACGACGTGAACTACCAGTCGCCATCCCGCTTCAACAACACCTTCACTGTCGAGACGCAGCAGTTCCTCAGCGTGAGGGAGTACTACATCAACAGTGTCTCGGCGAACTATCGCTACAAGAACTACACGCTCCGCGCGGGCGTGCAGAACCTGTTCGACGCCGAGCCGCCGTTCGGAACGACGGGCATCCA
>CAXSHO010000005.1:39294-45675 GCA_964237305.1 uncultured Caulobacteraceae bacterium
GGGTTGCTCGGAAACGGCGACGGCGATGCGATCTACGACAATATCGGCCGCTACTTCTTCGGCGGGCTTAACGCGAAGTTCTGAGCCTCCGCGCGCTGGGGCGAGGGCCGCGGGAGCGATCCCGCGACCCTCGCTTTCGTGGCGTCGCGTCTCCGGCCGTGGTTCCGCCCGGGCGGGCGGCTACCGGACTGCGAGCGGCGGCGAGGGCTCCCTGCGGTGCGGTGCGTCAGCCCGCCACCGCGGCGCGCTGTCGTTCAAACAGGTCGGCGCAGCCGGTGCGGGCGAGGTCGAACAGGCGGTCGAACTCGGGGCGGGTGAAGCCGCGGCGCTCGCCGGTGGCCTGGATCTCCACGATGCTCCCCGACGCGGTGAGCACGAAATTGCCGTCGGCCTCCGCGGCGGAGTCCTCCTCGTAGTCGAGGTCGAGCACGGGCTGGTCGGCGTGCACGCCGCAGGAGACGGCGGCCACCTGGTCCGTGATCGGGTCGGCCTTGAGCACGCCCTCCGCCAGGAGGTGCGCGGTGGCCAGGCGCAGCGCCACCCAGGCGCCGGTGACCGAGGCTGTGCGGGTGCCGCCGTCGGCCTGCAGCACGTCGCAGTCGATCTGCATTTGCCGCTCGCCCAGCGCCTTGAGGTCGACCACGGCGCGGAGCGAGCGGCCGATCAGGCGCTGGATCTCCTGGGTGCGGCCGCTCTGCTTGCCCTGGGCGGCCTCGCGCCGGCCGCGGGTGTGGGTGGCGCGGGGGAGCATGCCGTACTCGGCGGTGACCCAGCCCGAGCCCTTGCCGCGCAGGAACGGGGGCACGTGGTCGTCGACGCTGGCGGTGACCAGCACGCGGGTGTGGCCGAAGCCCACCAGGCACGAGCCCTCGGCGTAGCGGTTCACCTTCGTCTCCAGCGTGACGGGGCGGAGCTGGTCGACGGCTCGGCCGGAGGGCCGGGCGGGAAGGCCGGATGCGGACGGGGGCATGGGAACTCGCTTGCGCCGGAAGGGTCGGGGCTTATCCTCCCCGCCGTGCCCCGCGTCCACGCCGCCGCCGCATGAGCCTGTCGCCCCGCCCCGAGGCGTTGCTGGCGGGGTCGAGCCTGTCCACGCCCGGGCTGTCGACACCGGGGCTGGGCGCGCTGGACGAGCGGGCGCGCGACATCTTCCGCCGCATCGTCGAGCACTACCTGGAGACGGGCGAGCCGATGGGCTCGCGCACCATGAGCCGGGGCGGGGTGCAGCTGTCGCCCGCCTCCATCCGCAACACCATGTCGGACCTGACGGCGCTGGGCCTGCTCTCCGCGCCGCACACCAGCGCCGGGCGGCTCCCCACCCACTCCGGCCTGCGCCTGTTCGTCGACGGCCTCCTGGAGCTGGGCGACGTGGCGGAGGAGGAGCGGCGCGCCATCGAGGCGCGGCTGCCCGCGGGCCGCGCGGGTCCGCAGGGCGTGCAGGACGCGCTGGACGCCGCCTCGCAGCTCCTGTCCGGCCTCGCGGGCGGGGCGGGGGTCGTGGTGGCCCCGGTGCGCGACGCGGGCGTGAAGCACGTGGAGTTCGTGGCGCTCTCCCCCGACCAGGCGCTGGCGGTGATGGTGTTCGACGACGGGCAGGTGGAGAACCGCCTCCTGCCGCTGGCCCCGGGCCTGCCGCCCTCGGCGCTGGCGGAGGCGTCCAACTTCCTCAACGCGCGCCTGCGCGGCCGCACCCTGGCGGAGGCCAAGGGCGAGCTGGGCGCCGAGCTCTCCTCCGCCCGGCGCGAGCTGGACGCGGCGGCCGCGCGGCTGGTGGAGGCGGGGCTCGCGCTCTGGGGCGGGGCGGAGGCCGGGGGCGACCGGGCGCTGATCGTGCGGGGCCGCGCCAACCTCCTCGGCCACAGCGCGGAGGCCGCCGACCTCGCCCTCGTGCGCATGCTGTTCGACGACCTGGAGCAGAAGGAGCGGCTGATCGGCCTCCTCGACGACGTGAAGGGGGCGCAGGGCGTGCGCATCTTCATCGGGGCGGAGACGCAGCTCTTCTCGCTGTCGGGTTCCGCGGTGATCGCGGCGCCCTATATGGACGGCCGACGCCGGGTGGTGGGGGCGGTGGGCGTGATCGGCCCGGCCCGCCTGAACTACGCGCGCGTGATCCCGCTGGTGGACTACACCGCGCGCATGCTGGGCCGCCTGTTCGAGGGCTGAGCCCCAGGAAGAGAGACACCGCCTTGACCGACACCGCCCCCGACGCCGCCCACGCGACCTCCGACTTCGACGACGCCGACCTCGCCTCCAGCGGCGGCCCGGCGACCGGCGACGAGATCAGCCGGCTCCTGTCGGAGAACGCCGCGTTGAAGGAGCAGGTGCTGCGCGTGGCCGCCGACGCGGAGAACGCCAAGCGCCGGGCGGAGAAGGAGGGGAACGACGCCCGCGCCTACGCCATCCAGCGCTTCGCCCGCGACCTCCTGGACGCGGCGGACACGCTGGGCCGCGCCGTGCAGTCCGCCCCGCAGGGCGTGCAGGACCAGGGCATGGCGAACTTCGTCTCCGGCGTGGAGATGACGGAGAAGCAGCTGCAGACCGCCTTCGAGCGCAACGGGCTGAAGCGCCTGTCGCCCGAGCGCGGCGCCCGGTTCGACCCGCACGTGCACCAGGCGGTGATGGAGCAGCCGGCCGACGACGTGGGCCCGGGCGCGGTGACGGTGGTGATGCAGCCCGGCTATGAGCTGTTCGGCCGCACCGTGCGCCCCGCCATGGTGGCGGTGACGCCCAAGGCGACCGTCGCCGCCGCACCCGCCGCGGAAGGCTACGCCAGGGCTGACGGGCTTGAGGCCGGGTCGGAGTTCGACACCCGCGCCTGAGGGCGGCCGAAACGACGCTCGCGCCCGCCGCCTCCACCGCGCCCGCCAGGAGAGGCGGCGACGCGGCGGGGGCGACGGACGCGAGGGGTTGGACCTCCATCCAAGGGGCCACCATGGACCGCCGCGCCCACCGCGCCTAATCACCTCCCCGTGATGAGCGCCCGCCGCCGCCCCGCATGAAGAGCTTCGCCCCGCCCGCCCGCGTGCTGATGGGGCCGGGCCCGTCGGAGGTGCCGCTACGGGTGCTGGCCGCCGTCGCACGCCCCGCCATCGGGCGCTTCGATCCCGCCTTCGCCACGCTGATGGACGAGGTCCGCGCCGGCTTATCCCGCGCGTTTCGCGCCCCCGACCACGCCTGCCTGCCGCTGTCCGGCCCCGGGGCGCTGGCCATGGAGGCGGCCATGGCCAACCTTCTGGAGCCCGGCGACGTCGCGGTGGTGGCCGTCAACGGCGCGGTGGGCGAGGGGCTCGCGGCGACGGCCGAGCGCATGGGGGCGGAGGTGGTGCGCGTCGACCACCCCTGGGGCGAACCCGTCGACCCCGCCAAGGTGGAGGCGGCGCTATGGGCGCGCGGCGCGAAGCTCCTGGCCTTCGTGCAGGCCGAGACCTCCACGGGCGTCCACACCGACCCCGCCCCGCTCTGCGCCCTGGCGCGCGAGCACGGCGCGCTGAGCGTGGTGGACTGCGTCACGGCCCTGGGCGGCGTGCCGGTGGAGGCGCAGGGCTGGGACGCCGACGTGCTGTACGCGGGGACGCAGACGTGCCTCTCCGCCCCGCCCGGCCTCGCCCTCTTCGCCATCGGACCGCGGGGGCGGGCGGCGGTGAAGGCGCGCAAGGCCCCCGCCCGCAGCTGGCTGAGCGACCTCGGCCTCGTCATGGAGCCGTGGGAGGGCGCGGGCGGCGCGGACGCCGGCCGCGACCCCACCGTCCCGGCGAACGCCCTGTACGGCCTGCATGAGGCGCTGGTGATCCTGTTCGAGGAGGGCCTGGAGGCTCGCTTCGCCCGCCACGCCCGCATGCACGTCGCCCTGGCGGCGGGCCTGGAGGCGCTGGGCCTGACCCTGCCCGTCGCCGCCGCCCACCGCCTGCCGCAGCTGAACCTCGTCTCGGCGCCCGACGGCGTGGACGAGGCGCGGGTGCGCGCGTCGATGCTGGAGCGCTTCGGCGTGGAGATCGGCGGAGGCCTGGGCGCCTGGAAGGGCCGCGTCTGGCGCATCGGCCTCATGGGCGCGGGCGCCACGCCCCGCCACGTGCGCCTGGTGCTCGCCGCCCTGGGCGACGCCCTCGCCCAGCAGCAGCCCGACAGCCGCGTGCAGGACGCGCTGGACGCGGCCGACGCGGCGCTGGGCTAGGACAGCTCCGGTGGAAGCGGCAGGCCCAAGGTGAACTCGAACACGCCGCGGATCGTCATCTCGTCGTAGAGGTCGAACGGCTCGAGCACGAGGGTGAAGCTCTCGCCCGACGCCATCACCCAAGTCTCGTACCCGGCGTGGGCGACGCCCTCGCAGACGCACCCGGCGGCGGCGAGGAGGCGCGTGACGATCTCACGGTCGTAGACCCGCAACGTCACCGAGTCAGGCGGCGAGCAGCTCGACCACGAACACGCGCTCGGCCTCGACATGCAGGTCGAGGTCGCCCGGAAGCTTGGCGCAGGCTTCCTCCAAGGTGCGGGTCGGGCGCACGGAGGCGACCTTCACGCCGTGGTTGCGCTCCAGCAGGAGCGTTATGGCGGGAGCTATCATGTCCCACACCCGGTCCCGGTCGGCGCCGGCCAGGTGCAGCCCGCGAAGGGTGGTGCTCGACACGCGCAACCCGCCGTCCTCGCGCGGATCGAGCCGGACGGTGACGGTGAGGAGGTCGGTGTCGAGGTGCATGGGCGATCGTCCATCCATGCCGCCGTTGTAGCACGCATTGACTGACGGGAGAATCGTTCGTCAACCCTCGGGCCAGAGGTCCATGTCGCCGCCCTTGCGGTTGAGCATGCGCGCGGCGCGCTTGGCGATGGCGAGGAGGCGGGCGGTGCGGGCCTCGCCGTCGTAGGCCAGGCGGGCGCGGGCCAGGCCCTCCAGGATGAACCGGGCCAGGTCGCGGCTGGCCTGCAGGCGCGGGTTGGCCCCGCCCTGCACGAGGTCGAAAAGGTGCTCGCCCACCTGGGCGCGGTCGAACGCCTCCTGCGCCGGCGCGATCAGGCGGGCGAGTTCGCGGTCGGTGCGGGCCGCGGCCTCCAGCTCGGCGAAGGCGATGAAGGCGGGATCGGAGAGCAGGCGCCAGTAGCTGTCGATGGCGTGGTCGGTGCGGTCGGCGCCGTGGGGAGCGCGCGCCGCGGCCTCCTCGAACAGGGCGGCGCGCCGCTCCTGGATATGGCGCACCGCCGCCGCCACCAGGCTGTCGCGCGTGGGGAAGTGGTAGAGCATGGCCCCGCGGGTGAGCCCCGCCGCCGCCGCGATCACGGGGTTGGGGCTGGCGGCGTAGCCCGTCTCGGCGAACAGCCGCATCGCCTCGCGCAGGATGCGGGCGCGGGTGCGGCGCGACTTGGGGCTGTCGCCCGCGCGCGGACGCTCCGGCGCGTCGGACGGCGCGGCGGACGGGACGAGGGACGGGGAGGGGGCGAGTTCGGCCATCCGAGGCCTCTCCTGCGGCGACGTTTCGACAGCTTAGCCGATTACATGCTGCGTCGCAGCAAAAAGCGGGCCGTGCTGGCGTCGGCCCCGCGCCGCGGCTAACTCTGCGGGCCCACACGCCGGGAGACCCCGCGCCGGCCATGCGCGTCCTCATCGCCACCGACGCCTGGGAGCCGCAGGTCAACGGCGTGGTCCGCACCCTGTCGCGCACCGCGGCCGAGCTGCGCGCCATGGGACACGTGGTGGAGATCGTCAGCCCCGACGGCTTCCGCACGGTGCCGCTGCCCACCTATCCGGAGATCCGGCTGGCGCTGAACGCCTACGAGCCCATGCAGGAGCGCTTCAAGGACTTCGAGCCGGAGGCCATCCACATCGCCACGGAGGGGCCGCTGGGTCTCGCCGCCCGCCGCCTGTGCATCGAGTGGAAGCTGCCCTTCACCACGAGCTATCACACGCGCTTCCCCGAGTACGTCTCCGCGCGGCTGCCCGTGCCCACGGCCGCCGGCTACGCCTTCATGCGCTGGTTCCACAAGCCGTCGGGTCGGGTGATGGTGGCCACGCCCACCATGCGCGACGAGCTGGAGCGCCGCGGCTTCCACAACCTGTCGCCCTGGACGCGGGGGGTGGACGTGGAGCTGTTCCGTCCCCGCCGCCCCGGGGATCCCGACCCGCTGGAGGGGCTGGCGCGCCCGGTGTTCCTCAACGTCGGCCGGGTGGCGGTGGAGAAAAACATCGAGGCCTTCCTCCGGCTCGACCTGCCGGGCACGCAGGTGGTCGTGGGCGAGGGGCCGGCGCTGGAGGAGCTGCGCGCCCGCTACCCCGCCGCCCGCTTCCTCGGCGCGAAGTTCGGGGCGGAGCTGGCGGCGGTGTTCGCGGCGGCCGACGTGTTCGTCTTCCCCTCGCTCACCGACACTTTCGGCTTGGTGATCCTGGAGGCCATG
>CAXSHO010000006.1:0-17466 GCA_964237305.1 uncultured Caulobacteraceae bacterium
GCCCGACATGGACGGCGTCGACGTGGTCCGCGCGCTCCGCGCCGTGCCGCGCGAGGGGAGCCGCCTGCCCATCCTGGCGGTGAGCGCCGACGTGCTGGAGGCCCGCCAGGCCGCCGCCCGCACCGCGGGGGTGGACGGCTTCGTCACCAAGCCCTTCACCTCCGCCACCCTGGGCGAGGCCGTGGACGCCTGGTTCCGGCCGGTGGGCGCCGACACGACCGACCGGCTCAACCCGATCGTGGCGGACCTGTCGCGGACCTACGGCCCCCCGGTCGTCCACAACCTCCTGCGCGCCCTCGCCACCCAGCTGGAGAAGCTCGACGACGATCCGGGGGCACCGGCCGCCCGGCTGGAGGACGAGGCGCACGCCATCAAGGGCGCCGCCGCCACCCTCGGCTTCGACGGCGTGTTCACCGCCTGCAAGGAGCTGGAGGCCGCCTGCCGCACGGGCTCGGACCTGCACCAGCCGCTGCGCCGCGCCGCCCAGGCGTGCACGGACGCGCGTCGCGACATCGGCGACTACCTGGCGCGCGCCGCCTGACGCTGCGGACGCCGCCCCCGCCCCACGCGGACCGAGCCCGTCGGCCTGTGAGCGCTCAAGGCCTCCGGGAGCCGACGCGGCTCACCCCTGCGGCTCCGAGGGCGGGGGACGCGTCCCGTCCACGGGGGCGTCGGACGGAGCGGCCGGCGGCGGCGCGGGCTCCGCGTCCCCCGCCTCCCTCTCCGCGTCCCTCTCTGCGTCTTTGGGCCGCGGCCATCCCTTGAACGCCGCGGAGACCTCGCCGCCCAGGTGGCGCAGGCCGCTCAGCGCCATGGCGTCCAGGCCCGCGAGGGTCTTGCCCACCGGGGAGTCCGGGCCGACCGCCTCGTTCACGCGCCGGCCGAGCGCGGCCATCTCCTCCTGCAGCTTCTGCCCCGTATCCCCCGCCAGGCCCGCGCCCGGCGCCGCCGCGTCGCCCAGGAGCCGCCGGGCGCCCAGGGCCAGGTAGCCGGAGCGCGTCATGGAGCGCGACTCCGCATCCTGGTCGATGCGGCGGAGCAGGCGCTCGCCCATGGAGATGGTGAGGCGCACGGGCGTGTCCTCCACCGACACGTCCACCAGGATCACCGACGCGCCGGCGGGCGTCTGCAGGCCCTGCATCCGGCTCGGCTCGGGCCAGGTCTCCTCCCGGCGCTCGCGCTGCTGCAGGCCCTCGATCAGGCGTTCGCGCGCCAGGCGGATCAGGTCGGTCTGCAGCTCGGCAGAGACGGCGAGCTCCGGCAGGTCGACGAAGCGGGCCTGCAGGGCGCCGCCCTCCGGGGTCACGATGGCGGGATAGACGACGACGGACATGAAGCCTCCGGGCGTTGCGCATACAAATGCACGATCGCACGGATCGATGCGGTCGCGGCCGCATTAGGTCACCGCGGCCCAGCTTGGGCGCTGGAGGCGGAACGATGACCGACGACCGGATCGAGGGGACGTTGAAGAAGGGGCTTGGCCATGTGCAGGACGCCGCAGGCGGCCTGACCGGCGACGCGGAGATGCAAGGCCGCGGCAAGCTGCGGGAGGCCGCAGGCTCGGTGCAGGACGTGGTGGGGCAAGCCCGCGAGCGGGCGGCGGACATCTATGGCGAAGTCGAGGGCTACGCCAAGGAGCAGCCCCTGACCGCCCTGGCCGCCGCGCTCGGCGTGGGCGTCCTGATCGGCTTCCTGATCCACGGCGGTCGCAAGACCGTCTACGTCCGCAAGTAGGAGAAGCACGCCATGGGCATCCTCACCTGGATCCTGCTCGGCCTCATCGCCGGGTTCATCGCCAGCAAGCTGGTCAACAAGACGGGCGAAGGCCTGATCATGGATATCGTGATCGGCATCGTCGGCGCCGTCGTCGGCGGCTTCATCTTCAACTTCTTCGGCCACGCGGGCGTCACGGGCTTCAACATCCCGAGCATGATCGTCGCGGTGATCGGGGCGGTGGTCGTGCTGCTGCTGTATCGCGCCGTGGCGCGCCGCGCCTGAGCTCCGGCTCTCAACGCCCGCCCCAAGCGGGCCCCTCATTCAGAAGGAACACACGGATGACCCAGACGGTCACAGGACTTTACGACACCTACGCGGACGCCAAGGCGGCCGTCCACGAGCTGGAGGCGGCGGGCGTGCCGCACCGCGACATCAGCGTCATCGCCAACAACGCGGATGGTGAGCACGGAGCCGACGGCGAGGCCCGCGGCGACAAGGCGGCGGAGGACGCGGGCAAGGGCGCCGGCGTGGGCGCGGTGGTGGGCGGCGCGGGCGGCCTCCTCGCCGGCCTGGGCCTTCTGGCGATCCCCGGGCTCGGCCCGGTGGTCGCGGCCGGCTGGCTGGCGTCCACCGCCGTGGGCGCCCTGGCGGGCGGCGCGGTGGGTGCGGCGGCCGGCGGGCTCGTCGGCGCCCTCACCAAGGAGGGTGTTCCGGAGCGCGACGCGGAGGTCTACGCCGAAGGCGTGCGCCGCGGGGGCACGCTCGTCAGCGCCAAGGTCGACGACGCGCACCAGCATGCCGCCGCCGTGATCCTGGGCCGCGCGGTCGACGTGCGCCTGCGCCAGGACGCGTACGAGAAGGGCGGCTGGAAGAGCTTCGACCCCTCCGCCCCCGCCTACACCTCCGACCAGGTGCTGGCCGAACGCCAGCGCTACGTCCGTTGAGCCGAAGGACGCCGATCATGAACATGACCAAGACCCTCCTTCCGGCGATGTCGCTGGCCGCGGCGCTCGCGCTGTCCGGCGCCGCCACCGCCCAGGTCCCGTCCGGCGGCCCCGACGCGAAGGGCAACGCCCCGCTCAAGCACGGCCACACGATCAATGACGGGGCGGCCAAGCCGGGCCGCAGCTCCTTCACCAAGGGGCAGGCGGAGCGGCACATCGTGCACGCGGGCTACGCGGCGGTCGCGGACCTGACCAAGGGCGCGGACGGCGTCTGGCGCGCCACCGCCACCAAGAACGGTGCGCGGGTGTCCGTCGGGCTCGACTTCAAGGGCAACATCGTCGAGGGCGTCACCCCCGCGGCCGAGGCTGCGGCCACCGCCGCGGCGGGAGCGGCCCCGGCCGCGCCACCGCCGCCGATGGAGTCCATGCCGGCTGCGACGACGTCCACGACGTCCACCACCACGTCCACGGCGTCGGAGATGGGCGTCCATCACGCCCGCCATCACCGGCGTCACCACCGTCACCTCGCCCGGTGCGCCAATCCGGGGCCGAACGGCGTCGCCTGCAGCGGGATCGATCGCAACCGCAACGGGATCTCCGACAAGGAAGACCGCGCCATGAAGACGGGCGCCAAGCCGTGAGGTGAAGGGGAGCCCCGCCCGGGGCTCCCCGCCATCCGGGGCGATTGAACGACGGCGGCGTCAGCCCGTCTCGGCCAGCACGCCTTCGAGCCCCTGTTCACGCACCTTGCGATAGAGGGTGGAGCGACCGATGCCGAGGCGGCGCGCCACCTCCGTCATGTGGCCCGCGTAGATCTCGATGGCGAGCTGGATCAGGTCGCGCTCGATCTCCTCCAGGGTGCGTAGGTGGCCCTGGCCGTCCAGGATCTGCACCGGGGCGTCCGGCGCGGCCGCCTCCGTCGCGGGGGCCGTGACCGGGCCGGGGGCGGTGACGCCCGACACGGCTGGGAAGTCGTGCGGCTGCAGGTACGGCCCGTCGGCCAGCACCACCGCGCGGTAAACCGCGTTCTCCAGCTGGCGCACGTTGCCCGGCCAGTCGTAGGCGGCCAGGAGCGCGGCCGTCTCCGGCGAGGCGGCGACCACGCGCTTGCCCTCCTCCACCGCGAAGCGGCGGATGAAGGCGTCGGTGAGAGGCGCCACATCCTCCCGCCGCTCGCGCAACGCGGGCGCCTCGATGGGGAAGACGTTGAGGCGGTAGAACATTTCCCCCCGGAACGCCCCCTGGCGCACGCGGCCGGCCAGGTCGCGGTTGGTGGCGGCCAGGATGCGCACGTCCACCTTCACCGGCCGGCGGCCCCCCACGGGATCCACCTCCTTCTCCTGCAGGGCGCGGAGCAGCTTGACCTGCATGTCGAGCGGCAGCTCGCCGATCTCGTCCAGGAACAGGGTGCCGCCGTTCGCCTCCAGGAACTTGCCGAGGTGCTTCTCGTGCGCGCCGGTGAAGCTCCCCTTCTCGTGGCCGAACAGGATCGACTCCACGAGGTTGGCCGGCAGGGCGCCGCAGTTCACCGCCACGAAGGGCTTGGCCGCGCGCTCGCCCGCGGCGTGGATCGCACGCGCGATCACCTCCTTGCCGACGCCGCTTTCGCCGAGGATCAGCACGGGGATGGCGCTCCTGCCCGCCCGCTCGCCGAGGCTCTTCACCTGGCGCATGCCGGCGGAGGTCCCGACCAGGTCGTCGAAGGTGATCCCGCTGGAGGCGGGGCGCTTCTTCAGCCGGTCCACCTCGGCGGTGAGCTGGCCCATCTGCAGCGCGTTCCTGATGGAGACGGTGATCCGCTCGGGGCTGGCCGGCTTGATGAAGAAGTCCTGGGCGCCCGCCTGCATGGCGCGCACCACCACCTCCACCCCGCCGGTGGCCGTCAGCACGATCACGGGCGCCGTCAGCCCCTCGGCGCGCATGGCCTTGAGCGTGTCGATCCCGCCGAGGCCCGGCATGATCATGTCGAGGATGACCACGTCGGGCGTGAGGCCCGCGGCCAGGCGGTCCAGCGCCGCCTCGCCGCTCTCGGCCTGGGCGACGGCGAACCCCTCGCGCTCGAGCACCGCGCCGATCAGGCGGCGCTGCGTGGGGTCGTCGTCCACGATGAGAACGGTCTTGGCCATGGCGACGGTCTAGCGCGGGAGGGGTGAAGGTCCGGTTGCGGAGACGTTGCCGCGCGATTCACCATCTCGACGCCGTCAAAGGCGTTTGCTCAGGTTCATCCCCCGCGCGATAGGATGCGCGCCATGACCCAGCACCAGCCGGCCGCCGCCTTCGCGGGCGAGACCCTGCCCGAGTGGCGCCTCGACGACCTCTACACCGGCCGCGACGACCCGGCGCTCGAGGCCGACCTGGAGGCCGCGCGCGCCGCGGTGGCCGACCTCATGCGGCTGAAGGGGCAGTTCACGGCCGCACGCGCCAACCCGGAGCGGCTGGGCCTCCTGATCGACCAGGCGGTGGGGCTGTACGAACGGGTGGGCGACCTTCTCGGCGCGGCGGGAGCCTTCGCCTCGCTCTCCGCCTCGCTGGCCCGCGACGACGCCGCCACCGCCAAGTTCGAGGGCGACATGCGCGCCAAGGGCGCCGCCATCGCCGCCGACACCCTGTTCCTGACGCTGGAGCTGAACCAGCTGGAGGAGTGGGAGGTCGAGGGCGCGCTCAAGGCGCACACCTCCGCCGCGCGCTGGCGGCCGTGGCTGCGGCGCGTGCGGCTGGGCCGCGATCACGAGCTGGCGCCCGACCTGGAGCGCCTCCTCATCGACCGCTCCCCCGCCGTCGCCAACTGGACGCGGCTGCACGACGAGACGCTGGCGCGCCTGACCGCCACTGTGGATGGCGAGGCGCTGACCCTGGCCGAGGCGCTGAACCGCCTGTCCGACCCCTCCCCCGCCCGGCGTGAGGCCGCGGCCCGCGGCCTGTCCAAGGCGCTGGAGGCGCAGGTCCCCGTGCTGGCGCTCGTCTTGAACACCACCGCGCAGGAGAAGCAGGTGGAGGACCGCTGGCGGCGCTTCGCCGACCCGCAGGCCGGCCGCCATCTCGCCAATGAGGTGGACGCGCAGTCGGTGCGCGTGATGGTGGAGGCCGTGACCGAAGCCTACCCCGCGCTCAGCCACAAGTACTACGCGTTGAAGGCCAGGGCCCTGGGCCTGCCCGCGCTCAACTACTGGGACCGCAACGCCCCGCTCACCGAGGCGCCGCCGCGCGTCTACGGCTGGGGCGAGGCCAAGGCGATCGTGCTGGACAGCTTCGCCGCGCTGGCGCCGAAGTTCGCCGACCGGGCGCGCACCTTCTTCGACAAGCCCTGGATCGACGCGGCCCCCAAGCCCGGCAAGTCGTCCGGCGCCTTCGCGCACCCGGTGACCTCCACAAAGCACCCCTACGTGCTGCTCAACTACATGAGCGAACGCCGCGACGTGCTGACGCTGGCGCACGAGCTGGGCCACGCGGTGCACCAGACGCTGGCGGCGCCCCTGGGATCGCTCCTGGCCGACACGCCGCTGACGCTGGCGGAGACCGCCTCGATTTTCGGCGAGGGGCTCGTGTTCGAGCGGCTGCTGGCCGAGTCGTCGGGGGCGGAGCGCCGCGCGCTCCTGGCCGGACGTATCGAGGACGGGCTGAACACGGTGGTGCGCCAGATCGCCTTCCACCGCTTCGAGGAGCGCTTCCACGCCGAGCGGGCGGAGGGCGAGGTGGCGCCGGACGCCATCGCGCGCATATGGCTGGACGTGCAACGAGAGAGCCTGGGGCCGGCGGTGACGCTGAACGCGGGCTACGAGCCCTACTGGGCCTACGTCAGCCACTTCGTCCACGCGCCCTTCTACGTCTACGCCTACGCCTTCGGCGACCTCCTGGTGTCGGCGCTCATGGAGAAGCGGCGGGAGGACCCGGCGGGCTTCGCGCCGCTCTACGAGGAGCTCCTCGCCGCGGGCGGCACGAAGACCTACGTCGAAGCCCTGGCCCCCTTCGGCCTCGACCCCCGCGAGAAGAGCTTCTGGGCGGCGGGCTGCGCGCGGCTGGCGCGGCTGGTGGACGAGTTCGAGGCGCTCGGCTGAGTCCTCCCCCGGCACGGGGAGAGGGACCGCGCGAAGCGGGGTGGAGGGGGTGGCGCTACATCAGATGAGGTCGCGCAACCCCCTCGTCGGCTTCGCCGCCACCTCCCCCGTACCGGGGGAGGACTCGGCGTCGCTACAGCAGCCGCGCGCGCAGAGCCTGGCTCATCAGGTCGATCAGCGTCACCGCCACCACGATGACGACGGCGATGGCCGCCGTCTGGCCGTAGGCGAAGGCGCCGATGGACTCGAACAGGAGCTGGCCGATGCCGCCCGCGCCGATCAGGCCCAAGACGGTGGCCGAGCGCGAGTTCGACTCGAAGCGGTAGAGCGCATAGCTCGTCCACAAGGGCGCCACCTGGGGCAGCACGCCCCAGACGATCTCGTGCAGCCGCGCCCCGCCGGTGGCGCGCACGCCCTCCACCGGGCGCGGGTCGATGGACTCCACCGCCTCGCTGAACAGCTTGGCGAGCACGCCCCCGGTGTTCAGCGCCAGCGCCATGACGCCCGCGAACGGCCCGAGCCCCACCGCCACCACGAAGATCGTCCCCACCACGAGGTCGGGCACCGAGCGCAGGAGGTTCATCAGGAGCCGCATGGGCTGCTGCAGCCAGATCGGCGACACGTTGCGCGAGCAGGCCAGGCCGAAGGGCACCGCCAGGATCACCGCGATCACCGTGCCCCACAACGCGATCTGCACCGTCAGCCACATCTGCGACACGTACAGCCAGCCCTGGCTGAAGTCGGGCTTGAGCAGGCTGCGGCCGTACTGGCGCATGCTCTCGTTGTTGGTGAAGAGCTGGCCGAACTTGGCGATCTCCACATGGCCGAAGCTGTAGAGCAGCAGCAGCACCAGCCCGCCCCAGACCAGGAGGTCGAGCCCGCGCTGCGCCAGCGGCCGCACGGGCGGCGGCGGGGCGGCTCCGGTGTCGAGCGCGACAGCCACGCTCAGCCGCCGATATGCGCGATGGGCGGCGGGGTGGGGCCGTTCAGAGCGTCATAGCGCGCTTGCGCGTCGGCGACCTTGCCCTGGTCGCCTCCGCGCTTGGCCTCGGCCAGGTCGTTGGAGGCCTCCATCTGCCGAACGGGCAGGAGATAGGCGTTGGAGGAGGCCTCGAAGCCCACATAGGTCAGCTTGTCCAGAATGGCCTTGCGCCTCGCTTGGTCTGGACCGCCCGCCCGACCGTAGCCCGCAAAGAAGTCCTGGATCTTCCTGGCCGCAGCGTCGCCCACGTCGGCGCGGCGCACCACGATGGCGGCCTCCGGCAGGTCGGGCGAGGTCCAGATCGTCTCCACCTTGTCGGCCACGTCGGGGTTCTCGCGTCGGGCGAACAGCAGCCCCACGGTGTTGTTGGTCGCCGAGTCCTCCACCCCGTTGGCCACCGCCAGGAGGTTCGCCTGGTGGCTGGCCGAGCGCACCTGCTTGAAGCAGGTGGCGGGGTCGATCCCCTTGGGCGTGAACAGGAACGCCAGCGGCGCGAGGGTGCCGGAGGTGGACTTGGCGTCGCCCATGCCGAAGTTGAGCGACCGGTCGCACTTCAGCACGCGGTCGAGCGTGACGCCCGATCCCTTCCGCACGATCAAGACCGAGTGATAGGCGCCGCCCGCCGCGTTCACCGCCCGGTCCACCACCTCGCCGTCGGCGCGCCGCACCGCCTCCAGCGAGGAGAGCGCGGGGAACCAGGCGGCCTGCACCTTGTGCGCGCGCATCGCCTCGATGGAGAGCGAGTAGTTCGCGGCGAAGAACGGCTTGGCGACCACCCCCGTCTCCTTGCGCAGGTCGTCCAAGAGCGGCGTCCAGAGGGGGCCCAGATTGTTGGCGCTCTCGGCGGAGATGATGGCGAAGCTGATGGGCTTGGCCGCCGTGCCGAAGCCGCCCTCGGCCTCGCCCTTCCCGCAGGAGGCGGCGGCGAACGCGGCGGCGGCGCAGAGGAGGAGGCGCAAGCGTCGGGGGGCGGGGGTCATGCGGGGTCTCCTCGCCCGTGCTCCTGGATGAGGTCGGCGGGCGCGCCGGATGTCGTGGTGGTTTCGGGCGGCGGCGGCGGGAGCGCGTGGTCCAGCTCGGCGGCGCCGAGCGCGTCCTCGATCTCCGGGCCGTAGATGCCGATCAGGAACTCGCGGCTGAGCCCCGCCGTCGGCCCGTCGTAGACGACACGGCCCGCCTGCAGCGCCACCACCCGCCGGCAGTAGCGCACCGCGTACTCCACGTGGTGCAGCGTGACGACCACCGTCAGGCCGTCGTCGCGGTTCAGCTCCTCCAGCGCACCCATCACGCGACGCGCGCTCACGGGGTCGAGGCTGGCCACCGGCTCGTCGGCCAGGATGGCGGTGGCGTGCTGCACGAGGCAGCGGGCGATGGCGCCGCGCTGCTGCTGCCCGCCGGAGAGGGTGTTGGCGCGCTGGCCGGCGTAGTCGCTCACGCCCATGCGGTGCAGGGCCGCCATGGCCTCGGCCTTGCGGTCGGCGGGCCAGCGGCCGAACAGCCCCGCCCAGAAGCCGATCCGGCCCAGGCAGCCGATCATGACGTTGGTGAAGAGCGTCAGCCGCCCCACCAGGTTGAACTGCTGGAAGATGAAGCCCACCCGGCGGCGCACCGCGCGCACGTCCTCGGTCAGCCGGCCGTCGCGCTGCACGGTCAGCCCCACCGCCTCCACGCAGCCGTGACCCGCATCGATGGTGTTGAGCCCGGTGAGGGTGCGCAGGAGGGTGGACTTGCCCGAGCCCGACGGGCCGATCAGCGCCACCATCTCGCCGCGCTCCACCCGCACCGACACGCCGTCGAGCGCGCGCCGCTGGCCGAAGGTCTTGGAGACGTCGCGCGCCTCGAAGGCGACTTCGGCGGGCATGGATCGCTCGGAGAAGGCCGGGGCGCGAGGGGTGTCGCGGGTCCAGCCCTTCTAGGCCGGGGACGTGGGCGAAGCTAGAGCGCGCCCGCCCGTCTCAGCCCTGACCCGCTCAATCCCGCGCCTGCGCGGGGATGAGCGGGTTCGACGGCTTGCGCCTCTCGAAGCGAGCGGGCTCAGGCCGCCCGGCGGCGGCCGCCCCGCTCCACGTTCCGCGGCGCCTCGTCGAACAGCTCGGCCAGCTTCTCCGTCATGGCCCCGCCCAGCTGCTCCACGTCCACGATGGTCACGGCGCGCCGGTAGTAGCGGGTGACGTCGTGACCGATGCCGATGGCGATCAGTTGCACGGGCGAGCGGTCCTCGATGTCGGCGATCACCTCGCGCAGGTGGCGCTCCAGGTAGTGGCCGTTGTTCACGCTGAGCGTGGAGTCGTCCACGGGCGCGCCGTCGCTGATCACCATGAGGATCTTGCGCTGCTCGGGCCGGCCCAGCAGGCGGTCGTGCGCCCACAGGAGCGCCTCGCCGTCGATGTTCTCCTTGAGCAGGCCCTCGCGCATCATCAGGCCCAGGTTCTTGCGCGCGCGCCGCCAGGGGGCGTCCGCCGCCTTGTAGACGATGTGGCGCAGGTCGTTCAGCCGGCCGGGCTGCGCGGGCTTGCCCGCCTTCAGCCACAGGTCGCGCGCCGAGCCGCCCTTCCAGGCGCGGGTGGTGAAGCCCAGGATCTCCGTCTTCACCGCGCAGCGCTCCAGCGTGCGCGCCAGCACGTCGGCGCACACCGCAGCCACCATGATCGGCCGCCCCCGCATGGAGCCGGAGTTGTCGAGGAGCAGCGTCACCACCGTGTCGCGGAACTGCGTGTCCTCCTCCTGCTTGAACGAGAGGGGCGCGGTGGGGTCGGTGATGATCCGCGTCAGGCGGCTGGAGTCCAGCACGCCCTCCTCCAGGTCGAAGGTCCAGGCGCGGTTCTGCTTGGCCATGAGCCGCCGCTGCAGCCGGTTGGCCAGCCGCGCCACGATGGAGTGCAAGCTCTGCAGCTGCTGGTCGAGATAGGCGCGCAGCCGCGTCAGCTCGTCCGGATCGCACAGGTCCTCGGCCCCCACCACCTCGTCCGCGGCGGTGGAGAACACCTTGTAGATCGCCTCCGGCCGGCCGGCCGGGTCGATGTCCGGCCGGTTGGGGCGCGAGCCCTCCGCCTCCGAGGCGTCGTCGGAGTCCTGCGCGTCGTCGCCCTCCGCCGCCTCCGTGGTGGTGGAGTCGGAGGGGGCGTCGTCGGAGTCGGAGCCCTCCGCGCTCTCGGCGGTCGCGCCTTGCGGCTCCTCGCCCTCGCCGCCGCCATCGTCGTCTTCGCCCTCCTCGGGCTCGGGCGCGGCCTCCTCAGCGTCCTCCTCGGAGGGGTCGGTCTCCTCCAGGTCGTCGGCGTCGCCCGCCATGTCCAGGTCGCGGATCAGCTCGCGGGCGATGCGGCCGTAGGCGGCCTGGTCGTGTGCGGCGCCCGCCAGCCGGTCGAGCTCGGCGCCGGCCTTCTGCTCGATCTCGCCGCGGTGCTGGTCCACCAGCGCGCGCACCGTCTCGGGCGGCGCCTCGCCCGTGAGCCGCTCGCGCACGAGGAGCCCCACGATGTCGGACAGGGGCGCCTTCACGCGGTCGGCGGTGCGGCCCAGGCCGCGCTTGTCGATGTCGCTCTCCAGCACCGCACGCAGGTTGGCGCGCACGCCGCCCAGCGCGTTGGCCCCGATGGACTCGATGCGCGCCTGCTCCACCGCCTCGAACAGCGCGGCGGCCTGCGGGTCGGCCGGGCGCAGGCGGGCGTGGGCCGTGGCGTCGTGGTGGGCGAGGCGCAGCGCCATCTGGTCGGCGAAGCCGCGGATGCGGGCGGCGTCGCGCCCGGTGAGGTCGCGCGGCGGATGCGGCAGCACGGCGCGGCGGCCGATGAGCGCGGGGCCCTCGCCGGAGAACACCACCTCCAGGTCCGGCGTCTCGCCCAGCGAGCGCGCGGCGTGCGCCAGGGCGCGCTTGAAGGGTTCGGCGGGGCTCTCGGGCTTGGCGGCCATCAGGTGGAGACCCATAGCCGTTCACCGCGGCGGAGGAACCCCCGCCCGAGCGGAGCCGTTCTCACCCCGTCATTTGCAAGCGGGAGTACGGACCATGGCTGACGATCGCGTGGAAGGCGCCGGCTCCAAGCTGGCGGGCGAGATCAAGGAAGGCTTCGGCAAGCTGTCGGGCGACCGCGGCATGCAGGCGGAAGGCGCGACGGAGAAGACGGGCGGCTCCATGCAGAACGCGCTCGGCAAGGTGGAGGACGCCTTCGGCCATCACGAGGCCGAGCGGCGGGAAGGCCACGCCGAGCCGAAGGCGTTCGGCGACGATCGCGTGGAGGGCGCCGGCCACAAGCTGGGCGGCTCCGTCAAGGAAGGCGCGGGCAAGCTGACCGGCGACGAGAAGCTGCAGTCGGAAGGCGCGGCCGAGAAGATCGGCGGCTCCATCCAGAACGCGGTCGGCAAGGCCGAGGACGCGATCAAGGGCATGTTCGGCGGCAAGCACTGACCGCCTGACCCTTCTCAAGGGCGGCGGAACCGAAAGGGTCCGCCGCCCTTTGCTTGTCCGCAAACCCTCCAGAAAGAGACCTGACCCCATGCGCCTTCTCCTCACCACCTCCACGGTGGCGGCCCTCCTCCTCACCGCCGCGGCCTGCTCCAAGTCGGGCGACAGCGCGGGCGTCCAGGCGAACTCCGCCGGCGGCACGTCCAACGTCGTGGACGCGGCGAAGGCGAAGGGCTCCGACCTCGTGGACAAGGTGCAGGACTCGGCCTCGGCCGTGGTCGGACCGATCACCGCGGCCACGGCCGGATCGCTCTCGGCCAAGGCGTTCGTGGAGAACGCGGCCATGAGCGACATGTACGAGACGGAGAGCTCGAAGATGGCCCTCACCCGCTCCAAGTCCGCGGGGATCAAGAAGTTCGCGCAGGGCATGATCACCGCCCACGCCAAGACTACGGCGCAGCTGAAGACGCTGGTCTCGTCGGGCAAGGCGGGCGAGGGCGTCGTGCTCCCCGCCGCGCTCGACAACCGACGCCAGGGCCTGATCGACGACCTGAAGAGCGCCTCGGACGACGACTTCGACGCCCGCTACGTCGACCAGCAGGCGGCCGGCCACCGCGAGGCGGAGATCCTGATGAACGGCTACGCCGCGGCCGGGCAGAACGCCGACCTCAAGGCCTTCGCCAAGGAGACCGCACCCAAGGTCACCGCGCACAAGGCCATGGTCGTGGCGCTGGACAAGAAGAACGCCGACGGCGACGCCCCCGGCAACAAGGAGTCCAACCGCACCAAGTGATGCTGGCGCCGCGCGACGTGCTCCGCCGTCAGCGGGCGGCGGTGCGCATGGCGCCGGCCGCCGCCACCGCCGCGAGCTGCGAGCGGTAGGCGGCGGCGCTCCGCTCCGCGGCCGCCTGTGCGTCGGGGGAGAGCGACGTCCTCAGCGACTCCGCGCTCTGCCGGGCGCCCGCATCGCCGTCGGCTGCGGCGATCAGGAACCACTTGTACGCTTCGGCGGAGCTCGGCGCGGCACCGCGGCCGTTCTGGTTCATCACCGCCAGGTTGAACTGCGCATCCTTGACGCCGCCGTCCGCCGCGCGGCGGAACCACTCCACCGCCGCCCGGTCGTCGCGCGCGACGCCCTCGCCGTTGGCGAGATAGAGGCCGAGGTTGAACATCGCCTTCGGGTCGCCCGCCCGGGCGGCGCGCTCCGTCCAGCGGCGGGCCTGCGCCATATCCCTCTTCAGCCCGCCCGCCCCGTCCTCGTAGAGCTTGGCGAGGTGGAACTGCGCGGGACCGTAGCCCAGGTCGGCCGCGCGGCGCATGGCGTCCGAGCCGCCCGCGTCGCCGCGCTCCAGCTGGCGCACCGCTTCGTTGTAGAGCCCGCGCGCAGTGGGCGGCGCGGCGGCCGCCTCCACCACCGGCTCGGGCCGCAGGGGGGCTGCGACCGCCGCCTCAGTGGGAGGCGAAGCGGGCGGGGCGGCGTCGGGCGCGGGCGTCTGCGCCACCGCCAGCATCTCGGGCTGCCCGGCGGGCGCGGCGGTCGCCGCGGTGGGGGCTTCGGTGGTGGTGGTCGCGCGGCCGCCCTTGGCGCCGACCATGGAGACCGCGCCGATGGCGGCCACCGCCAGGAAGGCGGACGTTCCCGAGGCGTACAGCGCCGTCTTCAGGGTGGAGGCTTCGCGGCGACGTCGCAGCAGCGGCAGGCCGAAGCCGCCCCGCCCGCTCTCCGCCGCCGCGGGCGCCTCCGCCTCGAAGCCGGCGGCGGGGGCGGCGAACAACCCCTCCTCGTCAGAGACGGCGGGCCGGCCGGAGGCCGCGCGCGACGGCCGGCGCGAGCGGTCGGCGTTCGCGCGGGCGGCGGCGCGGGCGCTCTCGATCAGCTCGCGCGTGGAGGAGGGCCGCGCGGGCGGCTCGGCGGCGGCGGGCGGCGCGGAGCCGAAGTCGTCGTCGTGGAGACCCTCCAGGTGGGGGAAGGGGTCGGAGGCCGCGGGAACGGCGGACCGGCCGAACGGCCCGGACTGGAACGCGTCCTCGAAGTCGTCGTCCGCGGGGGCCGCGTCGAAGGGGCCGGGCCGGAACATGTCCGCCTCCTCGCCATCCACAGGTGAGGCCCAGGCGCGCTCGGCCTGCGGCGCCGTGGCGAAGACCGGGGCGGCGAGAGGGGGGGCGGCCGGCGGGGGAGCGGCCGGCGGCGGAGCGGCGGAAGCCGGAGCGGCCGCCGCCTGCGGCTCGGGCGTGGAGAAGGGCTGGAAGTCGTCCTCCACGGGCGCGGGCGCGGGCGCGGGGGACTGCGCCTCCACGCGCCCGCGCGCCTCGTCCAGCAGGCGCGCGGTGCGCTCCTCGCTGGCGCGGATGCGGTCGGCGATCTCGGAGGTGGCGCCGTCGTAGCGGGTGTTCAGCTTGTCGGTGACGCGGGTCAGGTGCTCGCCCACCTCGTCCAGGCCGCGGGTCAGGTCCTCGGCCCCGCGGCGTTCGGAGGCGGCGATGCGCTCGGCCAGCCGGTCGGCGATGCGGGCGATCTCGCCGCCGAGCTTCTGCAGCGCCTCCGCCTGCGCGGAGTCGGCGTGGGACAGGCGGCCCTCCACGGCTTCGGCGATGCGGGTCATGCCGCCCTCCAGCTCCCGGGCCGTGTCGTGCGCGCGGCGCTCCACCTCGCCCACGCGGCCGTCGAGGCCTTGGGCGATGCGGACCACCTCGCGGCCCAGCCGGTCGATGGCCCCGGCCGAGCGCCGCTCGGTCTCGGCCATCTGGCCGGACAGCTCCTGCAGCGCGGATTCCATGCGGTCGAGCTTGCCGTCGGCGGCCTCCTGGAGTCGAGCGGCCATCTCCGCGCGGGCGTCGTCCACCTTGCCGTTCAGCTCGGCGGCGAGGCGCTGCAGGCGGGGCTCGTCGTCCTCGGCCGGCGAGGCGGAGGGCGCCTCGGCGCGGGCCAACCGCTGGTCGAGGCCGGCGAAGGAGGTCTCGAGCGCCCGCATGGCCGCCCCCGTGCGGCTCTGCGCCTCGTCCATGCGCTCGGCGAGCTTGGACAGGGCGGCGTCGAAGGCGGTGGTGTCCGCGGCGACGGGGGAGGACGTCTCCGTCCGGTCCACCCGGCGCCCGAGGGCCGCCAGGTCGTCCTGCACCGTGGCGGCCTGGGCCCGGGCGCGGTCCTCCACGTCGTAGACCTGCGAGGCGACCTTGCCCAGCGCGCCCTCCAACGCCTTCAGGGCCTCGGCCCGGGGGTTCTCCTCCAGCTCCATGCGGCGCACCCGCTCGGCCAGCCGCGCCTGCGTCTCGCGCACCTCGTCCACCGCCGTGTCGAAGCGGGCGCCGACGGCCGCGGAGTCGCGCTCCACCCCGTCCAGGCGGGAGAGCACGCCCATGGCCTGCTGGTCGATGCCGCTGATGGCGAGCGTCGAGCGGTGCTCGGCGGCCTCCATCCTGGCGGTGAAGTCGGCCAGCGCCTTGGTGACGCGCGCGGTCTCGGCCGCGTCGCCGCCGCGGCCCGCCTCACGCAGGCGCGAGCGGAACGACTCGGCGTTGAGCACGCCGCCCGAACCTTCCTGCGCAGGCGCGCGCGGGGCGGAGCGGGCCTCGCCCCAGCTCCTGGGCGGGGCGTCGGCGTCGGCGTAAGCGGGGGGCGCGGGGACGGGGGGCGGGGGTTCCTCTCCCGTGTCCGTGATCATCTGGTTCAGCCACTCGCCGAGCGTCAGGCCCGAGCGGCGTGCAAGGTCCTTGGCGATCTCGCGCGCCTTGGGGTCGATGCCCTTCACGCTCCAGGGTCCGGCCGCCGTGGTCATGGTCTTCGATCACGCTCCAGGGGCGACGCACGGCCACCCCGCTGAGGACGCTACCCACCCACATCTCGCGTGTAAACGCGGGTCGGATAGCTAGATGTAGGGTTGGCGCGGTTTCGTTGTGGACGAATCGCATGCCTCCCCACGCCAGGTTGGGGCAAGGCGCTTAACGTCGCATTAAGCATGTCCGCCCGGCTGCCCGGCCGCCGCCGCATGGGCTATGGCGGATCGGATGAGCCTCCACCCCCTCTCGGGCGCCGCCTCCGACCGTCTCCGGCCCGTGCGCCGGGCGTTCGCGCGGAGCTTGGAGGAGGGGCGGGAGCTGGGGGCCGCCGTGGCGGTGTGGTGCGACGGCGAGCTGGAGCTCGACCTCCACGGCGGCTTCCGCGACAGGGCGGCGACCCGGCCCTGGACGGCGGACACGCTGGCGCCCGTCTTCTCAGTGACCAAGGCGCTCACCGCGGTGATGGTCGCCCGCCTCGTGGCGGCGGGTCGGGCGGACTACGACGCCCCGGTCTCCACCGTCTGGCCGGAGTTCGCGGAGGCGGGCAAGGGCCTGGTGACCGTGGGCCAGCTCCTCAGCCACCAGGCGGGCCTTTGCGGCTTCCCCGAGCCGATGGACCCGGCCGAGTGGTTCGACTGGGAGGCGGTCTGCGCCAGGCTGGCGGCCATGACGCCGCTGTGGCCGCCGGGCGCGACCAGCGGCTACCACCCCGTCACCTTCGGCCACCTGGCCGGCGAGGTGTTCCGGCGGGTGGACGGCCGCACGGTGGGGCGCGCCCTGCGCGAGGACGTGGCGGGTCCGCTCGGACTCGACCTGTGGATCGGCCTGCCCGACGCCGAGCACGGCCGCGTGGCGGAGCTGGAGAAGCCCAAGACGCTGCCGAGCTTCGGCGCCATGAACCCCGCCACCCGCGCCGCCTTCCTCACCCGCTGGGCCTCGCCGGGCGGCCGCAGCTCGGCGGAGTGGCGCCGCGCGGAGCTTCCCGCCGCCAACGGCCACGCCACCGCCGCGGCCCTGGCGCGCCTGATGGGCGCCCTGGCGGTCGGTGACGCCCGGGTGCTGGCGGCGGAGGGCGTGGAGGCGATGGCGGCCGAGCGGATCCGCGGGCCCGACCTCGTCCTGCCCTACGCGATCAGCTGGGGCGCGGGGGTGATGCGCAACGCGGGGCTGGAGGTCTACGGGCCGGGGCCGCGCACCTTCGGCCACTCCGGCTGGGGCGGGGCCTGCGCCTTCGCCGACCCCGACCGCCGGCTCGGCTTCGCCTATGTGATGAACCGCCAGTCGGCCGACCTGGTGGGCGACCCCCGTCCCCGGGCGCTGATCGCCGCCCTGTACGAGGCGCTGGGCTGAGGCGTCGGCTCGCGCGGCCCGGCCGCTCAGCCGACGGCCGCGCTTCGCCGCACGGCCCGGCGCTCCGCCCGCCCGCGCAGCAGGGCGCCCGCCGCGAACACCGCCACCCCCGCCCAGATGAAGCCGAAGGAGGCCAGGCCCAGCGGGGTCAGCGCCTCCCCGTCCGCCACCCCCACGGCGAACTGCAGGGTGGGGGCGATGAACTGGAGGAAGCCCATGATCGTCAGCGGCAGGCGCCGGGCC
>CAXSHO010000006.1:17476-45275 GCA_964237305.1 uncultured Caulobacteraceae bacterium
CGAAGCAGGCCAGGGGCGCCACGGTGGCCGGGCCGGTGAGCACCAGGAGCGCGGCGGCCGCCCCGCCCTGCGCCGTCGCGGCGGGGACGGCGGCGGGCGGGTGGGCGAGCGTCCACGCCAGGTAGGCCAGCGCGGGGACGATGAGGAGGAGGCACTCGGCCAGGAGCCCCGTCTGCGCGGGCGCCGCCGCGCGCTTGCGCACCACGCCGTAGCCGCAGAAGCTGAAGGCGAGGACCAGCGACACCCAGGGAAAGGCGCCCAGCGCCGCCGCCTGCAGCGCCACCCCCGCGCCGGCCAGCCCCACGGCGGCCCAGCCCGCCCGGTCCATCCGCTCGCCGAACAAGAGCCGCCCCGCCGCCATGTTGAGCAGCGGGTTGATGTAGTATCCGAGGCTGCCCTCCAGCGTGCGGTGGTTGGTCACCGCCCAGACGTAGACGCACCAGTTCACCGCGATCAGCGCCGCCGACAGCGCCAGCGCCGCCCAGTCCCGGCCGCGCAGCGCCGCCAGCGCGCCGCCCTGCCCCACCGCCCACACCAGGGCCGCGGCGAAGGGCGCCCCGACGACGGTGCGCCACGCCACGATCTCGAACGCGCCCACGCCCAGGCGCTCCACCGCCTGGAACAGCACGGGCAGCAGCCCCCACATCAGGTAGCAGGCGAGCCCGGCGGCGAGGCCCGTGCGGTCGGGCGGGGGTGCGTCGGCCATCCCCGTCACGCCCGCGGCCAGCTTGGCGGGATGACAGGCCCGCGTCGCTGCGTCATGGTCGGCCCGGACCGGCCCACACGCCGGAGGGGAGCCCGCACATGACCGATGAGACAAAGCCCGCCGCCGCCCAGCCGACGGCCGCGCCCAAGTACCCGCGCGCCAAAGAAGGCCAGGACGACACCGGCCACGTGGTGACCAGCGCGGGCGACGAGCCGATCAGCGGCACGGTGGCCGACATCACCGACGGCGACACGCACAAGAAGAAGCATAGGTAGGCCTCGGCGGCGGGCGGGCGGGCGTCAGGCGGCGGGACGCCCCGCGATCAGCCCGCGCTCGTCTAGGAGCTGAGCGATCTGCACGGCGTTGAGCGCCGCGCCCTTGCGCAGGTTGTCCGCCACGCACCAGAGCGCGATCCCGTGCTCGACGGTGGGGTCGGAGCGGATGCGCGAGACGTAGACGCCGAACTCGCCCACCGTCTCCAGCGGGGTCGCGTATCCGCCGTCCTCCCGCTTGTCGAGCACCACCACGCCGGGGGCCTCGCGCAGGATCTCGCGCGCCTCCTCCGGGCCGAGTTCGGTCTCGAACTCGATGTTCACCGCTTCGGAGTGGCCGACAAACACGGGCACGCGCACGCAGGTGGCGTGCAGCATGATGGCCGGATCGAGGATCTTCTTCACCTCCGCCGCCATCTTCCACTCCTCCTTGGTGGAGCCGTCGTCCAGGAAGGCGTCGATGTGGGGGATGACGTTGAAGGCGATCTGCTTGGTGAACTTCTTCGGGTCGGTGGGGCCGAGCACGAAGACGCCCTTGGCCTGCTCCCACAGCTCGTCCATCCCCTCCTTCCCCGCGCCGGAGACCGATTGGTAGGTCGAGACCACCACGCGCTTGATCCGCGCCTCGTCGTGCAGCGGCTTCAGCGCCACCACCAGCTGGGCGGTCGAGCAGTTCGGATTGGCGATGATGTTCTTGGCGCGGAAATCGTCGACGGCGTCGGGGTTCACCTCCGGCACGATCAGCGGCACCTGCGGGTGCATGCGCCAGGCGGAGGAGTTGTCGATGACGATCGCGCCCGCCCGCCCGATCCTCTCGGACCAAGCGCGCGAGATGTCGCCGCCTGCGCTCATCAGGACGAGATCGACGGTGGAGAAATCGAAGGTCTCCAGGTCCTTGCACTTGAGGAGGCGCTCGCCGAAGTCGACCTCCACCCCGATGGACTTGCGCGAGGCGATGGCGTGGATCTCGTCGACGGGGAAGCCGACCTCGTCCAGGATCGTCATCATCTCGCGGCCGACGTTGCCCGTGGCGCCTACGACGGCCAGCCGGTAACCCATATCGCGTCACTCCGAAGCGGAGCCGGGCAGATACGCGCAGCCCCCCCGCGCCACAAGCGAGGGATCCTCAACGCCCCGCCAGGGCCGCGATCTCGTCGTGCAGGGCCTCGGGCGCCGGGATCCCGCGGGAGGCGGCGAGCGCCCGGGCCTCCAGCCGCCGGTCGCCGGGCAGCCGCGCCCCGTCGGCGGCCACCGCGGCGGCCAGCGCCGCCATGCGCGCGCCGAAGCCGCCGCCCGACAGGCCGCCGGGGTCCAGCGCCAGGAGCGTCTGGCCGAGGTCGGGCGCGGGCCCCTCCCCCTCCAGCAGCGACGACGCCTCCCAGCCGAAGGCGGAGCCCGTGAGGGCGGCGGCCAGCACCTCCACCATCAGCGCCAGCGCGGAGCCCTTGGCCCCGCCCAGCGGCAGGAGCGCGCCCTCCAGCGCCGCGGCCGGGTCGGTGGTGGGCGCGCCCGCCGCGTCCACCGCCCACCCCTCGGGGATGGCGCGGCCGGCCCGCTGCGCCGCCACGATCCGCCCGCGGGCCACCGTGGAGAGCGCGAGGTCCACCACCAGCGGCGCCCGGCCATCCAGGGGCGCGGCGAAAGCGATGGGATTGGTGCCGAGCCGCGGCGGCCCGCCGCCGTGAAAGGCCATGGCGCGGGGCGAGTTGCCGAACAGGAGCGCCACGAGGCCGCGCTCGGCCAGCCGCTCCACGTGCGCTCCGGCCTGCCCGAAATGGTGGGAGCGCCGCACGGCCGCCACGGCCACCGCCTGCCGGCGGGCCGAGGCCGCCACCGCCTCCGCCGCCATCTCCAGCGCCGGGTAGGCGAAGCCGTGGCCGCCGTCCACGCGCGAGGCCGCGGGCGTGAGCCGCTCCAGCCGCGGCTCGGCGCGCCCGGACACCTTCCCGCTGCGCAGCTGCGCGGCGTAGGCCGGGACGCGCGACAGCCCGTGCCCACCCTGCCCGTCCGCCTCCGCCGCCACCAGGGCGCGGGCGGTGGGGTCGGCCTGCCCGGGCGAGGCCCCCGAGCGCTCCAGCGCCCGGGCGACGAGCTTGCGCCAGGCGGCGCGGGGCAGGATGACGGGATCGGGCATGCGGCTCCTGCGTGGCGCAAGCCGCGCGCGCGGTCCAGCGGCGCGCCGTCCGGCTCCACCCGCGACCTCCGGCCCTGCGCCGCCCGGCCCGGCCGGAACGGCGTCAGGCCGATCGGTAGAGCTTGGTCAGCACGAACTCGCGGTGGCCGAGCGCCTCCGCCGCCGTGGGGCGGCCGTTGGCGGTCTTCACGATCATGGCGATCAACGCCTCGCCCGCCTGATCGATCGACATCTCGCGGCGGAGCACGCCGGACACGTCCACGTCCACATGCTCGCCCATGGTGCGGATCGTCTTGGGGTTACCGCTCACCTTGATGACCGGCATGATCGGGTTGCCGATCACGTTGCCCTGCCCGGTGGGGAAGATGTGCAGCACGTAGCCCGCCGCCGCCTGCAGCGTGCAGCACTCCGCCGCCGCCGACGAGGTGTCCATGAAGTAGAGGCCCGGGCCCCTGGCGGGAGCCTCCGCGGGCTCCAGCACGTCGATGTAGGTGCAGGCGCGGCCGATCTTCTCCAGGTTGCCGAGCGCCTTTTCCTCGATGGTGGTGAGGCCGCCGGCGATGTTGCCCTTGGTGGGCTGGCTGTCGGAAAGGTCGCTGGTCTTGTGCGCCTCGATCACGTCGCGCTGGTAGGCGGTCCAGGTCGCCATGAACTTGTCGGCCGTGGCCGGGTCGGCGGCGCGCGCGGCGGCGAGGTGCTCGGCGCCCGTGAGCTCGCTGGTCTCGCCGAAGCAGCCGGTGAGGCCGGCGGGGATCAGCTTGTCGTACATGTTCCCCACCGTGGGGCAGGAGGCGAGGCCGGTGGTGGTGTCGCTCTCGCCGCACTTGGTGGCGATCCACAGGTCGGTGAGCGGGACCGGCTCGCGCAGCTGTTCGCCCGCCCAGTGGACATACTCCTTGGCCTTATGACTTGCGGCCGCCACGGTCGCGATGTCGCCGTTCCCCTCGATGGAGAAGCCGGTGACCGGTTTGCCGGTCCTGGCGATGCCGTCGACCACGCGCTGCGTCCAGCCGGGCTCGATGCCGATCACCACGCAGGCGGCCACGTTGGGGTTGGCGCCCGTGCCGATCAGGGTGCGGAAGGTCAGCTCCAGGTCCTCGCCGAACTGCAGGCGGCCGTAGGCGTGGGGAAGCGCGACCGTCCCCTGGATGTGGGCGGCCACCGCCTCGCAGGCGGCGTTGGAGATGTCGTCCAGCGGCAGGATCGCCACGTGGTTGCGCACGCCCGCCCGGCCGTCGGCGCGGCGCCAGGCCATCACGGTCGTCCCCGCGTGGCGGGCGGTGGCGGCGGCGAAGCGTCGCGCGTCGCGCGGGTCGTGGACGGTCATGCGGGGCTCACCAGCGCTTGGTCTTCATGTTGTGGGTGTGGACATGGTCGCCGCGGCGGGCGTCGGCGACCATGCGGCCCACCACCTCGCCGTACTTGACCACGTCGTCGCCCGCGGCGAGGTCGGCCAGGGCCACCTTGTGGCCGATGGGCGTGTCGTGCGCGGCCACCACGCGGAAGTCGCCGTCGTCCGCCAGGTGCACGCCCAGGAGCTCCTGGCCCGCCGCCACCCCCTCGACCACCACCACGCCGACGCTGTCGGCCCTGTCGTGCACGAGGAGGTGGGGGGCGCTCATGGAGGCGTTCTAGCCAGCCCGCCGCCCGGGCGGAAGCGGCCTGCGGCCACCGAACGGTCACCGCATTGCGTCTGGGGCGTTGTCGCCCGCAGGACCTTGCCGGACGAGAGGCGCTCACGATGGGCTACATCGCCAACAATCTCGCGCCCATCCTGGCGGCCACCCTGGCCGGCCTTCTGGTGGGCGCCGCCTACGCCGCCGCGGCGCGGCGGGGACGGCCGTGGGGCGGCGGCGTCGTCCTGTTCCTCACCGCGGCGGCCGCCGAGTTCTGGCTGGCCTGCATCCTGGCGGGCGCCCTGATCCTGGCGCCGACGCAGGCGGGCGCCTGGACCATGGCGCTGGGGAGCGCGGTGGTGATCTGGATCGGCTTCGTGGTCCCGGTGCTGTCGGTCACCCACCGCTTCCGCGGCCTGCCCCTGACCGCCTTGCTGGCCGATGCGCTGCACTGGCTCGTGGTGATGACGCTGCAGGCCGCCGTCCTGCACGTGCTGGGCCTCGTCAGACCTTGAGGCGCCCGCCCCCGTCCAAGCCCCGCCCCGCGCGACCGCAACTCTCAGGCCAGCGGCGAACCACCCCCCAAGGCCGGAGGGCGCAAAGCCGAGCTTGACGAGCTCCGGTCGAAGCGGCTCCAGCGGAAAGACGGTCTCCCTCGCGTCGTCGAAGGGCGACCGCTTTCAGCTCATGCCCGCCAGCCCGAACCTCTTGCGCCTCCGACCACCCGCCAAGCCTGCGACATAAGGCTTTCGAAAGAGCGTGTTCCCCTCGGCGGGCGGCTCGCCACCGGGTCGAGACGCCCGCTCCTTTCACCTGGGGGGATCCGCCCACTCGCGGGGTGGCGAGCGGGTCCTGGCGAGCCAGTCGAGCCACATGTGCGGAACGGTGAGCGCGCTGAGGAGCACGAACGTCGTTCTGACTGCGGCGGGAGCGAACACCGGCCCGACCTGCCGCCAGTACAGCGCGGCCCCCAGAAGCAGGGCCAGGGTGGAGAGCGGCAGAGCGCGAAGCAACGTCCCCCGGTCCCTGCAGATCTCCAACGTCCGGGCCTGCGAGCGGAACGCGCGGGGCGTGTGGATCAAAGCGAAGTACAGCGCGAAGCCGATCAGCGGAGGGCACAGCGCGAACATGGCCGAGAGGACGAATATTTCGGCTGGTCCGCCTCGCTGTCCAGGCCGCGAACGCGCGGCCTGCATCGCCACGGCGGCCAGCCAGAGAACCGCCGCGGGGCCTTGGGCGAGCCGTAGCACCTGGAGATCGGTGGATCCGGCCAGCCATCCGAAGATCATCTCCGTCTCACGCCCATGCGTGACGGCGGGGACCACGACGAGCGCCCCGCCATGGGCCAGAGCGGCGAGCCATCCGGAGCCACCGTGCACGCGCGCGTCCTCTGCTCCGAAATGCAGGACCGACAGCAGGAGGAAGCCTGTGAGCGCCAGCCCTGGAGCTGCATGCCAAAGCAGCAGCACGCCGCCCGCCAGCCCGACGTAGCCGGCCAGGAACGGCGCGGGCCACCATCGGCCGCACGACGGCGCGAACACTCGCCGACCGACAAGGTGGTCCAGCCCGCCATGCGTCATTCCGGCCGCGGCGGCGCTCACCAGGAGAACGGGCTGCATGCTGGACGGAAGGCGCGTGAGGGCGACGGCGAGCAGGGCGACCAGCACCGCAGGGGGCGGCGCCGGACGCACAAGGAGCGGTGAGGGCGCGGCCATGACGGCCGCGCCCTCACGCAAAGGAGTGGCTCCGATCGGCACCGCTCGTCCGAGCTTAACGCCGCACCGGACTCGCCGCGGAGCCGGCCTCGACCTTCTCGGTCAGGCCGGGCCGCTCGACCTGATGGTAGGCGACCGGCGCAGGGCGGAGGTCATGCTCCGGCACTTCGCCCGCGCGCAGGTCTTCGGTGGTCTTCTTGCGGGCGCCCGCCAGCGAGAAGACGCCGTATGCGACCTTGGCGACCAGATCGACGACCGTATAGACGGCGGCGGTCGTGACCGCGTCCATCGTCTTGATCCCCTCCGATCCGAAGAGGAACACGACGGGGTAAGCAAGCCAGACCACCGAAAGGATGGAGACGTTGGTCGTATACAGCTTCTCCGCACGAGGGCCTGACTTGACGGACTCCCTGCGCAAAGGCCCCCAGAGGCCCACATAGATGAAAAGGAAGGCGCCTGAGCTGATCAGATACCACGTCCATTTCGCGCCGGATCCGGTCGGACTCAGGCCCGCGACCACGCCGGTTCCGATCATGTAGACGTCGGTGAAGACGAGCCCGAGCAGCAGCGCCCAGCGACGAAAGGGAGAGTGCAGGGCGGTGAGGCACAGGCCGCACAGCAGCATCGGCGTGGTGATCGACCAGTCAAGGTAGCGCGCGAAATAGAAGTCTCGGCCATCCGCGAGATGGATCGAGCCCTGACCGACGGCCATGGCTAAGTAGGACGCGGCGGCCGTCAGCGTCACGAATACGTGCAGGAAGTAGTGGTTCTCCTCGTCGCGAGTGCGCCTGTTCCAGCCCTGGGCGAGCAGGATCAGCGATCCGATCGCCATGCCTCCGAAGCCGACCCACAGCCAATTGTTCAACGTCATCCCTTCCTCCCCTGGTCTGCTTCGTCGCACCGAACGGCTAGGCGGTTGCGCGGCCCGGAGTGAGCGGAGCGGGCCAGGCTCACCCGGTCTCTTCTTCAAGGCCAGGCGTCGCGGCCGCGATCAGAAGATCAACTCGACGGCCGCCTTCTGATCGTGGGATCGGAACAGCACCACCTCAGACGAGTTCCCGACACGCGTTCTCTGGTTCGGCGCGTCCACGCTTCGCAGACGTTCCGCCGCCTAGCTTCGTCGCACGATGACTGCGCCCACGGCGGCGATGCGTTCGACGTCTGCGTAAGCCGCCTCCTTCAGTTCGTCGCCGAACACGTCCGGATCGATCTCGCGGTAGCGCAGAGTGCAGTCGAATGCAGGCAGCTGCGCCTCCAGCGCCGCACGCAGGGCGTCGCGACCGTCGACGATGGCGCTTCCTGTGTAGAGAAGGAGCCGTCCCCCAGGCCTGAGCCGCGGCGCGATGGCCGTGGCCCACTCGAGCGAGCGCCGTGCACCGTGCATGTCCCCGCCGTCGCGATAGGTCCGACCCGCGGCGTCGATCACGTATGGCGGATTGGCGAGGGCCAGCTCGATGGCTCCTTCCACGCCGTCGACGACCTCCGCTCTGATCGTCCGAGCCTCCACGCCGGCGTGGCGGGCGTTGACTGACGCCAACAGCAGAGCTTCCGCGTTCACGTCGGTGAGAACCACCTCCGTCTCCGGTCGTGACCGACCCACCACGATCCCGCCCACGCCGGCCCCCGCACCCACGTCGATCACCCGAACCGGAGGCGGTCCGGCTTCGACCTCCCCCAGCACGAAGTCCGCGAACCGGTAGCTGTCGGGGCCCAGGAACACGGAGTCGGCATCGTTTGTCGGGTACGCCGAATGCAGGAAGAGCGCGCCATGCACTCGCGAGCCGCGGACGCGGCTTCGGCGGACGGATCCCTCACGTTCAAGCGCGCCCGCCTGCTCAAGTCTGTCGAGCGCCGTCGGCTCAAGTAGGCTCTCGCAGAACGGAAGGCTCCACCCGAAGACGTCGCGCAGGTCACGCGCTTTGGAACGGTCGAGCTTGGTCAGCACGCGCGCATGTGTGGCCGGCGTCGGCGGAATGAAGGTGAAGTCCTTTTGTTCCAGCCAACTGAGAATTTCAGAAAGGGCGTAGCCACGATCGAGAGATCTGAGATCAAACATTATAGTAGGCTTTCTAACCGGAGAATCAAGACGGGCGTAAAAATACTAGCTGTAGGAAATTTATTTAAGCCAGCACTAGGGGGACCATGGTCATTTGTTGGTGCCGACACTCGCCGAAGATGTTCCTTGGCGTAAGCTGTGGAGGGTGGTGTGTCTGAACCAGCCCGCGAGACCTGGATGAGCACGTATGAGGCGCGCGCGCTGGCGCACGCGGTCGTGCTTACACGAGTTCTGGTGTGCCTCGACGCGTGGCGGCCGGGCAGTCTCGATGTTTTCACCCAGCCCGCAACGGAGCTTGAAGGGAGGGTGTCGACCGAGGTGATCGGGAAGGTCGACGCCGAACTCTTCAGCCTTCAGAGCGCACGCCGAGACATGGGAACGGCTGCGAGGGGCGAGTGGCCTAGATCGACGGTGAAGCGGCACTCATGACGGGGACGAGGCAAGCTGGTGGGCGTGCCGTGCTCGCCGGCGAGAGGCCGATCTGACGCCTGAGGTCGACGAACCTTCCGCAGGCCCGCGCGCTCCCGCATCATCGCCGGCGAGGTGGTTGGGTGAACAGACCCCTCGCGGCGTCGGCGCTGCTCACGGCCACGCTCGGCGCCTTGGGCGGCTGCGCCACAGGCCCCGACCTGCAGATCGCGGAGAGCCGCGTGCCGCTATCCTACCAGGCGAGCTATGTGGCCACAAAGCACGCCATCCTCGGCCTGGACGAGGCGTTGCGCCAGGAGCTGAGGCTGGAGCACCGGCGCGGCGTTCAGGTCGTCACCGTCATGCCCTGGGCCGCCGACACGCCCATCTGGGACCATGCGGCCGACTACACCGGTCGTGAGCCTCGCGCGCCGAGCCTGGACGGCCCCGACAGCATCGTGCGCGCTGTCATGTCCGCGGCCCTGCGGCCCCGCGCACGCGTCGCGGTCGGCTGGAAGGCGAAGGCGGCGGTGGCCTCCTGACGCTCGGAACGGCCATGGAGCTGGACCGCCTTCCTACCGCTCCGCGTCAGGGACGAGGAAGGTCACTTGCAGCGTCAGGCTCGCCTGGAGAAGCGGACCGCCGTCCTGCCCGCGAACGATGGCCAGGAAGGTGCGAGCGTCACCGTCGGGCAGCTCGTCGCGCGCCATGTCGGGCAGGGCGTCGACGGCGGCCGCCTTGGCGGCCTCCACGTCCTCGAAGTCGTGGCCGGTCTCGTCGCGGACGAAATGTTCCTGGTCCGACGTGTCGATGAAGAAGCGGGGCATATCAATCTCCAGCTGCGCATAGTGCGGCTGGCACACTCATCGCGCGTGGGCGACCCCATCTGTTAGAACCGCAGGAGCTCCTCAGACTTCGTCTTCCACCGTACCGTCCTATTGATGGTGGAACGGCTCGAGGCTATCCAGCCCAAAGCGCCTCCCGTTCAGGGCCGGGGCGCTTGAGGGATGCTCGCGCTCTCGCCCGAAAAGGGAAGAGCCATGTCCGCTCCCGAACAAGCCGCCGTCCGAAATCGCCTGCTCTCGCTCATGGCGCCGAAAGACTTCGCTCTTCTTGCGCCGGACTTGGAGGCGCTGGACCTCCCAAAAGGGTTTGTGCTTCTCGAGCAGGGCGGGCCCATCGAGCGGGTCTTCTTTCCTGACTCCGGCATCGGCTCAGTCATCGCGGTCTCGCCGGAGGGCGCCAAGGTCGAGGCCGGACCCTTCGGCTTCGATGGCGTTTCGCCGGTCGGAGCGGTGCTGGGTCTCGATCGCGCCTGGAAGCAGGAGATCATGCAGGTCGCCGGTTCCGGCCACACGATCGGCCGTAAGCAGTTCGACACCGCGCTGCACGAGAGCGCTACGCTTCGCTCGATGCTGAACGCCTACGTCTACACCATGCTTCTTCAGACGGCGTACTCGGTCCTGTCCAACGGCGTCCACGGCATCGACGAGCGGCTCGCGCGATGGCTCCTGATGTGTGACGACCGGACGGACGGGATGGAGATAGCCCTGACGCACAACTACATCTCGATCATGCTGGCCGTTCGTCGTCCCAGCGTCACGACGGCGCTGCACGTGCTCGAGGGCAATGGATACATCCGCAACGAGCGAGGGGTGATCGTGATCCGCGATCGTAAGGGCCTGGAGGGATTTGCAGCCGACGCCCATGGTGCACCGGAGGCGGAGTATCGCCCGTCATCGGCTCCATGTAGATAATGAAGTTCTTCTTCGACATTTTGGAAAACGGAGCGGTCATCGAGGACAACGTTGTCCTCCACGACCAGCACGCGGCCGCCGCCTCGCAACGGGTCCGGTTCAGCTCGTGCAACGCGTCCGCGGTGGCGCGCCGCTGGGCTTCCAGGCTCACCCGGGAGGTGATGTCGCGGGTGACGCCGATCAGCTTCAACGGCCCGTCCGGGTCGGGCTGGAACGGGGCGAAGCTGGCGTCCCACCAACGCGGCTCTCCCTTCGCGGTCGGGCGGAAGCCCTCGTAGGAGGCCGGTCGACCCTGCGCGGCGTCGAGTATCGCAGCCCGGACCTTCGGCCGCTCCTCCTCCGGCCTCATCTCGGCGAAACTCATGCCGAGCACCGCGTCGGCGCTGTCGAGCTGGTTCAACACGACCCCGCGAGCGTTCATGAACTCGAGCGTGCCGTCAGCCGAGAGCACCTTCACGCAATCGGGCGTGGCTGCGAGCACGCCCTCAAGGAAGGCGTGCCGCTCACGCACGGCTTCGCCTCGCGCGGCGCGGAGCAGGGCGTCGATGTGCTTGGCCAGGAGATCGGCATAGAGCGCGATGGTGGTGCGGACCTCCGGCGTGTTCAGCTTATGCGGCTTGGGATCGATCGCGCAGAGCGTGCCGAAGAAGGAGCCGTCCTCCAACGTGATCGGCGCCGCGATGTAGCTCTGCAGCCCGTAGAGGCGGGGCGTGTGATGCTCCCGGTAGTCGGGATCTGCACCCACGTCGTCGATGACGATGGGCTGTCTCGAGCCGCGGACCTCGTTGCACAGGGTGGTTTCGACGGGCAGCTCGCCGCCCGGACCGAGGCCGAAGGCGATGTCGTCCTGAACCTGGCAGGCGATCCAGCGCCCCTCCGTGACGCGGGCGACCGTGGCGAAGCCCATGCCGGTGGAGCGGCAGACCATCTCCAGGATGGACCGGGCGACGCCCAGGCCGCCGATGGCTCCAGCGTGAGCTGATCGACGTCGGCCGCCCGCGCTGTTTTGGCTTCGTCACTGACAAGGCTCACGCGCCCATAAAGGGCGGAGGCGCACGAGCGTCAACGCCGGCTCCCCGACCTCAGCCGCCCTCCAGGGAACGTCTGCTTGTCAGCCGGCCACAGGTCGACCTGCTACGAGAGCGCCGGGGCGTCATCCCCCTCGATGCCGAGGTGACGTACGGTGCTCTCCAGCTTGCGGTGGCCGAGCAGAAGCCTCTTGCGGCTCCCCCGACATGTAAGATCACGATGCAGAAAGCCCGTATTCACAACGGGCGTTGGCGCACTCGACAGGATTCGAACCTGTGACCTCTGCCTTCGGAGGGCAGCGCTCTATCCAGCTGAGCTACGAGTGCCTCGGGCCGCGGCCGGTCTTAGAGGAGCGGGGCGCGATCCGCAACGAAGCGGGCGTCAGGGGACGAGCGCCGCCTCGCGGGTGGGGTCGGGGGCGTTGGGGTCGCCGTAGGTGAGGGCCAGGAACACGTCCTCCAGGTCCGGCTCCTCGGTGGAGAGGTCCTGGATCTCCACGCCGGCGGCGCGCACGGCCGCCAGCACCGCCTCCACCCCGGAGGTCTCGCTCTTGAAGGTCACCGCCAGGCGGCCGTCCTTCCGCAGCTTGGCGTCGAAGCCCGGCACGGCGGGGGCGGCGGCGAGCGGGAATTGCGGGGTGATCACCACCGCGCGCGTGTCCATGCGGCGGAGGAGGTCGCGGGTGGGCTCGCTGGCCACCACCCGGCCGTGGTTGACGATGGCGATGCGGTCGCACAGCGCCTGCGCCTCCTCCAGGTAGTGAGTGGTGAGCACGATGGTGACGCCCTGGGCGTTCAGCTCCTGCACGTAGGCCCAGAGCTGGCGGCGCAGCTCCACGTCCACGCCCGCGGTGGGCTCGTCCAGGATGAGCACGGGCGGGCCGTGCACCATGGCCTTGGCCACCATCAGCCGCCGCTTCATGCCGCCGGAGAGCTGGCGCACGGCCGCCCCCGCCTTGTCGCCGAGGCCGAGCGCGGTGAGGATCTCGCCGGTGCGGCGCTCGCGGCGGGGCACGCCGTAGAGGCCGGCCTGCACCTCCAGGCTCTCCTGCGGGGTGAAGAACACGTCCGCCGCCAGCTCCTGCGGCACCACCCCCAGCGCGGCGCGGGCGCGGCGGGGATGGCGGTCGATGTCGGCGCCCCAGACCTTCACCTGGCCGTCGCTCTTCCTCACGAGCCCCGCTAGGATGTTGATGAAGGTCGACTTGCCGGCGCCGTTCGGGCCCAGGAGGCCGAACATGGAGCCCCGGGGGATGGCCAGGTCCACCCCGCGCAGCGCCGTCTTGGCCGGCGCGGTCTTGGTGGCGGCGTAGGTCTTGACGAGGCCGGACGCCTCGATGGCGTAATCGGGGAGGGTGGAGGTCATCGCCTGTCCGCATGGGCCGGCGCTTCACCGCGCCCCCCGCCCGCGCTAGTTAGGCCGCCGCCCCCTCCGCGCCAAGCCGGACCCGAACGCCGCCATGCACCCCGCGCTCGTCCCCGTCGATCAGAAGTCCGCTCTGGAGCCGCCGGAGGTCGTCGTGGTGGACAGCCACCGGGTGTGGTGCGACGGCGGCGTGGGCGCCCTGGGCCACCCCCGCGTCTACCTGGAGATGGGCGACAGCGACTACGTGGAGTGCCCCTATTGCGACCGCCGCTTCGTCATGGGCCGCGACCACGGCGAGGACGAACGGCTGGACCCCGCCGCCAACGAGGGCGCGAACGCCAGCCGGGAGTGAGGCGCTAGATCAGCTCGAGCCGGAAGGCGTCGGCGCCGCCCCGCCACGCGCGCCGGGCGGCGGCCTCCGTGCGGTCGGCCTCGGGCGACTTGGCGCGGCGCTGGGCCTCGGCCAGCACGTGCAGGGCCAGGGCGTCGCCCGGATCGCGCACGAGGCTCCGCGCCGCCTCCGCCCGGGCGCCCGCCGCGTCGCCGGCCAGGAGCAGGGCGGCGGCGAGGCTGCGGCGCGGCGGCAGCGGCCACATGGGCGGATCGGGGATGGTGTCCACCTTGTCGCGCAGGTCCGCCGCGCGGCGGAAGGCCGCGACGGCCTCCCTGGACCGGCGCTCCAGCAGGGCGGCGCGACCTTCCAAGGTCAGCCGGGCGACGGTGAACTCCATCTCCTTCGCGCCTTGCGCCTCCAGCGCCTCCATCGCACGAGCCTCCGCAGCCACCCCGCGGGCGTCACCGCGCCGGGCGAGCGCCTCCCCCCGGGCGTACCGCCACAGCACCTGGGAGCCGGGACCCTTGGGCGGCGGGAGCTTCAGCACGGCCGCGGGATCGCCGTAGCGCGCCCAGGCCAGGTATCGCCTGGAACCTACACCCGCTTCGCCGAAGGTCGCCTGCGCCGCGCCCGCGAACACCAACGCGCCCGGTCCGTCGCCGTCCATCAGCGCGGCGGCGAGGCCGAAGGAGACGTTGTGCGCATGCAGGGCGAAGCCCGGGAGGCCGCCGGGAGAGGCGTGCGCCGCCACGAACGCCCGGTCCGCCGCCACAGCCCGGGCGTTGGCGGCGGCCGCGTCCTCGTAGCGGCCCAGCCTGTAGTAGAGGTGGCTCGGCATGTGCACGAGGTGCCCGGCGGCGGGGGCCAGGGCGCCCAGCCGGTCGGCGGCGGCCACGGCGCGCGCGGGCTCACCCGACCACTCCATCAGGTGGATGTCGAAGTGGATGGCCGGCGTGTAGTCCGGCGAGCGCGCCAGCACCGTCTCGAGGAGCGCGCGGGCGCGCTTCACGTCGGCGTTGGCGCCCTGGTGGGCGATGTCGGCCCAAGCCTGGCCCGAGGCGATCAGGAGCGCGCTCGCCGTCTCCACCGCCACCGCGTCGTCGGCGGGAAAGCGCGCGGCCAGCGCCGTCATGGCCCGGGCGTAGGCCGCGTCGTCCACCACCGCCGCGCCGTTGCGCAGGGGATAGCGCGCGCGCTGCGCGGCGATCAGGCCCTGCGCCACCGGCGACAGGCCGGCGACGAGCGTCGCGGCGCGTTCGGCGGCGGTGCGCGCCTTGGCGGCCTCTGCGGTGTCGACGGGGTAGTTGATGGTCGGCCCGCGCGCCCACGCCTCCGCCCAGAAGCACATGGCGCAGCCCGCGTCCTCGTGCTCGGCCCAGCGCAGGGCGCGGACCGCCTCCGGCGCGTTGAAGGCGTGGAACAGGCGGACGCCCTGGTCGAAGTAGGCGGCCGCCTGCGGGCGCGCCCGCTCTGCGCGGAAGCCCGCGTCGCCGAGACCGGTGGAGAGGCCGGGCGCCGTGGGCGGCGCAGCGTCGGAGGAGGAGGGCGGCGCGGCGCCGTGGCACAGGGGGGCGTCGGCCAGGATCGCCGCGGCGCTCTCCGGCGCACGGGCGCAGGCGGGCCACACGAGGAGGGCGGCGGCCAGGAGGGCGGGGGCGGCGGTGCGCATGAGGTGTTCCGCCGTCATCTGGGGTCGGAGGCCGTCGCGTGCGAGCCCCCTGGCGCCGCGGCGCGGTCCCAGCTTAAGTTAGGGTCTCGTCCCGGGAGACCTCGCCATGCGCCACCTCGTCCTCGCCCTCGCCGCCGCAGCGCTCGTCGCAGGCTCCGCCTCCGCCGCGCCCGCCGCCAAGGGCACATCGAAGATGAGCCAGTGCGCCGCCAAGTGGAACGGCATGACCACGGCCCAGAAGGACGGCTACAAGGAGAAGGCCAAGGGCATGAAGTCCAAGAAGGGCGGCTCCATGTCGGGCTACAACGCCTGGACGGGCGAGTGCATGAAGAAGGCCGCCTGACGCCGGCGGCGGGCGGGCCGGCGGGAACCCGCCCCGCCCTCGCCTGTTCCGGCTCCGACACGCGAACGACCGGAGCCGCAACACATGTCCGACGACACCAAGGATCCCGCCAAGCTGCAGGAGCGGCTGTGGAAGGAGATCGACGAGGCGCGCTTCGGCATGCTCGGCCTGATGGACGGCCGGCCGCACCACCTGCAGCCCATGGCCTGCTTCGCCGACGAGGCGGCGGGCGTGGTCTGGTTCTACTCCAACAAGACCTCCGACCTCGCGCGGGACGCGGCGGGCGGCCCGGAGGCGGTGTTCAGCCTCGTGGCCAAGGACCAGGAGTTCCAGGCGTCCGTGCACGGCAAGCTGACGCTGAGCCACGACCAGGCGAAGATCGACGAGTACTGGTCGCCCTTCGTGTCCGCCTGGTTCCCCGACGGCAAGGACGACCCGAACCTCACGCTCCTGAGGATGGACCTGACGGATGCGCGGGTCTGGGCGTCGCGGCGCGGGCCGTTCACCTACCCGTTCCAGGTGGCCAAGGCGAACGCCACCCATACGCTGCCCGACGTGGGCGGCCAGGCCGACCTGACGCTCGGCTGAGCCGCCGGCGCGCCGGGATCAGTTCCCGGCGCCCACCGCGGTGGCGAGCTTCTGCAGGCCGTCGAGCGCCTTGTAGATGAAGCCGTAGGTCGGATAGGTCGTGGTGCCGAGTTCGCCTTTGGGGTCGTACCAGACCTTCACCTGGCTCCAGTCGCCCTGGGGGGAGACGTCCACCACGGTGACGTCTTTCTCCACCTGGCCGCGCTTGCCGCCGATCAGGCTCCAATTGGCGTGGGTGACCTGGATGATGCGCTCGGTGAGCACCTGGCTGACCACCGCCACATGCCCCAGCCGCATGGCGCCGGAGGGACGGAACACCAGCACGGAGCCCTGTTGCGGCGTGAATCCCTTGGCGTAGCGGCCCGACGCCTTCTCCCACCAGCTCCAGGCGTCGCCGCGGATGTCGATGCCGGAGAACAGCCGGGCGAACTGCGCGCACTGCCAGCCGCTGTTCACCTTGCTCCAGGCCGAGGAGAGCGCCTGCGCCGGCTGCGCGAAGAGCGGTGAAGACGTGTCCGCCGTCGCTGCGCGCGCGCCGCCGGCCAGGGCGGAGAGGGCGAGGGTCGCGGTGAGGATCGCGGCGGGGAAACGCTTACGCATGCGGGGGTGGCCTTCCGGTCGCCTGTCCGAGGACCCTAGCTTCCGCCCGGGAGGGTGAACATTCGGTAATCACGGGATGTTGCGCGGTGTGACGTCGCACCCCCGCCTCACAGGGCCGGTGCGACCTCTTCCCGCGGTGCGGCCGGCCGCATGCGTCCCACGCGCCTCAGGAGCAGGCGGGCGGGCCGCTCCACCCCGTGGTGCGCCAGGGCGGCCGCGGCCAGGCACCCCACCAGCAGGGCCGCCCAAGCGGCCCAGGGCCAGGGCGCGTCGTCGCCCAGGTGCAGCCCGCGCTTGACGAGGTTGCCGAACAGCACCTCCCACGGCGCCTTGACCATGTAGAGCGCGAAGCTGACCTCGCCCAGCCACACGAAGGCGGGCGAGGCCAGCACGGGGGAACCCGCCGCCGACAGGCTTGCGAGCGCCAGGATCAGCCCTCCGGCGGCGGCCACCGTCACCGCGTCGGGCGCTCCCATCCCGGCCGACACCGCCGTCAGGAGCAGGAACAGCGCCGTCGCCAGGCCCGCCTCGCGCGCGGAGGGAACCGGGCCGCTGCGCCAGGCGAGGTGCAGCACGCAGCCGTAGAAGAAGGGCGCGGCGATCCGCAGCGGACCCCAGATCGTGGTGGCGCGGGTGAGCGGCGCGCCGGTCAGCGCCTCGAACGCCGCATAGACGGCGAACAGCGCGCACAGGGCCGCCGAGAGCGCCAGCGCGGGCCGCCGGCGCAGGGCCGCCGTCACGGCCGCGAAGCCCGGGAAGGCGAGATAGGCCGCCCACTCCGCCGAGATCGACCACGACGGGTGATTCCACGATCCGCCGGGCAGGAGGCCCCAGCTGTGGATCAGGAGGAGGTTGGCCGGGAGCGAGGCGGGCGAGGCGATGCTGTGCTCCGTCTTCAGCCCCACCAGCGCCGCCCCCGCCGCCATGGCCCCCATCGCGACGAGCGTCGCCAGGTGCAGAGGGTAGATCCGCGCCAGCCGGGCCCACAGGAAGCCGCCATAGCGGAAGCGCCCGGCCACCAGCGCCTCGGCGTAGACGTGGCTCAGGATGAACCCGGAGAGCACGAAGAACAGCTCGACGCCGAGGTAGCCCTTGGCCACCACCAGGGGTGGCGCGCCGAACCGCGCCTCCGGCCGCAGGAGGCCCCAGAAGCCGAACAGCACCACCCAGGCCGCGGCGAAGAAGCGGAAGCTGGTCAGCTGGCGGAGGTTGTCGGGCATGGCGGGCTCCGGAAGCCCGCGACCTGTAGCCCGGAGGGCGCAAATGCGGTGCTAACGCCGGCTCACGTCTCCGCGCGGCTGAAGATGGCCGACCCGGAAGCCGCCCGCTCGCCGTCGACGTGCGCCTCGGCCGCGGCGAAGACCAGGGTGCGCGTGGCGCGCTCCACCCAGGCCTCCACCGCGAGCGTCGCCCCGGCTGCGGGCGTCCTCGCCAGCTCCAGCGAGACGGACACGCATGAGGCGCCCGGGCCCGCGGCCTCCAGCAGCACCGGCTCGAAGGCGGTGGCGATGGCGCCCAGCCCGCAGGCCCCGTCCGCAGACATCATGAATTCACGCCGCACCCGCGGCGCCTCGGCGTCCATCAAGCGGCCAGGGAGGGGTCGATCGCCTTGCAGGCCTCCACCAGGCCCTTCACCGAGTCCACCGACCGGGCGAACATGGCGCGCTCGGCCTCGTCCATGGGAAACTCCACGATCCGCTCCACGCCGCCGGCCCCGATCACCACGGGCACGCCCACATACAGCCCGTCCTGGCCGTACTGCCCCGTCAAATGAGCAGCGCAGGGCAGGACGCGCTTCTTGTCGTGCAGGTAGCTCTTGGCCATGGCCACCGCGCTCTCCGCCGGCGCGTAGAAGGCCGAGCCGGTCTTGAGCAGCGCCACGATCTCGCCGCCCCCGCCGCGGGTGCGCTTGATGATGGCGTCCAGCTCCTCCTGGCTTAGCGCGCCCTGCTCGACGAGGACGTTCAGCGGCAGACCGCCCACCGTCGAGTAGCGGATCATGGGCGCCATGTCGTCGCCGTGGCCGCCCAGCGTCCAGGCGTGCACGTCCTCCACCGACACGCCCAGGCGCTCGGAGAGGAACAGGGCGAAGCGCGCGGAGTCGAGCACCCCCGCCATCCCCACCACCTTGGCGTGGGGCAGGCCGGAGAACTCGCGCAGCGCCCACACCATGGCGTCCAGCGGGTTGGTGATGCAGATCACGAAGGCGTCGGGGGCGTGCGCCTTGAGGCCGTCGCCCACCGCCTTCATCACCTTGAGGTTGATGCCCAGGAGGTCGTCGCGGCTCATGCCGGGCTTGCGCGGCACCCCGGCGGTGACGATCACCACGTCGGCCCCGGCGATGTCGGCGTAGTCGTTGGCGCCCTTCAGCCTCACGTCGGCGCCGAACACGGTGGAGGCCTGGGCGATGTCCAGCGCCTTGCCCTGGGGCGTCCCCTCCGCGATGTCGAACAGCACCACGTCGCCCAGCGCCTCGCGCGCGCACACGTGGGCGAGCGTGCCGCCGATCATGCCGGCGCCCACGAGGGCGATCTTGGCGCGGGCCATGCGAAAGAACTCCGTTCGGGTGGGGTCGAGTGGCGCGGGGTCTAGCCTCCCGCCCGACGAGCGGCAAGGCGCACTCCCCCACCGTCGCAGCGCTTGCTAGAGGGCGGCGATGAGCAAGACCGACCCCGGCCGCTTTTTCGAGGACTTCCGCCTGGGCGAGACGCTCGCGCACGCCACGCCGCGCACGCTCACGGAGGGGGACGCGGCCGTCTACATGGCGCTGCACGCGCCGCGCCACGCGCTGTTCTCGTCCGCCCCCTTCGCGGCGGCCTGCGGGCTGGCCCCCGCGCCGCTGAACCCGTGGCTCGTCTTCCACACCGTGTTCGGCAAGAGCGTGCCGGACGTGTCGCTGAACGCGGTGGCCAACCTCGGCTACGCGGAGGGGCGCTGGCTGACCACCGTCGCCGCGGGCGACACCCTCGCCTCGTCCTCCGAGGTGGTGGGGCTGAAGGAGACGTCCAAGCGCGACGCGGGCGTCGTCTACGTCCGCACCACCGGCGTGAACGGGCGCGGGGAGGCGGTGCTGAGCTATGTGCGCTGGGTTCTGGTGAGGAAGCGCGACCCCGCCGCCGCCGCCCCCGCCGAGCAGGTTCCGCGCCTAGCCCCCGCCGTCGCCGCGTCGGAGCTCGTCGTCCCGCCCGGGCTCGACTTCCGCGGCTACGACTGGAGGGCGGCGGGCGCACCGCACACCTTCGAGGACTACGCCGTGGGCGAGCGGATCGACCACCTCGCCGGCATGGCCGTGGAGGAGGCGGAGGCGCAGATGGCGACCCGCCTGCACCAGAACACGGCCAAGGTGCACTTCAACGCCTTCGATCGCGCCAGGGACGCCGGCGGGCGGCGGCTGGTCTACGGCGGCGTGGTGATCTCCACCGCCGCTGCGATCGCCTTCGACGGGCTGCAGAACGCCGGCCTCGTGCTGGCCCTGAACGCCGGCCGCCACGCCAACCCCTTCTTCGCCGGCGGCACCGTGTTCGCCTGGAGCGAGGTCAAGGACCGCGCGGTGCTGGACGCGGACCGCCGGGTCGGCGCGCTGCGGCTGCGGCTCGTGGCCACCGCGGACCGCCCTTGCGCCGACTTCCCGGGCGCCGAAGGCCCGCTCCCGCCCGCCGTGCTGCTCGACCTCGACTACTGGGCCGCCATCCCGATGCGCGGATGAGCTGGACGCTCGATCCGCGGCTGGAGGCGTCGTCGCTGCCGGTCTGCGACCTCGCCCTCTGCCACGTGCGCCTTCAGGACGACGCCCGCTGGCCCTGGCTGGTGCTGATCCCCCGCCGCGCGGGATGCGTCGAACTCGAGGACCTCCCGCCCGCCGATAGGGCGAGGCTGATGGAGGAGGCGGTCAGCGCGGGCGGCGCGGTGCGCGCCGTCGCAGCGGCCGCGGGACGTCCGGTGGACAAGCTGAATGTCGGTGCGCTCGGCAACGTGGTGGCGCAGCTGCACGTCCACGTCGTCGGACGCCGCAGGGTTCATGACCCGGCGGAGCTCCGACCGGTGTGGGGCGTCGGGGTCGCCGAGCCCTGGCCGGAGGAGATGCGGGCGGCGGTGGTCGCCGCCGCCCGTGCGGGGCTCGCCTAAGCCGCGACCGCCTTCACGCCGGACTCGCCCAGCCACTCCAGGATCTTCGACTTCGGCATGGCGCCGACCTTCATGCTGGCGACCTGGCCGTCCTTGAACAGGAGCATGGTGGGGATGCCGCGGACGCCGTAGCGGCCGGGGCTCATGGGGTTGGCGTCGATGTCCACCTTGGCCACGGTGACCTGGTCGGCCAGCTCCTCGCTGATCTGGTCCAGCGCCGGGGCGATCTGCTTGCAGGGGCCGCACCACTCCGCCCAGAAGTCCACCAGCACGGGCTTGCCGGCCTTGAGGACATCGGACTCGAAGCTGTCGTCGGTGACCTTCACGGTGGCCATGGCGGTTCGTCCTTCCGCGGCCGGTGGGCCGCCTTGCAGGGCGCGAGAGGTAGGCTGCGACCGGCTCGCATTCAACGCCCCGCGCGGATGCGCTGCAGGGTGGAGTCGATCACATTGTCTGGAACGGGCATCAGCTTGGGGCCGTCCGTCCACACCAGCGCCGCCTCCACCCGGCGGCCGGGGAAGATCGCGCGGAGCACGGCGGCGTAGATGGCCATCTGCGCGAGGTAGGCGGGATCGGCCTGCTCGATGCGGTCGGGCGAGGGGCGGTTGGTCTTGAAGTCCACCACCAGCACGCGCTCGGGCGTCACCAGCATGCGGTCCACCCGGCCGGAGATCGCCAGGCCCTCCGGCAGGTCGGGCGCCGCGCCCGCCACCGCCGCCTCCGCCCGCGAGCCGGGCGCCCACACCTCGGCGAAGCGGGAATCCTCCAGCACGCCCAGCGCCGCGCGCGCCATCTCGCGCCGCTGTTCGTCGGTGAGGTCGCGCTCGCGGTGGAGCAGGCGCTCGGCCGCGTCGGCGCGCTCGGCGGGGGGGAGGTCGGGCAGGAGCTGCAGCAGCCGGTGGATCAGGTCGCCCCGGCGAAAGCGGCCGAGCCCGCCCGCGGCGGCGGCCAGGGGCGAGGGCGCCGGCCCGCGCTTGCTCTCCGCAAAGGCGGACGGGCTGGCGTAGCGGCTGGCGGGGGGCTCCGCCGGCGCGGGCGAGCGCAGCCAGCCGGGCGAGGCCTCGGGCGCGCGGGGCGGCTCCAGGGCGGCGAGCGCCAGCGCCGGGTCGGCCCCGTAGCGGCGCAGGCGCCACCCGCCCACGGCCACCTCGCGCACTTCCGGAGAGCCGTCGAAGGCCTGCGCGATGCGGGCGTACCAGCTGCCCGCGGGCGCGCCCTTGTCGCGGGCGGAGATGCGGCCCGCCACGATCACCCGGTCGCGGGCGCGGGTCACGGCCACGTACAGAAGGCGCATCTGCTCGGCCTCCTGCTCGGCGTCGAGCCGGGCGCGGGCGTCGGCGGAGGCGGGGGTGTCGTCGCGGGCGCGGGGTGCGAACAGCCAGGCCTCGGCCGCGCCCTCCTCGGTCTTCACCGGCGTCAGGGCCGAGCGGCGGGCGGGCGGGCGGCCCGTGGTGTCGGGCAGGATCACCACCGGAGCCTCCAGCCCCTTGGCGCCGTGCACGGTCATCACCCGCACCGCGCCGGGCCCATCGGCGGCCGCCGCGCCCTCCAGCTCGCGCTTCACCTCCAGGTCCGCCCGCTCCAGCTCGGCGGTGAAGCGCTCCAGGTCGGTGACGCCCCGGGCCTCGGCGCGCAGCGTCTCCGACAGCATCTCGTCGAGCGCGTCCGCGGCCTCGGGGCCGAGGCGGGTGAGCACGCGCTGGCGCAGGGTTCGCCCCTCCCGGTCCAGCCAGCCGAGCACGCGCCCCAGGAAGTCGAAGGGCGAGCGGCCGCGCGCCATCTCCCGGGCGTTCTCCAGGAAGCGCAGCGCCTCCGCCCACTCGGGCCGCTCCGCCCCCCGCGACATCAGCTCCGACCACAGGGGCCGCGCCTCGCGCGGGTGCGCCAGGGCGTAGAGCGCCTCCTCGTCCACCCCGCAGAAGGGCGAGCGCAGGAGGGCGGCCACGGTCAGGTCGTCCCACGGGAACAGCACGAAGCGCATCAGCGCGACGATGTCGGTGAAGACCACATGCTCGGACAACCGCAGCCGGTCGGCCCCCGCCACGGGCACGCCGGCCTTCTTCAGCTCGCGCAGCACCTCCTCGAACACGGGGCCGCGCTTGCGCACCAGCACCAGCACGTCGCCGGGACGGACGGGGCGGGCCCCGCCTCGACCCTCGCCGAGCCTGCGGTCCCACACCGCCTCGCCGCGCACGCCCATGTCGCCCACCTCGGCGGCGATGCGCCGGGCCAGCGCCTTGACGCCGCTCTCGCCGGCGGGCGCGTCCACCGGCGCGTCCCAAGCCTGCGGCTCGTCCGCCTTCACGTCCTGGTCCAGCGGCCAGAGGTCCACCTGGCCCGGGTGGCCGTCCTGGCGGCCGAGCACGTGTCGGAACACGTCGGAGCCGGCGGGCTGCACGCCCTCGCGGAAGCCCTCGTCGCCGCCGAGGAGGTCCACGAACCCCAGCACCTGCGGCGTGGAGCGCCAGCTCTCCTCCAGCGCGGGGGCGGTGAACGGCAGGCCCGCACCTTGCGCCCGGGCGTCGTAGAACTGCGCCTCCTTGAGCAACTGGGCGGGGGCGGCGCCCTGGAAGCCGTAGATGGACTGCTTCTGGTCGCCCACGCCGAACACGGTGCGGTCCAGCGCGCGGGAGGGGCGCGAGCCGGCGCCCGCGAAGAATTCGGCGGTGAGGGCGCGCACGATCTCCCACTGGTCGGGCGCGGTGTCCTGCGCCTCGTCCACCAGCACGTGCTCGACGCCGCCGTCGAGCTTGTAGAGCACCCAGGCCGCGTCCTCCGCCCCCGTGAGGAGTTGGCGCACGCGGGCGATCAGGTCGGCGAAGTCGAGCGCGCCCCGGGCCGACTTGGCCCCCTCGTAGAGCTCCACGTAGGCCTCGGCGAGGAGCAGCGCGTGGACGGTGTCCACCGCCATGCGCGCCGCCTTGGCGCGGCGGCAGGCGTCGTGCAGCCGCGTCTGCTCCTCCACCAGCCAGTCCAGTTGGCGGGCGTCGAGTCCCTTGGTGGCGAGCTTCTTGGCGGGCTCCCCCTTGTCGGTGGAGAAGACCGCCAGGCAGTCGGAGAAGCCGCCGGGGTGCGTCTCGGCGCAGTCCACGAGCTTCACCAGCCGCTCCGCCAGCCGGGCGTCCTGCACCGAGCCCGTGGCCTGCAGCGCCCCGGCGGCCTCGCGCCAGCGCTCCCACCGGCAGGCGGCCACGGCCTCGGCCTCCACCGCGTCGGGGTCGACGGGCTCGCCGTCGGGGAAGCCGCAGCGGCGCCACACGTCGGCGGCGACCCCGCCGGGCGTCTTGGCGTAGAGGGCGAGCGCGGTGCGGTCGCACTCGAAGGCGGTGAACAGCGCCTCGAACGCCTGCGGGTCCAGCTCCACGGCCATGTGCGCGTAGGCGGCCCCCACGTCCGGGCGCAGCATCGCCAGCTCGGCCATCCGCTCGCGGGCGAACGCCTGCACCTCCGCGGCGTCCGCCCCCTCCAGCACGGTGAAGCCGGGGGACACGCCGGCCTCCAGCGGGAAGCGTCGCAGCAGCTTCTCGCAGAAGGCGTGGATGGTCTGGATCTTGAGGCCCCCCGGCGTCTCCAGCGCGGCGGCGAACAAGGTGCGCGCCCGGCCGAGCGCCTCCCCGGAGTCGCCGATGGCCCGCAGCGCGCCCCGGAGCGGCTCGTCCTCCAGCGTGGACCAGCCCCCCAGCGTCTCGAACAGGCGGCGCTGCATCTCGGCGGCGGCGGCCTTGGTGTAGGTGAGGCACAGGATCGCCTCGGGCTCGGCCCCCGCCAGCAGGAGCCGCGCCACCCGGTTGACCAGCGTGGTGGTCTTGCCCGAGCCCGCGTTGGCGGTGACGAAGGCCGACGTCGCGGGGTCGGAGGCCTGGCGTTGCGGATCGGGGCGCTGCGGATCGGGGCGCGGGGCGTTCACTCCGCCTCCCCCTCGCCCATGACGTTCCACTCCCACAACCGCGACAGGTGGTCGTAGTCCCCGCCCCGCGCGGCCATGAACTGGGGCGCGGTCCAGGCGCTGTACGAGGTGGCGGCGTCGTCGAAGCGGGCCACGTGGGCGCGCAGGCCCTCCAGCGCCCCCTGCGCCAGCTCCAGGCTCTCGCCGCCCGCCGCGCCGCGCACCAGCGCCTCCCCCGGCGTGCGCCGCCCGGTGACGCGGACGTAGGTGAGCGCGCCCGGTGCGCGCGGCCCCACCGCGGGGAAGCCGCCGCCGTGCAGGATGGCGGCGGTGAGCGTCAGCTGCGGCGAGAAGCCTGTGCGGACCTGCTTGGCGGTGGGCGCCTGGCCCGTCTTGAAGTCCAGGACGTCCACCGCCCCGTCGCGGCCCTCCAGCCGGTCCGCCTTGGCGGTGACGGTGAAGGGGGCGTGCGGCGCGTCGAGCACCAGCTCGCCCCGCGCCTCGGGGAACAGCTCGGCGGGGCCGCGCCCGGCGGTCCAGGCGGCGACCCAGGCGCCCAGACGCCGGGCCAGGGGCCGCTCGCGCGCCATGCGGTGGGCGGGCACCCCCGCGCGCTCCAGCTCGGCGGTGAGGAGCGCCTCGAACGCCTCGGCGCGGGGGTCGTCTCCCAGCGCGAAGCGCTCGAAGGCGGCGTGGACGGCCACGCCGCGCAGCCTCGCCTCCACCGGGGCGTCGGGGCGATCCAGCGGGCGGAGGCGCAGCACGTAGCGGGCGTAGGTGGCGTAGGGGTTGCGCAGCCACTCCTCCACCCGCGTCACCCCCATGGCGCGGGGCCGCGCCTCCACCGGCGGGGTGGGCTCGGGGCGCGGGGCGGAGCGGAGCTCGGCGGGGGCGGGGGCCAGGGCGGCGTCCAGCTCGCGCGCCCACCGCGCCACCTCCGGCCGGGAGGGCAGCTCCACGCCCGCGCCGCGCGCCAGCGTCTCCAGCCGCCACAGCCAGCGCGACTTCACCGCGGGCTGGCCGCCCCGGCGCTCGGCGTGAATCAGGTGCACCTCGGGCGCGCAGGCGGCCTGGGCGAAGTCGTGCGCGGCCAGGCCCGTGCGCCGCTCGGGCGGGGGCAGGCCCAGCGCGGCGCGCATGGGCCGCGACAGGAACGGGTCGAGCGCCGCGCCGCGCGGCCAGGTCCCCTCCTCCAGCCCCATGAGCACCAGCCGGTCGGCGCGCACCAGCCGAGCCTCGATGGCGCCCAGGATGGACAGGCGGGGGTGCGCCTCGCCCGCCGTGCGCACCGTCTCCTGCCCGGCCAGCGCCTCAACCAGCTGGGCGAAGCCCGCAGCGGTGGCGGGGGGCAGGCCGGCCCCGTCGTCGGTGAGCGCGGCCACCAGTGCGGCGGCGGCCTCGCCGTCCGGCCCGGCCCACAGGTCGTGGAGGCGGCCGTCCGCGTCCGAGCCGATCATCTCCAGCGCCTCGGCGAGCGCACGCACGGCCGCCGGCGCCTCCGCCACGCCGCCTGCGAAGAGCGCGCGCGCGTGCTCCACCGCCGCCTGCAGCGCCCCCGCGAGCTCCAGCGCCTCCGCCTCGTCAGCCAGCCGCTCCGCCAGCGCGGTCCAGCCCGCCGGGCGCGGCCCGCGCAGGCCCTCGCGCTCGAAGCGGCGGCGGGCGAAGTCGAGCTGCGACGGGCGGCGGCCCAGATGCGCCAGCGGGTGCTTGGCGATGGCCAGGAGCGTGGCGGGGTCCACCGGGTCGGCCGCCGCCCGCGCCGTCAGCGTCAGCAGCACCCCGGCCGGCAGCTGCGACAGCGGCGTGCCCGCCGAGCTGTCGGCCATAACGCCCCAGCGCACCAGCCGGGCGGACACGCGGCGGGCCAGCGCGATGTCCGGCGTGACGAGCGCCCCCGTGCGGCCCGGCGTTTCCAGCACCTCGCGCAGCAGCACGGCGGCCTGAGCGGCGGCGTCCTCCTCGTCGGCGGCGGCGAGCACGTGCAGGCCCTCCAGCCCCAGCCGCAGGGGGTCGACGCCCGCCGCCGCCCCGTCGGCCTGGAAGCGGGCCAGCACTCGCAGCCAGTCCTGCGTGGCGGCGGCGGGGCGCAGCGCCTCGTTCACCACCCGCGCCCGGGCCACCGCGCGCACCCCGGCCTCCGCCGCGCCTGAGCCCGGCCACGGGCGCACCGCCGCCCGCTCCACCCCCGCCCGCCGGAGCAGCCGGGCGAGCGCGCCCTGCGGATGCGCCTCGCCCTCCGCGCCGGGGAGGAGGCGCCACACCTCGTCCGCCAGCTCGCCGTCCAGCCCCGGCAGCACCACGGCCCCCCGGGGCGCGGCGGCGATGACGGCCAGGAGGTCGGCGGTGGCGGGCGCCGTGCCGGTGGACCCCGCCGCGATCAGCGGCCGCGTGGGCGGCTCGGCGCGCCACTGGGCGGCGAGCGCGCGCAGGAGGGCGGTGCGCCGCACCGTGACGTCCACCAGCCCCAGCTCGGCCAGGCGCGCGGGCCAGCGCTCCACCGCCAGCGCCAGGAAGTCGGCGGACAGGCGCCAGTGCCCGGCCATCTCCTCGGGCACGAGGCCGGGCAGGCGCTCGCGCGCGTCCACCTCCTCGATGGCCGCCGAGTCGAGGAAGCCCGCCAGGGCGTCGGCGAGGTCGAGGGCGGAGGCGGCGTCGGGGCGGCGGCCCAGCGCCTCGCCGTGCTCGGCCACCAGCCGCGCCAGCTCGAAGCGTCGGCGCAGCGGCGACACGACGGGGGGCAGGTCGGCGGCGATCTCGCCGGGCTCGAACGGCGGCTCGCCCTCGTCCAGGTCGCCTAGCGCGCGGATCTGCGGCAGGAGCAGCGCCCGGCCGCCCGCCGCGCGCACGAAGGCCTGCGCCAGCGCCCGCGCCCCGCGCCGGGTGGGGGTGAGCACCACCGCGTCTGACAGCGCCTCCGGCCCCTGCGGCTCCAGCGCGGCGAGGAGGCCCGCGGCGAGGTCCTCCACGAAGGGGCGGTGCGCGGCGATGGAGAACCAGCGCGGGCCGGGGCCGTCGAGGAGGCCGCCTTCGGGAGAGGCGGGCGAAGGTGGCGGCGCGGCCGCGAACAGGTCGCCGGTCTCGCTCACCGGACGTGGCCCGCGTAGGACCGCATGACCTCAGCCGGGCGGCGGCCCTCCGCTCGTACTACCGCACCTGCGGTGCGCGAGAAGACGGACGCCGAAGCGCCCTTCGAGCG
>CAXSHO010000007.1:0-1741 GCA_964237305.1 uncultured Caulobacteraceae bacterium
TCACGATGGCGCCGCCGCCGGCGAAGGCGTAGCGGCCGATGCGGCTGAACTGGTGCACGGCGGAGAGGCCGCCCATGAACACCCAGTCGCCCACGTGCACATGGCCGCCCAGGGTGGCGTTGTTGGCGAAGGTGACGTGGTCGCCCACGATGCAGTCGTGCGCCACGTGGCTGGCCACCATGTACAGGCTGTCCGACCCCACCCGGGTGACGCCCCCGCCCAGCACCGTTCCCGCGTGCATGGTGACGTGCTCGCGGACGCGGTTCCTGGCGCCGACGACGAGCCGGGTGTCCTCACCCCTATGCGCCATGTGCTGGGGCGGGCCGCCCAGCACCGCGAAGGGATGCACCAGCGTGTCCTCCCCCACCTCCGTGTGGCCCTCGACCACCACGTGGCTGACGAGCCGCACACGGTCGCCCAGCGTCACCTGCGGGCCGACCGTGCAGTAGGGGCCGATCTCCACGTCCGCGCCAAGCTCGGCGCCGGGGGCGATCACCGCCGTGGGGTGCACGCTCAACGGGCGATCTCGGACACCATGGCGGCGAAGTCGCACTCGGCGGCGAGCTGGCCCTCCACGTAGGCGTCGCCGTGGAACTTGAAGACGGGGTCGCGCGCCCGCAGCACGGTGACGTGCATGCGCAGCACGTCGCCCGGGCGCACGGCGCGGCGGAAGCGGGCGTTGTCCAGGCTCATGAAGTAGATGACCTTGCCGGTGACATCGACCTCCAGCGTTTTGGACATGAGGATCGCCCCCGTCTGCGCCATGGCCTCGCAGATGAGCACGCCCGGCATGACAGGGCTCTCGGGGAAGTGGCCCTGGAAGTAGGGCTCGTTGATCGACACGCACTTGACGCCCACCACGCTCTCGCGCGCGCGGTAATCCTCGCAGCGGTCGACGAGCAGGAAGGGATAGCGGTGGGGGATGCGCCGCTGGATCTCGGCGTGGTCGATGGCCTGGCCGGTGGCCGGGCCGCCCTGTGCGACGGCGTCGGACCCGTCCATCACCGCTCCCTGCGCGCCTGCGCCGCCAGCCACGCCGTCTCGCGCATCCACTTGCGGAGCGAGCGGGCGGGGGAGCCGCCCCAGACCTCGCCCGCGGGCACGTTCTTCATCACCCCGGAAGCCGCGGCGATCTTGGCTCCGGCGCCGATGTCCACATGGTCGGCGATGCCGGCGCGGCCGCCGAACATGACGCCGTCGCCCACCGTGACGCTGCCCGATATGCCCGTGTGCGCCGCCAGAACACAGTTCCTCCCGATGCGCACGTTGTGCGCGACCTGCACCAGGTTGTCGATCTTGGTGTTCTCGCCGATCACCGTGTCGTCGTAGGCGCCCCGGTCGATGCAGGCGTTGGCGCCTATCGTCACCCCGTCCTGCAGGATGACGCGGCCGAGCTGGGGCATGTCCATCGCGCCCTCCTTGGAGCCCGCCACCCCGAAGCCCGCCTCGCCCACCACCGCGCCGGCCAGGATGCGCACGCGGTCGCCGATGAGCGCGCAGCCGATCACCGCGTGCGGACCGATGCGCCCGTGGCGGCCGATCTGCACGCCGGGGCCGATAACCGCGTGCGCGCCCACCTCCGTCCCGGCGCCGATCGCCGCGCCCGGGCCGACCACGACGCCGGGGCCCAGGCGCACCCCCTCCTCCAGCTCCGCGTCGGGGTGGACGGCGGGGGCGTCCTCGGCGTGGCGCCGCAGGGCGTGCAGGCGCGCGGCGGCCCGGGCGTAGGCGGCCTGCGGCT